>NZ_JBPPVW010000006.1:0-147497 GCF_053546955.1 Corynebacterium sp. 32222D000AT | reverse complement strand
GGGCAGGGCGGACAGGCGCCGGCCACCCAGACCGCCGAGCCCACGGCCACCCAGACCGAGACGGTAGAGCCCACGGCGGCCACCGAGACGGGTGACACGGGCCGAGGTGATACCTAGACTCGGGGTATGTCACAGAACTACCGCGTTCAGAATCCCAAGACCGACGAAATCGAGCAGACCTTCGAGTTCGCCACCGATGCCGCCATCGGGCAGGCGATCACCGACTCGACCGACGCCTTCCAGCACTGGCGCCAGACCAGCTTCGATGAGCGCGCGAAGGTCCTCAAGAACGCCGCGAACCTGCTGCGCGAGCGCGCGCCGGAGCTCGCCGAAATCGCCGCGACCGAGATGGGCAAGGAGCTGGGCTCCGGCATCGGCGAGGTGAAGTACTCCGCCAAGATCCTGGACTACTACGCCGACAACGGCGCCGCGTTCGCCCAGGACGAAAAGATCCCGCACAGCGGCGGCACCGCCATCATGCGCCGCCTGCCGGTGGGCCCGCTGCTCGGCGTCATGCCGTGGAACTTCCCGTACTACCAGGTCGCCCGGTTCGCCGCGCCGAACCTGATGGTGGGCAACACGATCCTGCTCAAGCACGCCGAAATCTGCCCGCGCTCCTCGGCGGCGTTCGCCCAGATCCTCACCGAGGCCGGGCTGCCCGAGGGCGCGTTCATTAACCTCTACGCCACCCACGACCAGGTCTCGACGATCATCGCCGACCCGCGGGTACGCGGGGTCTCCCTGACCGGCTCGGAGCGCGCCGGCTCGGCCGTGGCCGCGCAGGCCGGCAAGGCGCTGAAGAAGTGCGTGCTGGAGCTGGGCGGCACCGACGCCTACATCGTGCTGGACGCCGCCGACATCCCGGCCGCCGCCCGCCAGGCCTGGGACAAGCGCCTGGCGAACACCGGCCAGGCCTGCACCTCGAACAAGCGCATCATCGTCCTAGACGACATCTACGATGACTTCGTGGCGGAGATGGTGCGCATCGCGAAGCAGTACGAGCCTGGCGACCCGTTGGACGGGGCCGAGGGCAAGTACTACCCGCTGTCCTCGCGCGCGGCGGCCGAGACCCTGGACCAGCAGGTCAAGGAGGCCGTGGAGGCCGGCGCCACGCTGCACGTCGGCGGCGAGCTGGCCGAGGTCGGCGCCTACTACTCCCCGGCGGTGCTCACGGACGTGCCGGTCGGCTCGGAGTCCTACTACACCGAGTTTTTCGGGCCGGTGGCCGAAATCTACCGCGTCGGCAGCGAGGAGGAGGCCATCGCGCTGGCCAACGACTCCCGCTACGGCCTGGGCGGGGCCGTCTTCTCCGCGGACGAGGAGCGCGCCAAGCACGTGGCCTCCCAGATCGAGACCGGCATGATTCACGTCAACATCCCGCAGGCCTCGGCCCCGGAGCTGCCCTTCGGCGGGATCAAGAATTCCGGCTACGGGCGCGAGCTCTCGCCGCTGGCCATGGACGAGTTTGTCAACAAGCAAACCTTCTACGTGAATGAAAAGGAATAAATTCTAAGGTTGCGAAGTTTGCTCCCACATGGAGTCTTCGAATCTTTTCGCGCCCCTGGAACTCGGGCGCCACACCCTGTCCAACCGCATCACGATGGCCGCCATGACCCGCCAGCGCGCTGGGCGCAGCGGCGTGCCGACCGAGCTGCACACGCAGTACCACGCGCAGCGGGCATCGCTGGGGCTCATCGTGACCGAGGGGGTCTTCCCGTCGCTGGACTCGCGCGCCTTCCCCGGCCAGGCCGGCATCACTAACGATGCCCAGCAGGCCGGCTGGCAGCACGTCGCCGAGGCCGTCCACGCCGCCGACGGCGTGATGTTTATGCAGGTCATGCACGGCGGCCGCGTCTGCCACCCGAACCTGACCGAGGGGGCGGATCCGGTGGCCCCGTCCGCGATTTGCTCCGGCACCCAGATCCACACCTTCGACGGCAAGCAGGACGCGCTGACCCCGCGGGAGCTGGAGGCCGCGGAGCTGGAGCGCATCGTGGGCGATTTCCGGGCGGCGGCGCGCCGGGCTGTCGATGCCGGCGTCGACGGAATCGAGATCCACAACGCCAACGGCTACCTGCTGCACGAGTTCCTGGCGCCGTCGTCCAACCAGCGCACGGATGATTTCGGCGGCAGCGTGGAGGGCCGGTTGCGCTTCCCGCTGGCCGTCGCCCGGGCAGTCGTCGAGGAGATCGGCGCAGACCGCGTCGGCGTGCGCATTTCCCCGGAGCACAACGTGCAGGGCGTTATTGAAGACGATCGCGCGGACGTGGCGGAGGTCTACGGCCGCTTCGTCGACGAGCTGGCCGAGCTCGAGGTGGCCTACGTGTCCATCCTGCACGGCGACCCGGCCGACGAGCTGGTCGCCGACTTGGCTGGGCGCACCCGCCGCAACGGGCGCACGCGCGTGCTGATGAACAACGGGTTCGCCCAGCTGACCGAGCTGCCCGACGCCGAGGCCATGCAGCGGCTCGACTACGTCGATGCCGTCTCGGTGGGGCGCGAAATCATCGGCAACCCGGACATCGTGCGCCGCTGGAAGGAAGGATTGGCGCTCAACACCCCGGAGCAGGCCACCTTCTACGCCGACGGCGCCCACGGGTACACGGATTACCCCTTCGCAGACTAGCGCGTGCGGCGTGATCCGCCGCGGCTGACTCTGACGCATGGCAGGCGCATGACATCGGTCACGATCCGCTGTCCCAGCCTGCCGGCGGGCTTCCCAGGAGATAGGATAAGTTGCATTTTTATTCAGCTTATTTTCTGGGAAAGGACGCATTATGCGCACACAGCGTGGGGCAGTGGTGGCTGCCGTCATGGCCGCCACCCTGGCGGCGGGGGCCGGGCAGGCGGCTGGGGCATCGGCAGCGCCGTATGAGACCTCGGTGGACGATAGCTTCGGCATCAACGACCCGACCTGCCAGCCGACCGGCGAGGTGGACGAGCCCGTCGTGCTGCTCCACGGCACCTCGGACAACGCCAGCAACTGGGAGAGCCTCATCCCGCAGCTGCAGGACGCCGGCATGTGCGTGTGGGCCTTCGACTACGGCGCCGACGACGTCACCCTGCAAAACGCCATCCCGTCCCTGAAGGCTATCGGGGACCTAGACGCCTCCGGCCGGGAGGTCGCCGAGCAGATCCGCTACGTACGCCAGGCCACCGGCGCCGAGAAGATCAACCTCGTCGGGCACAGCCAGGGCGGGATGCACACCAAGACTTATGAGCAGATCTACGGCGACGAGGCATCGGTGGCGCGGGTGGTGGCCATCGGCGGCAATTACCACGGCACCACGCTGGGCGGGGCGCTGGACTTCCTCGGGCCGATTATCACCGCGGTGCCGAACCTGGCGCGCTTTCTGGCCTCCACGGCCGCGATTCAGCAGGTGATTGGCTCGCCGTTTATCGAAAAGCTCAACGCCCTGCCGGATTCCACCGCGGGCGTGAAATACACCTCGATTTACTCGCCGGCGGACAAGACGGTGACTCCGAACAGCTCGTCGCAGCTGGAGGCCGTTGCGGGCGCGGACGTCGTCAACGTCGACCTGGGCGAAACCTGTGGTACGACGCCGGAGCACGCGCAGCTGCCGCGCGACGAATCCGCCCGGGCGCTCATCCTGTGGGGCCTGCAGCGCGCCGACGGCGAGCAGCCCGATGCCGCTGCCTGCAGCGCATAAGCTTCAGCAGCCGGGCGACGGTACGCTGGGAAGGCATGAGTCTGCGTGAACATCTTGACCAGTGGCCCGTCGACAACGTTGCGGCGCAGGTGCTGCGCGGCGGCGAGGTCGTTGATGTGGTAGGGGATACTTCCCGGCGGTATCCGGTGGCGTCGGTGACCAAGCTCGTCGTCGCCTACGGGGTGATGCTCGCCGTCGAGGAGGGCGCAGTCGAGCTCGACCAGGCCGCCGGGCCGGAAGGCTCGACGCTGCGCCACCTGCTCGCGCACGCCTCCGGGGTGGGCTTTGACTCCCGCGAGCCGCAGAAGCCGGTGGGCGAGCGGCGCATCTATTCCTCAGCCGGCTACGAGTGGGCGGCCGAGACCGTAGGCGCGGCGGCGGAGATGGATTTCGCCGACTACCTGCGCGAGGGAGTGCTCGAGCCGCTGGGCATGCACGATACCGCGCTGGAGGGCTCGGCCGGGCACGGGCTGGTTTCTACCGTCGATGACCTGGCCGCCTTCGCGCGCGAGGTGCTCACCCCACAGCTGTTGGACCCGTCGTCCGTGGAGGAGATGCGGACGGTCCAGTTTCCGGAGCTGCGCGGCATCGTGCCCGGCTACGGGATGCACAAGCCCTGCCCGTGGGGTCTGGGCTTCGAGCTGCGGGGGACCAAGGACCCGCACTGGACCGGCGCGAACATGCCGAAGGAGACCGCCGGGCACTTCGGGATGTCGGGCACCTACCTCTGGGTGGCGGGAGAACACGCTATGGTGGCGCTGACCGACCGCGACTTCGGCGACTGGGCCAAGCCGCTGTGGGCCGAGACCAACGCGGCGATCTACGCCGAGCTGACCGGACAGCGGAACTAGACGCCGGGCGGACCGTGGGGCCGCGAAGCTGTGCCCTGAGGCCGGAGCCTGAACCCCGCGCCGGAAAGCGAGCCCAGAAGCTCGAGCCCCGCGGCGGGGACCCCGTGCCGGAGCCCCCGCAACCTGTGGGGTTCAAGTTGTACTTGAGGTTGAGTAAACGGGGGATTGAAGTAGTGGTTTAGAGTTGCTGATGTGACGGGTGTGAGGGGAGACTAAGTCAGGTAACGCATTCGAGTTCGTTGGGGAAGACGATGCTCGTCTTGCGCCACTAAACGACGCCCCGGTTGCGCGTTTCTGGCAGGAGGTTCCGCTGAGAAATTCCGCTAGGTGGTTCCGCGGGGATTTCCGGTAGGAGATTCCGCAGGGATTCCGCGAGGGATTTCCACCTGCCAGCGCGCAGCTTTTTGCACCCGGCATAGCGCAGCGGTGCGGGCGCGGCACGGCCTATCCGTGCCGGGGAGGGCGTCGGTGGCGGGGCTACTCCGCGGAGGAGATTCGGCTTTGAGTACATGCGTAACACCCACCGGCATCGCCGCATCTTCGGCGGATGCCACTACTTGGCCGGCCGGCCCCATCGGGGTCGCGCCGCGAACGGCCGCGACGTTGACTACGGTCCTGCGGATTTCGGGCATGCCCGTGCGCCTGCGGCCCGTGGTCGAGGACCTGATGGCGCGCGTCATCGAGTCCGAGTCCGAATTCGTCGTGCCCGGCGACGACCCCTTGACCGCCCAGTGGTGCACCCGCTGGCACAAGGACTACCCCGGCGACAATATCGTCGCGCTGGCCGCCGGCCGAGCCACTGGCACGCCCTGCGGGGTCGGCTGCCGGCAGGTGCTGACTGGCACCCGCGCGGAGCTGGTGGCCTTCGCCGCGGAGATGAGCCAGCTGGCGCGCGCTCACGGCTTTAGCGCGCAGCTAGAAGGGTTCGAGGACGTTTCCGGCTAGGTCGGCGACCGAGTCCTTGACCGCGGTGGGGCGGAAGGGATAGCGGGTGATTTCGGCATCGTCAGTAATGCCGGAACGCACCAACACGGTGCGCAGGCCCGCCTCGATGCCGGCCTTGACGTCGGTATCCATGCGATCGCCTACCATGACGGTGTCTTCCGAGTGGGCGCCGATGTGGTTGAGCGCCGAGCGCATCATCACCGGGTTTGGCTTGCCGACGTAGTAGGGCTCGCGGCCCGTGGCCGTCGTGATCAGCGCGGCGACCGAACCCGTGGCCGGCAGCACGCCCTGCGGGGCGGGCCCGGTCACGTCCGGGTTGGTGGCGATGAACCGGGAGCCGCCCCGGATCAGGTTGATGGCGGTGGTGATCGCCTCGAAAGAATAGGTGCGGGTCTCGCCCAGCACGACGAACTCGGGGTCCGCGTCGGTGAGGATCCAGCCGGCCTCGTGCAGGGCGGTGGTCAGCCCGGACTCGCCGATGACATAAGCGGTGCCGTCCTTGACCTGCGTGGACAGGAAGGTCGCGGTCGCGGTCGCCGAGGTCCAGATGCGCTCCGGCGGGATGCGCAGGCCCGTATTCGCCAGCCGCGCGGACAGGTCCCGCGGCGTGGACATGGAGTTGTTCGTCAGCACCATGAACTCGATGCCGTTGTCGTAGAGGGCCTGCAGAAAGCGGTCGGCGCCAGGGACCATCTCGCCTTCGCGGATGAGCACGCCGTCCATGTCAGACAGGTAAGAAATCATCGGTGTTGCTCCACATAGTTCACGAAATCGCCGACGGTCGAAAAGCCCAGCACGGTCTCTTCGTCGAGTCGGACCTTGAATTTTTCTTCGGCCTTGACGGTCAGCTCGATCATCGTCAGCGAGCGCAGGTCGACGTCCGTCAGCGGCTTATCGCGCTCGATGTCGTCGGCATCCACCCCCGTGACCGATTCGATGAGCTGGCACAGCTCGCCGTAGGTGTCGCCCGCCGGGGAAGAAGACTCCTCGGCCGGGCCGGAGGAAAAGTGCGCCTGAAGTTGCGCGGTGAGATCGTTGGCCATGGGACCTAGTCTAGTAGGTTAAACGCGGCGGTTCGGATAGGATATTTAGTCGACATGAGAAGGAGATACCAGGCCGAGATCATCGCTCGCAGTTGGGGCAAGCGGTTCCTGCCGTCCGGCCGCCGGCAGCTGCGCAAAGCCTACGAGCAACTGCACGATCACCGCACGGCGCCGGGGCTTACCCACCTGCTAGCGGAGGGGACCAGCACGGGCAACGGCATCGATATCGCCTGGTATGAGGCAGGCGCTGACGATGCCGACGTCACCGTCGTCTTCATCCACGGCTACACCCTGGCCGCCGAGAGCTTCTACGAGCAGGTCGACTACCTGCGCGAGCACTACCCGCGGGTCAAAAGCCTCCTGGTCGACCTGCGCGGGCACGGCCAGTCCGCCACGGTGCCCAGCGAGGACTGCTCGATTAGCTCGGCGGCCGACGACGTGCTCGCCGTCGTGCGCGAGCGCGCCCCGCAGGGCCGGCTGGTCATCGTCGGGCACTCCCTGGGCGGGATGGTCGCGCTCAACCTGATCCGGCGCTGCGACGAGAAGACCTACGGGCGCATCGATAGCGCATTGCTGGTCTCGACCTCCATGCGCCGCTTCTCCGCGCGCGGGGTGGCCCTGGTGCTGAACTCGGCGCTGATGCACGGGCTGTACAAGGCCTGCAACCGCCTGCCGGAGAAGATGAACATCATGCGCTACGAGGTCGCCCAGTTCGCCGCGCCCGTGCTGGCGCTGCTGGCGGCGGGATTCCCGCGGATGGAGCGCATCCAATTCCACGCCGCGATGCTGTTGGATACCCCGCTGGATTCCTTCGTCGGCTTCTTCGACGACCTGCTGGAGCACCGCGAATTCGCCGCGCAGCAGCGGCTGTCCGGCCTGCCGGGCACCGTCGTCGTCGGCGAGCTGGACATCGTGACCCCGCGCAGCCAGTCCGAGGTCATCCTGAACCACTGGCCGCAGGCCGACCTCGAGGTCGTGGACGAGTCCGGGCACATGGTCATCCTGGAAGAGCCGGAGAAGGTCGCCGAGTGCTTAGGCCGCCTCCTCGACGCCCATAGCGACTGCTAGCCTTTTACCTTTAGGCAGCACGAAGCCCCACCTCCTGCAGCGCGTTGAGGCGCTAGGAAGTGGGGCTTTGTTGGCGGTTTACTCGCTCGGGGTGGTGCTAGTCGGGTCGTCCAGCTTGAGGTCGCTGGCGGCCTTCTTCACCACGTCGCGGTCAACCTTGCCGTCGCGGGCCAGGCCCTCCAGGACAGCGACGACGATGGACTCGGCGTCGGTGTTGAAGTAGCGGCGTGCGGCCTCGCGGGTATCGGAGAAACCGAAGCCGTCCGCGCCCAGCACGATGTAGGTGCCCGGCACGTAGGGGCGAATCTGCTCCTGCAGGTCCGTGGCGAAGTCGGACACGCCGACGAACGGGCCCTCGTGGTCCTTGAGCTGCTTGGTGGCGAAAGCCTCGGTCGGCTCGCTGCCGGTGCGCAGGGCCTCCTGGTTGCGGCGGGCGCCATCGCGAGCCAGCTCGGACCAGGAGGTCACGGAGAACAGCTTGGCCTTGACGTCGTAGTCGCGGGCCAGGATCTCCTGGGCGCGCAGCGCCTCGTGCACGCCCACGCCGGAAGCCAGGATGTTGGCCGGCAGGGAGCCGTCCTCGGCGGTGTTGTAGTGGTAGATACCGCCGTGCAGGCCCTCGACGTCCAGGTCCTCCGGAGCGGCCGGCTGGTGGACCGGCTCGTTGTAGACGGTGAGGTAGTAGATGACGTTTTCGCCCTCGCCCTCGCCGTACATGCGCTCGATGCCGCGGTGGACCAGGTGGGCCACCTCGAAGCTGAACGCCGGATCGTAGGAGATGATGGCCGGGTTGGTCGAGGCCAGGATCGGGGAGTGGCCGTCCATGTGCTGCAGGCCCTCACCAGTCAGGGTGGTGCGGCCGGCGGTCGCACCGATGAGGAAGCCTCGGCCCATCTGGTCGGCGACGGCCCAGAAGGCGTCGCCAGTGCGCTGGAAGCCGAACATCGAGTAGAAGATGTACAGCGGGATCATCGGCTCACCCTGGGTGGCGTACGAGGTCGCCGCCGCGGTGAAGCTGGCGGACGCGCCGGCCTCGGAGATGCCCTCGTGCAGGATCTGGCCGTCGGTGGCCTCGCGGTAGGACAGCATCAGGTCGTGGTCCACCGGCACGTAGTTCTGGCCGCGCGGGTTCCAGATCTTCAGCGTCGGGAACCAGGAGTCCATGCCGAAGGTGCGGGCCTCGTCCGGGATGATCGGCACGACGCGCTTGCCCAGCTCCTTGTCGCGCATGAGCTCCTTGAAGGTACGCACCAGCGCCATGGTGGTGGCCACCTCCTGCTTGCCGGAGCCCTTCATCACGGACCGCAGCTTGGACAGCTCCGGCACCTTCAGCGGGGTGTAGTCCACGCGGCGCTCCGGCAGGAAGCCACCGAGCTCCTTGCGGCGCTCCAGCATGTATTTGACCTCCGGGGCGTCGTTGCCCGGGTGGAAGTACGGCGGCAGGTACGGATCCTTTTCCAGCTCCTCGTCGGAGATCGGGATGTCCTGCTTGTCGCGGAAGAGCTTCAGATCCTCCAGCGTCAGCTTCTTCATCTGGTGGGTGGCGTTGCGGCCTTCGAAGTTGTGGCCCAGGCCGTAGCCCTTAATGGTGTGGGCCAGGATGACGGTCGGCTTGCCGGTGCCGTGGTTGTCCAGCGCCTGCGCGTAGGCGGCGTAGATCTTGCGGTAGTCGTGGCCGCCGCGGCGCAGGGACCAGATCTCGTCGTCGGAGAGATCCTCGACCAGCTTCAGTGTGCGCTCGTCGCGGCCGAAGAAGTGCTCGCGGACGTAGGCGCCATCGTTAGCCTTGAAGGTCTGGTAGTCGCCGTCGGAGGTGGTGTTCATGACGTTGACCAGGGCGCCATCCTTGTCGGCCTCGAGCAGCTTGTCCCAGCCGCGGCCCCAGATGACCTTGATGACGGACCAGCCGGCGCCGCGGAAGAAGGACTCCAGCTCCTGGATGATCTGGGTGTTGCCGCGGACCGGGCCGTCCAGGCGCTGCAGGTTGCAGTTGACCACGAAGGTCAGGTTGTCCAGCTCGTAGAGCGAGGCCATCTGCAGCAGGCCGCGGGACTCGGGCTCGTCCATCTCGCCGTCGCCCAGGAAGGCCCAGACGTGCTGCTTGGAGGTGTCCTTGATGCCGCGCTGCTCCAGGTACTTGTTGAAGCGAGCCTGGTAGATGGCGTTGGCCGGGCCCAGACCCATGGACACGGTCGGGAACTCCCAGAACCAGGGCATCAGGCGCGGGTGCGGGTAGGAAGGCAGGCCCTCGCCCTTGCCGCGGGAGACCTCCTGGCGGAAGCCGTCCAGGTCCTCCTCGGACAGGCGGCCTTCCAGGTAGGCGCGGGCGTACATGCCCGGCGATGCGTGGCCTTGGAAGAAGATCTGGTCGCCGCCGGACGGATCATCCTTGCCCTTGAAGAAGTGGTTCAGGCCGACCTCGTAGAGCGGGGCCGCGCCAGCGTAGGTGGAGATGTGGCCGCCCACGCCGATGCCCGGGCGCTGCGCGCGGTGCACCATGATGGCGGCGTTCCAGCGGATCCAGCGGCGGTAGCGCTTCTCCAGCTCCTCGTCGCCCGGGAACTCCGGCTCCAGCGAGGTCGGGATGGTGTTGACGAAGTCCGTCGAGGTCAGCGCGGGCAGCTGCACGCGCTTAGCGGTGGCGCGCTCCAACAGGCGGAGCATGAGGTAGCGGGCGCGTTCCGGATCGGAAGAGTCCAGCAGGCCGTCGAGGGACTGCATCCACTCGCGGGTTTCTTCCGGGTCCTTATCGTGCAGGTAAGACGCGACGCCGTCGCGAATCAGCGGGAAGTTGGAGTCCCCCTGCAGGGCGTCCTTTTCAGCCATTAAAAGCCTCCTGAAGTAAGTTAAGCACTTTGCCGTCCAGAATACGCGCTTTATCTCCGCGCGCGCGGGCCGGGCCGTTGCAAATCCCGCCGCACCAAATATTTGCCGCGCTGTGCAGTGGGAATGGCGAAACTGTGAAGCCTGTTAAGTTCCGCGCTGGGAAGAGTGGGAAGCCGCAACTAGGGCACAATTAGGGCGACAGTGAGAAAACTGCAGTATTAAGCGGTAGAGTGCTACCTGACACAGCCTGGTGAAGCGCCAGGACCCTACACACACAGGAGGACAATTTCAGTGGCGGACGCTGCGGGCGTAACCAACGACCATGCTGACTACGCGAAGATGCTGGGCATCGACAAAGGCATGGTTGCCCTAGAGCTCGGATGGGACGAGGATTGCGATCCGGCAATCTCGGAATCCGTCGAAGACGTCATCGGGGAAGACTTCCTCGAAGAAGAAAATGACGAACTGTGTGACGCCGTCGTGCTGTGGTGGCGCGACGGCGACGGGGACCTGGTCGACGGCCTGGTGGACTCGCTGCGCCCGCTGGGCGAGGGTGGGGTCATCTGGCTGCTGACCCCGGGCGCCGGCAAGCCGGGCACCGTCGCCCCAGGCGAAATCTCCGAGTCCGCCCAGCAGGCCGGCTTGGTCCAGACCAAGGCCGAGCGCCTGGGTGACTGGCAGGGCAGCTGCCTGGTCGGCCGCGGCTACACCAAGAAATAAGGCCGCCCCGCCAGCTGGCGGGGTCAATTTGCGCTAGCTCGCGGCGGCGGGCTAGTCTTTGTAAAGCGCTTTTCGCGCATTGCGGCTTTAGCTCAGCTGGAAGAGCAATTGGTTTACACCCAATAGGTCACAGGTTCGAGCCCTGTAGGCCGCACAGAAAACAACGCCCTCCCGAACCCGGGAGGGCGTTGTTCGCGTCTGTGGGGCGGTGCCGGAACCGCGCTAGAAGCGTTCCTTGTTCCGCTTCGCGAACTTCGAGTAGAAGTCCGGCTTGGAGTCGCCGTAGCGGGCGCGCATGCGGCGCTCGTGGGCTTCGGCAGCGGCCTCGGCCTTCGAATCCGCGGTCTCCGGCTCGGCAGCTGCGGCCGACCCAGTGGCCGAGCCGGCGGCGGGGGCAGCGTGTTCCTCGGCGGCGTCGAGCTGGGCCATCTCGGCCTCCTCGTCGCGGACGCGGCGCCGCTCGCGGATTTCGGCCCAGACGAAATAGCCCAGGCCCAGCGGGGCCATGATGCCGAAGGCAATCCACTGGAAGCCGTAGGACAGGTGGTTGCCGCGGTCCATCTGCGGGATCGGGATGGGGTTGAGCACGCCCGGCTGATCTTCGGTCAGTTGGACGTAGTCGGCGCCGAGGTCGGCATCGATAAGCTCGCCGACCTGGGGCGGGTTGATGGAATAGACCTGGGGGTAGCCGTCGCGCTCGACGGGGGCGGAGGAATGCTCGGCCTCGTGCTGGCGGACCATGCCCACGACCTCCTGCGGGCCGCTAGGGGCGGGGGCGATCTCGGGCACGGCGTTGGCCTCACCGGCCGGGACCCAGCCGCGGTTGACCAAGATGGTCTGGCCGCCGTCGGTGCGGAAGGGGACCAGGGACTGGTAGGAAGGCCCGGAGGCTACCGGCCGCAGGCGCACCAGCACCTCGTCGTCGGGTATGTAGCGCCCGCGCAGGATAACGCGCGACCATTCCTCGCCGCCGGCGATGGCGCCGTTTTCGTCCAGGATCTCGTCGGCGGGGACGGGGTCCTTCTCGTAGGCGGCGGTGATGTGCTCGTTGCGCTCGACGATGTCGTCGTCCTTGCCCAGCTGCCAGGGTGCTAGCACCGTGAAGGCCAGGTAGGAAAACACGATCACGAACAGCAGCAGGAAAACCCAGCTGGGCTTGAGGAAAGTCTTCCACCACGACGTCTGCTGCCGCGCGCGCACCGGCTCGCTGTCCGGTGCAGTCTGCTTAGTCCGAGTACCCACAGATACCCAGTCTAGTCACGGGCATGGTCGCGAATCCAAGCCATGAGCCCGTCGGCGGCGGCCTCGATGGCCTGGCGGGTGCGGGCGAAATCCTCCTCGTCGCCGTAGAAGGGATCGGCCACCGAGGAATCCGGGGCGGACTCCGGGTCGAAATCGCGCAGCAGCACGACCTTGTCCGGGTCCGGCGCCTGCTGGCGCAGGGTCTCCCGGTGCCCGGTATCCAGGGCGACGATGAGATCGGCGTCCAGGTCCTCGGCGGAGAGCTGGCTGGCGCGGTGGGAGCTGCCGTCGTAGCCGCCGCGGCGCAGCTCGGCGATGGCGCGCTTGTCGGCGCCCTGGCCGACGTGCCAGCCGCCGAGGCCGCAGGAGGTGATGCGGGCGGCATCGTCAAGCCCGGCGGACTCCACGGAGTCGTGGATGATGACCTCGGCCATGGGGGAGCGGCAGATATTGCCCGTGCAGACGAAGACGATGTGGAGGCGGGGATCAGTCTCAGAAACAACCATCAGCGGGGAATTCTCACCTTTAGCTCGATTTGCGGGGGCTGCTTACACAACCGTAGAACGCAGTTAGGATATACCGTTAGGACCTGCCAACGCTAAAGGAGCATAAAAAGTATGACCACTACGGCCACCGTGGGAGAAGTCTGCCACCACCTGGATTCGGCCTACCCGCCGGCGCTGGCGGAAAAATGGGATGCCGTCGGGCTAGTCTGCGGCGACCCGGACGCGCCGGTGAGCAAGGTGGCCTTCGCGCTGGATTGCACGCTCGAGGTTGCCCAGGCGGCTGTCGATGCCGGCGCGCAGCTGCTCGTCGTCCACCACCCGCTGCTGCTGCGCGGGGTGACCTCGGTGGCCGCGAACACGCCGAAGGGCAAGGTCGTCCACACCCTGCTCAGCGGGGGCGTGGCCCTGTATGCCGCCCACACCAACGCCGACTCCGCCCGCCCCGGCGTCAACGACAAGCTGGCCGAACTGGTCGGCATTGAACCCGGCCGGCCCATCGTGGTCAAGGACCCAGACGTCATGGACAAGTGGGGCGTGCACGTGCCGGCCGGCGATGCCGACCGCGTCAAGGAGGCCCTCTTTGCCGCCGGGGCGGGCCAGATTGGCAACTACCGCGCCTGCTCCTTCGACATCGCCGGCACCGGCCAGTTCGAGCCCCTGCCGGGGGCCAACCCCACCGAAGGCGAGGTCGGCACCCTCCACCGCGGGGCCGAAACCCGCGTCGAGTTCGTCGCGCCTTCGTCCCGGCGCCGCGCCATCCAGGCCGCGCTTATCGATGCCCACCCCTACGAGGTCCCGGCCTTCGACGTCGTCGAGTCCGCCAAACCGGCGGACCTGGAACAGGCCTGCGGCCTGGGGCGGGTCGGCCGCCTGCCGGAGCCGATGACGCTGCGGGAGTTTACCCAGCAGGTGGCCAACGCCCTGCCGGAGACCGTCTGGGGCGTGCGCGCGGCCGGGGATCCGGACCAGCTCGTCCAGACCGTGGCCGTGAGCTCCGGTGCCGGCGATAGCTTCCTGGACCAGGCGGCTAAACTAGGCGTCGACGTTTACGTGACCTCGGATCTGCGGCACCACCCCGTCGACGAGCACCTGCGCGCCGGCGGCCCCGCGGTCATCGACACCGCGCACTGGGCCAGCGAGTTCCCTTGGACTTACCAGGCCCGCGACTTGGTCGCCGAGAAGACCGGGCTAGACTGCGAAGTCCTAAAAATTCGCACCGACCCGTGGACCGTGTCGCTACATTCGGAAGGAGAATAAAGGACATGAAGCTGCAACCAGAAAGCCAAGCCGTGCTGCTGAAGCTGGCCAACCTGCAGCGCGCCGTCGATTTTGGCGCCGAGGAGCGCCAGAGCCCGGAGCAGGAGGAGCTGGCCACCGCCGAGCGCGAGTACGCCCGCCTGGTGGATTCCGCCGGGTCCGCCCAGATGGCCGTGGACGATATGGAAAATGAGATCCTGCGCATCCAGGCCGACGAGCGCAAGCTGCGCGCCCGCGAGCGCGACGACCGCAAGCAGCTGTCCGCCGAGCTGGAGCCGGACAAGCGCCGCGACCTGGAGCATGACCGCTACGCGGCGAAGTCGCGCATCGCCGACTTGATGAGCGAGCTGCAGGAAGCCCACAACGAGATCCACGCCCTGCGCAACAACCGCGACTCGCAGGGAGCGCAGCGCGACGAGGCCGCCCGCAAGCTCGAGGTCGCCCGCCGCGCCGCCGAGGCCGCCCAGGCCGCGACCGCCAACCAGCCGGACCCGCGCGTCGAAATCGAGCAGCTGCGCGGTCAGCTGCCGGGCGAGGCGCTGCGGATCTTCGACGACCAGCGCGCCGAAAACAACGTCGGCGCCGCCGAGTTCAAGGCGCAGAAGTCCTGCGGCGGCTGCTTCATCGTGCTCCCGCCGGCGGACCAGTCCGCGGTGCGCAACGCGCCGGCCGACGAGGTCCCGCAGTGCCCCGAGTGCGGCACCTACCTCATCCGGCAGTCCTAGGCGGAAGCGCGCATGAAGGTAATCATCTACGCCGACGGCGGATCCCGCGGCAACCCCGGGGTGGCCGGCTCCGGCACGGTGGTCTACGCCGCCGACGGGCGCGAGGTGCTGCGCACCATCGCCTACGTGGTTGGCACGCAGTCCACGAATAACGTCGCCGAGTACAACGGCCTGCTGCGCGGGCTCGAGGCCGCCCAGGAGCTGGGCGCCAGCGAGATCGAGTTCTACATGGACTCCAAGCTCGTCGTCGAGCAAATGAACGGGCGCTGGAAAATCAAGCACCCCGACATGCAGAAGCTGGCCATGCAGGCCCACAAGCTGGTGGCCGGCCTGGAGGACTTCCAGCTGGCCTGGGTCCCGCGCGCCAAGAACAAGGTCGCCGACGCCCTGTCCAACGACGCCATGGACGCGGCGGCCGCGGGGCATGCGGTCGGCATCGTCGGCGGCAGCGGGGACGGCGCCGAGGACGGCATCAAGGGCGGCATCGAGGGCGATGCGAGTACGGATGACGACGCCGCGGGCACGACCGAGCACGGCGGGCCGGCGCCCAGGGACTGGCTGGGCGAGCGCGGGGAAACCACCCGCCTGGTGCTGCTGCGCCACGGGCAAACCAAGATGTCGGCGCTGCGGCAATACTCCGGGCACTCCAACCCGCCGCTGACCGAGCTGGGCCGCCGCCAGGCTCTGGCCGCCGCGCAGGCCCTGGCCAGCCGCTTCGGTACGGGCGAGGACTGCCAGGTCTCGGCCGTGGTGGCCTCCCCGCTGGGCCGGTGCCAGGAAACCGCGCGGGCCGTCGGCGAGGTCCTAGGCCTCGACGTGGACACCGACGACGGGCTCATCGAGCTCGACTTCGGCGCCTGGGAGAAGCTGACCTTCAGCGAGGCCCATGAGCGCGACCCGCAGCTGCACGCTAAGTGGCTGAAAGACACCGCGGTGGCCACCCCGGGCGGGGAATCCCTCCAGCAGCTGCACCGACGGGTGCGCCAGGCGCGGGAGAAACTCGTTAAGCGTTACGCGGGCAAGACCATCGTGCTGGTCAGCCACGTCAACCCGATCAAGTCGTTGGTCGCGCAGGGCCTGGGCGGCGGGCCCAGCCTGTTCGAGCGTTTCTTCCTGGACCTTGCCTCGCTGTCCGAGGCGGAGTTCTGGGACGACGGCGCGCTGGTGCGCTGCGTCAACGACGCCGGCCACCTAGCCGGGCTGGGCGCGGAGCACAGCTAATTTTCCCGCCCGCCCGCGCGCGGACTAAACTGAAGCGCGCGAATGAGTCGGCCGGGTAAACGCGGCAAATGAACCGCCCCACGCGTGGGGGCAGGCAGGCGCCGAGGAAAGTCCGGACTCCACAGAGCACGGTGGTTGCTAACAGCAACCCGGGGCAACCCGCGGGCAAGTGCAACAGAAAGTAGACCGCCTGGAGCAATCCAGGTAAGGGTGAAACGGTGCGTTAAGAGCGCACCAGCACCCCAGGTGACTGGGGTGGCTGGGTAAACCCCACCGGGAGCAAGGCATCACGGCCTGCCTTTTTAGGCAGGCCCGATCAGGTGTTTGAGGGCTGCTCGCCCGAGCCTGAAGGTAGCTGCTTGAGGCGGCCAGCAATGGTCGACCCAGATGGATGTTTACCACGCCGGGGACGGGCAACCGCCCCGCGCGGACAGAATCCGGCTCATAGGCCGGCTCATTCGCCCCATGCTTTTTAATCTCCCGTTGCTCGCACCAGCGCGCGAGAGTGGGGCGCCTGTGGAACAATGAGGCGGTATGAAGCTGTATGCTGCGCCGCTGGACTTTGGTAACGTCGCCGCGGAATTCCAGGTCTCGCGCGACTTCGACGAGCACGTCAACGACCAGGCCCGCGCGGCGGTCGATCAGTTCGCCGCCAGCCGCCGGGACGCCCGCGACCTGCCGCTCGTCACCATCGACCCGCCGGGATCCAAGGACCTAGACCAGGCCGTCTACATCACCAGCGGGACCGCGGGAGGCTACCGCGTCTACTACGCCATCGCCGACGTCGGCGCCTGGCTGGGCGGGACCGGCGAGGAAGCACCCGCGGCCGTGCACGCCGAGTCGATGGCCCGCGGGCAGACCATCTACCTGCCGGATGCGCCGGCCCGCCTGCACCCGGCCGTGCTCTCCGAGGATCGCGCCTCGCTGCTGGAAGGCGTGGACCGGCCGGCGGTGCTTTTTAGCTTCGACTTGGATACTGACGGGGAGGTCACGGACTTTTTCGTCGAGCGCGCCCTCGTTCGCTCTCGGGCGCGGCTGGACTACGACGGCGTCCACGAGGACTTGGTGCACGGGCGGATGAACTCCGCCATTCGCCTGCTGCCGGAGGTCGGCCAGCTGCGGCAGGCCTCCGCACTGCGGCGCGAGGCGATTTCCCTGCGCATCCCTTCGCAGCGGGTGGTGGAAGACGCGGAGGGGCGCTTCGAGCTGGAGATCGAGCCGCGCCACGAGGTCATGGACTACAACTCCGAGATCTCCCTGATGGCGGGCATGTGCGCGGGCCAACTCATGCACAGCCACGGCGTGGGCTTCCTGCGCACCTTGCCAGGTGCCAGCCCCGAGGCCGAGGAGGAGTTCCGCGCCGAGGCCCGCGCCCTAGGCTTCGAACTGGGGGAGCAGAGCATCTCCGAGTTTCTGCGCGGGGTGGACGCCAGCTCGCCGCGCGGGATGGCGGTCATGCGCGAGGGTCTCCGGCTGCTGCGCGGGGCGGACTACGCCCTGCTGGGGCGTGATGAGGGGCAGATCCACGCGGGCATCGGTGGCTATTACGCGCACGTGACCGCGCCCCTGCGCCGGCTCATCGATCGCTTCGGGCTGGAGGTGTGCCTGGCTATCTGCGCCGGCACCGAGATCCCCGAGTGGGTGAAAGCGGACGGGGAGGAGGCCGTGGCATCGATGCGCCGCAGTTCCCAGCTGGCCTCCCAGGTGGACAAGGCCTGCTTGCAGCTGACCGAGGCCACCGTCCTGGAACCCTGGGTGGGCACGAATTTTTCGGCGGTGGTGCTCTCCAGCAACGCCGAGCGCGAGACCGCCCGCCTCTTGGTCAACGAGCCGCCGGTCATCGGGCAGTGCGTGGGCGCGCCCGCTGTGGGCAGCGAAACCTCGGTTTCCCTGGTTACCGCGGAGCCGGCAGAGCGCGCGGTGAAATTCGCCTGGCCGGCCGACTAAAACGGCCGACTAAAACGGCCGATTAGGCGGCGGGTTCGCCGGGGTTGACCGGAACGACGAGCAGGCCGTCGTCGGCCAGATCCTGAGAGAAGTTCTGCGCGCGCTCGGCGGAAACGTAGGCGATCACCGAGTTGGCCACCCCGGCCGCGGCCGCCCGCGCTGCCACCGCGCCGCGGGCCGTGACCAGCTCGGCGACTTCGGCGGCCACCGGCAGGTGGTAGATACTGCCCAGGGCCGACTGCGACTGGTGGATTAGCGGCAGCAAGTCGGCGCCGCGGCGAGACCGCAGCGAGCGCGCGATGCCCAGGGCGCGGTCGGTCTCGGCGGCGTAGAAACCGAGCCAGCTGGCGGCATCGGCGTGCTCGGGGTGGTCCTGTTCCGGGTGCACCTCGTGGACCGCATCCAGCCAGTCCAGCACGCGCGAGGACGCGTCCGGCAGCAGGCGCAGGCTGTCCGTGCCGAAGGCGTGGCAGGCGTTGTCAACGAAGCGCTGGCGGATGCGCAGATCCACCCCGATCTGCGGATCCGGGCTCGAGTCCGGGACCGCGACGACGAAGGCGTGCAGCTTGTCGCCCAGCGGGTGCGGGGCCTGGGTCACCGAACCGTCGGCGTAGTCGATGATGGAGACCTGCCGGCCGTTGCCGCGCAGGGCTGCCGTGTGGCGGGCGCGCAGTGCCGGCAGGGCCGCGAAGGAATCGACGGCCTGGGAGCAGACCTCGGCCAGGCGGGCGCGCAGCGGGGCATCGTGGGGATCCTCGTTGCCGCCCAGCATGGCTAGGGCCACGGCGACATCGGCGGCCGCCAGCCCACCCAGGCCGGAATAGGTCGGGATGTCCGTGACCACGGTGATGTCCACGCCGGTGGTCTCGCGGGAGAGCAACTGCCGGGAGACCATCGTGCTAACCACGCCGCCGAAGCGCTCGGCCAGCCCCCCCGTCGGGAACGGCGGCGGGACCGGCTGCCCGGACTCGTCGACGCTGGGCTGCTGTGCCGCGGCCAGTTGGGACAGGGTGTCGAGCGTCGTCGATTCCTCGCGCACCTGGGGCTCGCCGGGCCCGTCGACGCGGTAGGTCACGGTGATGGTCGAATCCTCGCGCGGGCTGACGGCCGCCGCGGCGCGCAGATCGGAAAGCCCCGCGGCAACGATGCCCCCGTAGTGGTCAACGTGCTCACCGATGAGCAACCAGGTTGCCGGCGCGCTGGCCACGTGGGCGGCTTCTACGCCCACGCGTTGGTGGTGGGCGGCGCGGGCTTTATCGACAACGTGGTCGGTCGGGGCGGGCCAAAATGGCATTGCGGGGGATACTCCTTCATTCACGGTCGCACTCGCTCGCCGTCGCATCGATGGGGATTGGGCGCCGGCGCACGAGAAGTCCTAACAGAAACATTCTAGCGGCGCGGACAAGAACCGATGGGTACTGTGGGATACCGCGGGCGATAACCCGCGCTAAATCGCTTAATAAACCCCGTCAAACAAGGAGGCTTAGACCATGGCCGAGCAGGATTCGCAATGGTATTTCAACCCGTCCACCGGTGAGGTTACCCAGGGCCCGCAGGATTCCTGGGACAACCGGATGGGGCCGTACTCGTCTGAGGAAGAGGCCCGCAACGCGCTGAAGACCGCGGCGGAGCGCAACGCCGCGGCCGATGAAGCCGAGGAAGTAGAAGACGACTGGGGCAAGCCCGCCCAGTGGGACAAGTAACCTACTTCAGCTTCTTCTTCAGCGGCTTGAATGCCGACTTAGTCTGATCGAAGGACTCGGAGTAGTCCTCCAGCGCCTCCAGACCAATCTGGCGCTCGCGCTGGTACAGCAGCCCGTAGCCGAAGGTGTCTTCACCCCGGCTGCGGGCTGCTTGCGCGAGCTCTAGCAGCTTGTCGCGGGAGGTCACCGAGTCCTGGAAGTCGCCCAGTACCGACTGCATCTGCTTGCAGGCCTTGTACAGGCGCTTGGTCTTGAGCTTGGTCGCCGAGCCGGCGGCCTCAGCGGCGTAGCGCAGCTTCTTGGCGGCCTTGCGCATGTCGTGGAAGTAGTCTTCGCGCTCGTGCAGGCTGAGCTCGTCATTATCCCAGTTGATGATCGCCTTTTCGTGGCGCTTGACCAGCTTGCGGTAGGCCTTGGCCAGGTGCCGCGCCATGACGGTTTCCATGTCCTCGGGCTCAGCCGGTTCTGGCCGCTGCGGCTTTTCGGTCTCTGCCTCGGCGGGCACAGACTCAGCGGCTTCTGCGGGCGCTGTCTCCGCGCCGTCGGCCGGAGCCGGGGCATCGGTCGTGCTTGCCGGTGCCGGGGCTGCCTCGGTCTCGGTCTCCGACGCGGTTTCGGCCTGCGGCTCGGTCTCTGCCGGCTGGGCCTCCACGACGGGCGGGTGGGCCAGCAGCTGGTCTAGGTCATCGAGCAGCTCGAGGTAGCGGTCGGAGTTGAGCGCGCCGATGACGCGCCGGTGGGCGCGGCGGTAGGCGGTGCCCATGTCGTGGGCGATGTGCCGGCGGGTGTTGTCGTCCAGGGTGTTGGAGTCTTCCTCCTCCAGCAGGGACTGCCAGCGTTCCTCGACGACCTCGGCGTCGCGGGCAACGCCCAACATGGCGGCCAGTTCCTTGAGGTTGGCCTCGATCTTTTCGATCTCCGGGCCGGCCACGATCCCGTGGAAGGTCTGCAGGTGGCTGCGCAGCTCGCGGGTGGCCACGCGCATCTGGTGGACGGAATCCCACTCGTCGGCGCGGACCTTCGGGTCGTATTCGACCAGCTTGTCGCGGTTGGCCTGCAGGGCCTCGACGACGGCCGCCGCCGGGGAATCTTCCTCCACGTCCGGGGTGCGCAGGGCCGGGGGAAGCGGGGCCTGGTCCTTGGAGCGGCCGAGGGCGGACGACAGCTTCGACGGGGAGGCGGACACCCGGGCCCCGGCGCCGATGAGCAGGGAAGTAGCAGAGCGGATGATCTCGCTGCCGCGGTCGGTGCCGGCGGTTTCTGCGGCCAGCTCCAGCTCCCATTCGCGCCAGGTGGACTGCTGGCCGCTGGGCAGGAAACTCCAGGCGGTGACGTGGTCGTCGCAGAACTCGGCGACCGGGCGGCCGTCGTCGCCCAGCAGCAGGGTCTCGGTCCGGTTGTTATCAACCTGGGCGATGGGGGAGACCGGGTGGTTGCGCACGATGGCGCGGACATGGCTGAGCAGTTCTGCCGGGACGCGGTATTCGCCGTCGACGGGCTCACCGAGCTCGGCGCGGACCTCGGTGCGGCCGGTCGAGCCGGGCAGCTTGATGTGCCAGCCGTCGTCCTTGCCGCCGGTGCGGCGCCGCAGGGTGATCTTGTTGCGGGTCAGCCGCAGGTCTTCGGTGTCGTAGTAGATGGCGGATAGGGACTGTTCGGTGGATTCCCCATACCCGGCGACGTGGGCCAAGCGCGTCAGATCCGGGGTGGGGGTGGATTCCGCGACTGCGAACTTCGCCTCGATCTCGAGGAAACTGCTGGTTGCCATGGGTGCCCTTTCCTTGTAAAGACTGCTGTGCCTATTAGCTGCGATCATACCCGGCTGAATATTTATGCGTGCCGGGGCCATCACCCGCCGGCGCGGAATCCGGAAAGCGTCGGCAGCCGGTGGGCCCGCCTCTGGCCCCACGATGGGGTTAGGCGCTCAGCGCACGCTGGTGGGGCGCCAGACCGGAGGAGTCGCCGCCCAGGTGGGAGCGCTCCGCGGCGCTGGCCCCGGCGCCGGCTCCCAGCGGGTTGTTCATCGACAGGCTCGACTGGTTGGTGTGCGGGTAGACCTGCTCGAGGGCCTCCTGAGCCGCGGCCATGCGCTCAGCCAGGACGGGCAGGAGGCCGTCGCCGTCCGCGTCCCCGTCGGCGCTGGCCGCACCGGCGCGGTTGGCCTCCTCGAGGAGCTCGGAGATGCGCGCGGCATAGGACAGTCGGAAGCTGCGGCGGTAGGAGGCGGTCTGGCTGAAGTACTTGGCCATTTCGGCGTCCGCGCCGTTGCGCATGTGCCAGTCGCACTGGCGGTTGAGGTTGGCAAACAGGTCCGCGGTGTGTGCGCAGTCGTCGGGAGCGCCCACCAGCACGGCCAGGCCGCGCTTGTCCACCAGCAAGGCGGTCACCGAGTTCGCCGCGGCGATAACGCTGAGCAGCACGGCCTGGTAAGCCACCCAGGGCGCGTGCAGGTGCACGCGGTGGGCAATACAGGCGGTGGCCTGGTCGGCGCCGGCGGAGGCCTCCGCCAGGCGGTATTCCTGGCGCAGTTGCTGCGCCTTGGCGATGAGGGTTTCGGCCTCGTCCAAAAACTCGGTGGACTCGGCCTTGCGCAGCAGGGCCTCCACCTTGCCGGCGGCCTTGCGCTGCGCCGACGTCATGGCGGCCTCGGCGGCCTGAGAAGGATCCAGAAGCTCCCAGTCGGGCAGGCTGGGCAGGGACTTGAAATCCTCAAAGAGTTGGTCGATGGCCTCATCCGGGACGGTGGGATCGGTCGGCGGCCCGATGGTCAACCAGGCGTGCCGGAGCGCCGGGCTGGCTACGTGCGCCGGGATACGGGCGGCGGCGTAAAAGACCATCTGGTGGGTATAGGGCCCACAGATGTGGATGAGGTCCTCCGGCCGCCAGCCGGCGCGGGCGACAAGGATGAGGAAATCGGCTAATTGCTCAAGGCGGCGGTGGTAGCTAAAACGCATGGGGCTAAAGGTTCCTTTCGTCTAAACGGTAGTGAGTGCGTTGGGTGCTGTGGTGGCCTTATCCGACCACGCCGGGCGTGGGGCATCGGCGGCAGCTTCCCCTGCTTGCTACCCCCGCTTACTGACCGCAGGCGGGCAATGTGACCACCCTGCAATGGCCCACCGGACTGGTCCGCGACAAAGCCCACTACGGCCGGGCCGGCCTACTAAGGTGGAATCCATGAACAGCCAACATGAATTCGTGCTGCGTACCGTCGAAGAGCGGGACATCCGGTTTATCCGCCTGTGGTTCACCGATATCCTGGGCGCGCTCAAGTCCGTGGTGATGAGCCCGTCCGAGCTGGAATCCGCCTTCGAGGAGGGCGTGGGCTTCGACGGATCCTCCGTGGAAGGTTTTTCGCGCATCTCCGAATCGGACACGATCGCGCTGCCGGACCCGTCGACGTTCCAGATCATGCCCTTCGACCGCGACGAGCCGGAGCTGCAGTCCGCGCGGATGTTCTGCGACATCGCCCAGCCCGATGGGCAGCCGTCGATGGTGGACCCGCGCCACATCCTGCGCCGGCAGGTCACCGCGGCGGCCAACGAGGGCTTTACCTGCATGGCCTCGCCGGAAATCGAGTTTTACCTGCTGCAGCAGCGCCCCGAGGCAGAAGACCTGCTGCCCACCGACAACGGCGGCTATTTCGACCAGGCCACCCAGGACGCCGCCCCGCGCTTCCGCCGCCAGGCCATGCTCTACCTGGAGGAACTCGGCATCGCCACGGAGTTTAGCCACCATGAGACCGCGCCGGGCCAGCAGGAGATCGACCTGCGGCACGCGGACGTTATCACCATGGCGGATTCCATCATGACCTTCCGCTACGTCATCAAGAAGGTCGCCGCCGACCTGGGCGTGCGCGGCACCTTCATGCCTAAGCCCTTCGAGGAATACTCCGGCTCCGGCATGCACACCCACCTGTCCCTGTTTGAGGGCGAGTCCAACGCCTTCCACGACCCGGATGATGAGTTTTCGCTGTCGACGACGGCCAAGCAGTTCATCGCCGGCATCCTGGAGCACGCCAACGAGATGTCCGCGGTGACCAACCAGTGGGTCAACTCCTATAAGCGCCTGATGTTCGGCTCGGAGGCCCCGGGCTCGGCGACCTGGGGCGTGTCCAACCGCTCCGCGCTGGTCCGCGTGCCGACCTACCGGCTGACCAAGGAGGAGTCGCGCCGGGTGGAGATCCGCTCGGTGGATTCCGCGATGAACCCCTACCTGGGCTACGCCGTGCTGCTGGCCGCCGGGCTCAAGGGCATCCGGGAGGGCTACGAGATGGGAGATCCGGCCGAGGACGACGTGCACCAGCTCACCCGCCGGGAGCGCCGGGCGATGGGATATAAGGACCTGCCCATGTCGCTGGACCAGGCGCTGCGCCACCTGGAAAAGTCCGACTTCATGGCCGAGGTCATGGGCGAGCACGTCTTCGAGTTCTTCCTGCGCTCGAAGTGGGATGAGTGGCACGCCTACCAGCGCCAGATCACCTCCTTCGAGCTGCGCCACAACCTGAACTACTAAGCCTTTACCGACCCAAGCGAAAGGGGCAATTGACTGTGCGCGCGACGGTACCTTCCCCGGCCACCCTGGGGCTGACCCGGGAGAGCGCGGCCGCCGACCTGGAGTGGCTGGGCTGGAACAACGCCGAATCCACCGAGCTGCTCTGGTGCCTGGCCGCGGCCGGGGACCCGGATCTGGCGCTCAACACGGTGATGCGCCTCTACCAGGGCCTGGATGATTCCGGCCGCGAGCTGGATCAGCAGATGCGCACCAACGAGGCGCTGCGGGTGCGGCTGCTGGCGCTTCTGGGGGCATCGACGGCGCTGGGCGATCACCTGGCCGCCGAGCCGGAGCTGTGGCGCCAGCTGGCCGAGCCTTTGCCGGAGCCAGACGAGATGCTCGCGCAGCTTCTGGGCGCGGTCGATGCCCGCCCCGCGCAGTTCGCCGCCGAACTCGACCGGCCGGACACGGCGAGTGCGCAGCTGACCACCCCGGGCAGCTACGTTGCGGGCACGACGGGCCAGGACGCCACGCGGGCGCTGAAGTCGACCTACCGGACGCTGATGATGCGCGTGGCCAGCCACGACCTGGCGGGCACGTTCTATTCGCGCAAGGGGCAGTCGAGCCCGCAGCCGCGCATCGAATACTCCACGGTTACCCGGCTGACCACGGCGCTGGCGGACGCGGGGTTGACCGCGGCGCTGGCGGTGGCCACGGCGACGGTCTATGGCGAGGACCCGCTCGATAGCCAGCTGGCCGTCATCGCGATGGGCAAGTGCGGGGCCGGGGAGCTCAACTACATCTCCGACGTCGACGTCATCTTCGTGGCCGAGCCCTTGAGCGAGGAAGACGACGCCCGGCTGGGCAAGGCGACGCGGGTGGCCTCGAAGTTCATCCAGATTGGCACCAAGTGCTTCTTCGAGGTGGACGCCAACCTCCGCCCGGAGGGCAAGTCCGGGGCCCTGGTGCGCACGCTGGACTCGCACGTGAAGTACTACCAGCGCTGGGCGCACACCTGGGAGTTCCAGGCGCTGCTCAAGGCCCGCCCCCAGACCGGCTACCTGCCGTTGGGCCAGGACTACCTGGACAAAATCGGGCCGATGGTCTGGTCGGCCTCCCAGCGCGAGTCCTTCGTGGAAGACGTGCAGGCCATGCGTCGCCGGGTGCTCGACAACGTGCCCGAGGACCTGCGCACCCGGGAGCTTAAGCTGGGTGCGGGCGGCCTGCGGGACGTGGAGTTTGCCATCCAGCTGCTCCAGCTGGTCCACGGCCGCTCCGACGAGAGCCTGCGCGTGCTGTCTACCGTCGACGCCTTGGCCGCCCTGGTCAGCGCCGGCTACGTCGGCCGCGAGGACGGCAACCAGCTCATCGAGGCCTATGAATTCCTGCGGCTGCTCGAGCACCGCCTGCAGCTGGAGCGTTTCCGCCGCACCCACACCATGCCACCCAACGATGACGCGGACGCGTGGAAGTGGCTGGCCAAGATCTCCGGGTTCACGCCCACGGGCCAGCGTTCTGCCGCCCAGATGATGGCGGCGACGCTGCGCACCATCCGCCACCGGATTTCGCAGCTGCATTCGCGCCTGTTCTACCGCCCGCTGCTGCACTCGGTGGTCTCCATGAGCTCCGCGGAGCTTAAATTGTCGCCGGAGGCCGCGAAGCTGCAGCTGGCCGCCCTGGGCTATAACTACCCGGACCGCGCCTTCGAGCACCTGACCTCGCTGGCGGCGGGCAGCTCCCGCAAGGCCAAGATCCAGGCGATTTTGCTGCCGACGCTGATGGAGTGGCTGTCTGGCACCGCCGATCCGGACATGGGCCTGCTCAACTACCGCAAGCTGTCGGAGGCGGCCTTTGACCGCACCTGGTTTTTGCGGATGCTGCGGGACGAGGGCATCGTCGGCCAGCGGCTGATGAAGATCCTGGGCACCTCGCCGTACACCGCGGATCTCATCATCGCCGCGCCGGATACCGTCAAGTTGCTCTCCGACGGCGCCGCCGGGCCGAAGCTCATGGACGCCCAGCCGGAGCAGGCCTTCAAGGCGCTGGTCAACTCCACCAAGCGGCACGCCGACCCGGACAAGGCGGTGGCCGTGGCGCGTTCGCTGCGGCGGGTGGAGCTCGCCCGCATCGCCGCCGCGGACCTGCTGGGATTTATGCCGGTCGAGCAGGTCTGCCGGGACCTGTCCCTGGTCTGGGACGCGGTGCTGGAAGCCGCCCTGCGCGCCGAGATCCGCGCCTGGCTGCGCGCTCAGGAGGAAGCGGCAGCCGAAACCGCCGAGGCACCCGCCGGCACTGAGAACACTGAAAACGCTGACGATGCCGACGCTGCGCCGGCCGCGCAGCCGGTGAGCCCGCCGGCGCGAATCGCCGTTATCGGCATGGGCCGGCTGGGCGGCATGGAGCTGGGCTTCGGCTCGGACGCGGACGTGATGATAGTGGCCGAGCCCGCGCCGGGCGCGGACGAGACCGCCGCCATCAAGTGGGCAATCGGGATCGTGGACAAGATGCGGCGCCGCCTGTCCAAGCCCTCGGGCGATCCGCCCCTGGAGGTCGACCTGGGCCTGCGCCCGGAGGGCCGGTCCGGGGCGGTGGTGCGCACCATCGCCTCCTACGAGCGCTATTACGACCAGTGGGGCGAGCCCTGGGAGATGCAGGCGCTGCTGCGCGCGGCCTTCGTGGCCGGCGACAAGGACGTCGGGGAGAAATTCCTGGAGGTCATCGACCGCTTCCGGTACCCCAGTGAGGGCGTGAGCCAGTCCACCATCCGCGCTATCCGGCGGATGAAGGCCCGCGTGGACAACGAGCGCCTGCCGCGCGGGGCGGACCGCAACACCCACACCAAGCTGGGCCGCGGCGCGCTGACCGATATCGAGTGGACGGTCCAGCTGCTGACCATGATGCACGCGCACGAGTTCGCCCAGCTCCACGACCCGTCGACGCTGCGGGGACTCGACGCGCTGGAGGAGTGCGAGGTGCTTGACGCCGAGCAGGTGGCCAGCCTGAGGGAGGCGTGGCTGATGGCTACCGATGCCCGCAACGCCCTGGTCTTGGTCCGCGGCAAGCGCGTGGACCAGCTCCCGCAGCCGGGCCCGCAGCTGGCCCAGGTGGCCGGCGCGGCCGGCTGGGCGCCCGAGGACAACCAGGAATTCCTGGAGGCCTACCTAAAGCTGACCCGGCACGCCCGCCGCGTGGTCGACGAGGTCTTCTGGGGCGAGGCCGAATCCTTCGAGCACGATTAGCAGGCGGCGGCCTCCCCTTAGGGGGTCGCCCGGATTTCGCCCTGATTTTGCTGGCAAAGTCGGCTTTTGCCTAGGCAAGCCGAGTTAGTCTTCCTAGACCGGGAGGTGCCGTCCACGGTGGCTGGCCCCATATACGGCCCCACCGCGGACGCGGCACCAACGCGAACTAAACCCACCACCAGCGGACCTAGAGTAGAGGAGAAAAATAATGGCACTGCGGATTTCTTTGGATCTTTCGGCGGCTACCTTTCGCGACTTAAGCGGATTTATGGACTCGGCGCGCGCGGCTGGCGCGGGCGCGGATACGGAGCTGAAGGTAGAAGACGACAAGCTCATCATCAGCATCGAGGGACCTGCCGGGCACAACCGTCCCGAGGCGCCGCACCAGGTGGTCGACGAAGACGGCCGCGGCGTCGACGAGCGCAAGCCCAACTTCGGCCCGGTGGGCGAGCAGGCCATCCGCAGCGTGATCGATATCTTGAGCGGCCGGCAGGAGCCGCCGCGCCGCGGTGATAGCTTCGGGCACTTCTAGGCGCTAGAATTCCCGAGAGTTCAGCACTAGTATTTGTTCATTCGATTCTCTATTAGTTCAGGCAAGGGGCCAGCATGGCAGGCACAGAACCCACCTCGCCTTCGCACCACACCCCGGCGGAGCAGCCGGCGGGGACCGCGCAGGCGGTGCGCGGGCCGGCGGACGGGCATCGTCAGCAGTGGGTCGTCGCCGGGGCCGTGGCCGTCCTGGCCCTGATCTTCGCGCTGGTGGCGGTCTGGTTTATGTGGCCGCTGAACACCACGCACCAAGGCCGCACGGTCGGCGACGCCGCCTCCCTGGCCACCGGGCCGGAGACCACCGCCCCGGACGAGGAAGAGGAAGAGCCGCGCCCGGGCTACCGCCTGGTCGAGCTGGCCGAGGCACTGGGTATCCCGGAGGCCGCCATGCCCAAGCAGGCCTTCGAGGCGGGCGATAGCCGGGAGCAATCCCGCGAGGAGCTCGAGGCGGTCATGGACACCGCCGTCAGTGAGGGCCGCCTGAGCGAGGACGAGGCTGAGGCAGTGCTCAAGGCCTTCGACGAGGGGCTCATCGAGGGGCAGTCCGGCCCGCTGGTGGCCAGCAACGACGACCAGTAGCGCGGGGCCGGGCAACCGGCAGCGAGATGGCAGGAACCGGCCACCGCCCACACAGACGCGACGCTTATTCTTTCCCTTAGAAGATAACGGAAAGGTAACGTTTATGTCCTGTTCTTACACCGCCCGCCGGCGCTGGCAGACCCTCGGGATGCTGGCAATCGCACTGGGAGTGCCGATTTTAGGCGGCGTGGCCATGGCGGCCACGGTCAACGATTTCGTGGTGGCCGGGGCCGGAGCAGCCGAGACGTACCTGCCGTTTACCAGTAGGGTAGGGCTGCACCCGGCCAGCGCCTTGCCCCCTGGCAGCGCCGAGACTGGGCTGGTTGAACGGATAGCCGATGCGCTGCCTGCCCGGCTGCGCGAGCTCTACTAGGGAAGGTCGTGGCCCGACATGCTGACAACGGTGGCGTTCCGGCCCTTTGAGCAGCGCCGGCACCGCGCGAGTAGCGCCTACGTGTGGGAGCTGCCGATAACCCGTTACCTGCAGGAGTTCGGCAAAATTGACTTTCGCAGCCCGGTGACGTTCTTCGCCGGCGAAAACGGCGCCGGCAAGTCCACGCTGCTGGAGGCCATCGCCCTGAGCGCCGGTTTCAGCGGGCGGGGCGGCCCGCTGCTGCCCGAGGGGGTCAAGGGGACCAACACGGAGTCGGAGCTGTCCCACTGGCTGGCCCTGCGCTTCGATGAGGCGGTGCTGCGCGGGTACTACCTGCGCAACGAGACCCATTTTGACCTGCTGCGCGACGAGTCCGAGCGGGCCGCCAGGCGCAACAACCTCAGCCGGGGCGTGGACCTGATGAAGCGATCCCACGGCGAATCTGTCTTCGATATCCTCGGCGAATACGTCGACGGCCGCGGGCTCTACCTCATGGACGAGCCGGAGGCGGGCCTGTCGGTCATCCACCAGATGGCGCTGCTCGCCGAGATCGACCAGGCTGTCCAGCGCGGCGCCCAGTTCCTCATCGCCACGCATTCACCCATCCTGCTGGGCGTGCCCGGGGCGCAGATCTTCCAGTTCGACGACTTCGGCCTGCAGGACGTGGCCTACCGTGAGACCGACGCGTACCGGGCCACCCAGGAATTCATCGCGGAACCGGAAGCGGTCGCGGAATTTTTGACCCGCCCGGAGCTAGACGAAGAGGACAGCTGAAAAGACCCGGAAGCGGTTATTCCGGCAGGCGGGTGATGCGGATGCGCGGGCCGGGCTCGTCTTCGCCGCGGCGGAGCCAGCGGGTAAACAGGATGCCAGTGACGCCGACGGACCACACCGCCAGAATGGCCCAGGCGGCGTAGCGGAAATCGCCCCACTCGTAGGCCGCGCCCTGGGAATGGGAGTCCAGCAGGAAGGCGAAGGACTGCGCGCCCAGCATGCCGGCGATGAAGCCGCCCATATTGCCCAGGCCGGTGGCGGTGGCCACCACGTCGCGGCCCAGGTGCTCGCGGACTAGGTCGAAGCCGTAGTTCGCGGACGGGCAGCAGAGGGCGATGATGAAGGCGAAGCCTAGGGCCGCGGCCAAGCCGCGCGGTTCCGAAGTGGAAAAGAACCACGCCCAGAACAGCACGTGGAGGGTGGAAAAGCCGACGGCGATCAGGTCGCGGGCGTTGCCCGTGCGCGCGGAGATCTTGCCGTGCAGCGGGCCGATGAGCACGAGGAAGACGGAGTTGATGGTCAGCACCAGGCCGGCGGAGGCCTCCGACAGGCCCATGCCGAGCGTCATCAGGGGCACGCCCCACATCATCACCACGACGATCTGGAAGAACATGTTGGAGTAGTGGATGAAAAACGCCTGCCAGGCCACCGGGGAGGTCACCACGGATTTCAGGCGCTGGGGGATGGACAGCGCCTGGGAGTTGGGCTGGACCTCGACGACCTTTTCCTCGTAGACGCCGGCCTTCTCCGGGGAGTCGGCCACCGCGACGGCCGCGGCCAGCGCGATGATAATGCCCACCGCGCCCAGGCTGACAAACGCCGCCGTCCAGCCGGTGGCCCCCAGCAACCAGAGGAAAGGTACCGCGGAGAGGAACTGGCCCAGCTGGCCCAGGGAACCGGTGACCTGCGTGAGCATCGGCGTGCGGTGCAGCGGGAACCAGTAGGGCAAAATGCGCATGACCGACAGGAACGCGGTCGCGTCCCCGCCGCCGATGAGCACGCGGGCGCCGATGGCCACCCAGTAATTAGTGGTAAAGCCCAGGATGACTTGGCCGATCCCCATCACCACCGCGCCGACGACCAGCATGTTGCGCGGCCCGAAGCGGTCGATGGCAATGCCAGTGGGGATCTGGGCCAGGGCGTAGACGCCGACCTGGACGGAGGTGAACACCGCGATCCGGGAGGCGTCGACCCCGAAGCGCTCGATGGCGTCGACGCCGGCCACGCCGAAGGAGGTGCGCCCGGTAATCGCCACGATGTAGACCAACACCGCGGCCACCCAGACATACAGCGCCTTGGTGGTGATGACTTCCCGCGGGTTGGGGCGGTGATTCTCAGGAGTCGACATGGCCGCTTAGTTTACTACCGCGCGAATTTTTGTCGACTGGGGACCGACGGGCACGGCGCCGCGGCGGGCCCCGGCAAGGGAAGGGATAAAAGGGGCCCCGAGCACGCCCGGAACCGCTAGACTTAGCCGCGTGGATTATATTTCGACGCGTGATGTGGACCAGGTTCCGGCCAAATTTACCGATATTCTGCTGGGCGGGCTCGCCCCGGATGGCGGTCTCTACCTCCCGGAGCATTACCCGCAGCTGGATGATGAGCTGCTGACCAGCTGGCGCACCCTATCCGATAAGAAGGGCTACGCCGTGGTCGCCGCCGAGGTCTTGAAGCTGTATATCGACGATATTGACCCGGCAGACCTGGAGCAGATCGCCGCGCGCGCTTATACCTACCCGAAGTTTGCTTCCGAGGAGATCGTGCCCGTCACCGAGCTGGGCGACGGCCTTTTTATCGGCCACCTGTCGGAGGGCCCGACGGCCGCCTTCAAGGACATGGCCATGCAGCTGCTCGGTGAGCTCTTCGAATTCGAGCTGGCGCGCCGGGAAGAAACGCTGAATATTCTGGGCGCGACCTCCGGGGACACCGGCTCCTCGGCGGAATACGCCATGCGCGGCCGCCCCGGCATCCGGGTATTCATGCTGACCCCGGCCGGGCGCATGACCCCGTTCCAGCAGGCGCAGATGTTCGGACTGGATGACCCGAATATCTTCAACATCGCGCTGGACGGCGTCTTCGACGACTGCCAGGACGTGGTCAAGGCCGTCTCCGCGGACGCCCAGTTCAAGCGCGACTACCGGATCGGCGCGGTCAACTCCATCAACTGGGCCCGGCTGCTGGCCCAGGTGGTCTACTACGTCTCCTGCTGGCTGCGGGTGACCGACAACAACCAGCAGAAGGTCTCCTTCTCCGTGCCCACGGGCAACTTCGGCGACATCTGCGCCGGCCACATCGCCCGCCAGATGGGCCTGCCCATCGACACCCTGGTGGTGGCGACCAACGAGAACGACGTGCTGGACGAGTTCTTCCGCACGGGCAACTACCGCCCGCGCCCGGCCGCGGAGACCTTCAAGACCTCCTCGCCGTCGATGGATATTTCCCGCGCCTCTAACTTCGAGCGCTTCGTCTTCGACCTGACCGGCCGGGACGCCGCCCAGGTGGCCGACTGGTTCGGCACGAAGGTCAAGGAGGGCGGCTTCTCCGTGTCCCCGGAGCTTTTGGAAGACGCCCGGGAGGGGTTCGGCTTCACCTCCGCCAGCTCCACGCACGCGGACCGGCTGGCCACCATCGCGGACGTCGACGAGCGCTACGGGGTGCTCATCGATCCGCACACCGCCGACGGCGTCAAGGCCGCCCGCGCGGCCCAAGAGGCCGGCGTGGATACCCCGATCATCTGCCTGGAGACGGCCCTGCCGGTCAAGTTCGCCGACACCATCCGGGAGGCCACCGGCCGGGAGCCGGAGGTGCCCGAGCGTTTTGCCGGTATCCTGGAGGCGGAACGTACCGTGGCGGACTTGCCGAACGATGCCGCCGCGGTCAAGGACTACATCACCCGCTCGATTGACACCACGGAGGTCTAACAATGGCACAGGAACAGTTCGCTGGGCCCGAGTACCACACGGAATTCGATCCGGAGAAGTTCCTGCGTGACCTGCGGGCCCAAGCGGCCGAGGAAGAGGACGAGACCACCCCGGACGATGGTGCTTCGCAGAGCTAGCCGCGGGGTCCTCGCGGCCGCCGCGGTGGTGGCGCTGTCCAGCGCGTGCAGCCTGCCGGTAGAAGACCCGCTGGAGGAGACCAGCCAGCGCACCGCGCCCGCGACGGATCTGGGCGCGGCGGCGGAGCAGACCAAGCTCCCGCCGCGCGAAGACGAGATCCTTACCCCACAGTTCGCGCCCGTGCCGCCGGGCGCGGCCATCCACCTGTCCGCGCAGACGCCGCAGCCGGGGGAGTATTTCAGCTATCAGCTGTGTAGCGTCGCCTACTCCTTCAGCCTGCCGGACGGCCGGTCCTTTGCCGTGACGGCATCGCACTGCGGCAAGGTCGGCGACCAGGTGTGGGCCGCGGATGAGTACGGCGAGTTTTCCTACCCCGCGGAGCCGGTGGGCCAGGTGGTCTACTCGGATTTTTACGCCGCGGACACCCACCACCTGGACGTGGCCTTTATCGAACTCAACGAGGCGGGAACCTCGGGTCAGATTCCCTTCCACACCGCCGAGTCCTTGGAGACCAATATCGCCACGCAGCTGGCGCAGCTGCCGGACCAGGCCTGCAAGCTGGGCGGATCCACCCACAAGACCTGCGGGGAGGTGACCCACCTACCGGAGCTGAGCAAGCTCAATGCCGACGGCGAGCAGCTCGAATCCGAGTCCGCGCGCGCCCGCATGTGTGCGCGCACGGGCGACTCGGGCGGGCCCGTCTACGCCGAGCGCGACGGCCGGCCTGTCATCATCGGCTTGGTCTCCGGCACCACCGAGCGCATGGACGGCGGCACGACGTGCGAGGACTACCCGGACATGGAGCTCTCCTTCACCCCGGCGGTGGAGGTCCAGCGGTTGGCCGACGGGCTGTGGGGCGAGGTAGCCCGCGCCGACGCCGGCACCCCTTAAGGTCGCTGCGTGCCGTAGGCTAGGGGTATGGCAACCCCGGATTTCATTGTGTCCCTGCGTGAAAAGATCGGCCACGACCAGCTCTTCCTGCCCGCCGTGACCGCCATCATCGTGCGCGGCGTGCCGGAGGGCGCGCCTCTGTGGGAGGTACCCACCGTGCTGTTGGCGCGCCGGGCGGATAACGATAAGTGGGCCCCGGTGGCCGGCATCGCCGAGCCGGGCGAGGAGATCAGCACCACCGCCATTCGGGAGGTCGCCGAGGAAGTCGGCCTGGAGGCCCGCGTCGAGGCCCTCCTGGGCGTCGGCCAGGTCGGCCCCGTGGAATACGGCAACGGCGACAAGTGCCTGTTCATGGACACCACCCTGCGGCTCAGCGTGCCTGACGATGCCGTCCCGCACCTCGCCGACGACGAAAACACCGAGGTCGGCTGGTTCTCCGTGGCGCAGCTGCCGCAGTCGCTCACCGCCCGCCATCGGATGGTCATTGCGGACGCGGTCGCGCAAATGAAGCACCCCGCCGGCTTCCGCCCCCGGATCGGCTACGCTAAGCGCAACTAGGTGGCCCGATAAGCTCCCGCAGTTGCTCGGGGCTGTCGGCGAAGGCGAAGCTATCGATGCCGTTGTCGACCTCTTCGCGGCCATGGATTCGCCCGCAGACGACGATGTCGACCGCCCCGCGCGCCGGGGTGACCAGCAGCCGGCCGCGGGCAGCCAGCGCGTAGAACAGGCCGGCATCGCCCGCGCCCCACGCCCAGGCCGTCGCGTAGACGTCGCGGGCGCCGTCCCCCAGCCAGGACGTCTCCAGCACCAGCCCTGGGCGGGTCAGGTAAATCCCGCCGCGCTCCAAGGGCCCCAGCACCTGCCGCACCGCCGCCACGTCGGCGGTCTCCAGGGCGACGAAGGTGAGGGGGTTGGACATGGAAACGAACCTAGCACGACCGTGGAATACTAAGGTGGTGGCTTTGGCGTCAATCACGGCCGGCCGTTGGATACAGCAAAGCCGGCGCCCACGAGGGACGCCGGCTGGGGGCAGGAAAGCCTGCGGAAGGCTAGGGGACTAGCAGTCGAAGTACATTTCGTACTCGAGCGGGGTCGGGCGCAGGCGGGCCGGGGTGATTTCCTCGTCTTCCTTGAGCTTGATGTAGGACTCGATGAGGTCCTCGGTGAAGACGTCGCCCTCGGTCAGGAAGTCCATGTCGTTGCGCAGGGCCTCCAGGGAGGCCTCCAGGGAGGTCGGGGCCTGCGGGATGGAGGCGGCCTCCTCCGGCGGGAGCTCGTAGAGGTCCTTGTCGACCGGGGCGTGCGGCTCCAGGCGGTTCTTCACGCCGTCGATGCCGGCCAACATCATGGCAGCAAAGCCCAGGTACGGGTTGCCGGACGGGTCCGGGGCGCGGAACTCGATGCGCTTGGCCTTCGGGTTGGAACCGGTAATCGGGATGCGGATGGCCGCAGAACGGTTACGCTGCGAGTAGACCAGGTTGATGGGGGCCTCGAAGCCCGGCACCAGGCGGTGGTAGGAGTTCAGCGTCGGGTTGGTAAAGGCCAGGACCGCGCCAGCGTGGTGCAGGATGCCGCCGATGTAATAGCGGGCGGTATCGGACAGGCCGCCGTAGCCGGACTCGTCGTGGAAGAGCGGGGTGCCGTCCTTCCACAGGGACATGTGGGCGTGCATGCCGGAGCCGTTGTCGCCGGCCAGCGGCTTGGGCATGAAGGTAGCGGTCTTGCCGTAGGCTGCGGCGGTGTTCTTGATGATGTACTTGAAGGACTGGACATCGTCAGCCGCGTGCAGCATGGAGTTGAAGCGGTAGTTGATCTCGTTCTGACCGCCGGTGCCGACCTCGTGGTGGAAGCGCTCGACGTCGAAGCCGGCGTCCTGCAGGTTGCGGACCATGGCGTCGCGGACTTCGCCGGTCTTGTCGTACGGCGCGGTGGGGAAGTAGCCGCCCTTCACGCGGGTCTTGTAGCCGGTGTTCGGGGTGCCGTCGATGTTGGTCTCAGCGCTGCGGTTCCACCAGCCCTCGTCGGAGTCGACCTTGAAGAAACCCTCGTGGACGTCGGTGGAATAGCGCACCGAGTCGAAGATGTAGAACTCGGCCTCCGCGCCGAAGAAGCAGGTGTCAGCGATGCCAGTGGAGTTCAGGTACTCCTCGGCCTTGCGGGCGATGTTACGCGGGTCGCGGGTGAAGGGCTCGAGGGTGAACGGGTCGTGCACGAAGCACTTGATGTTCAGGGTCTTCTCGGTGCGGAACGGGTCGATCATGGCCGAGGACGGATCCGGCAGCAGGGTCATGTCGGATTCGTCGATGGAGGTGAACCCGCGGATGGAAGAGCCGTCGAAGGCTAGGCCCTCGGCGGCGGTGTCCTCGTCGAACTCGGAGGCGGGGATGCTGAAGTGGTGCTCGATGCCCGGGACATCGGTAAAGCGGATATCGACAAAGCGGACGTCTTCGTCCTGAATAAACTTTACGATGTCCTGAACGGTCTCGAAAGCCATGGTCATGCTCCTGAAAATTTTGAGATAAAAATGGGCTCTAGGTAAAGATTTTACGCGCTGCCCAAAGACATTTGAGGAATTGCCTTACCACTTTAACAAATCACCTATTGCGCGATAGATTTCGGTATTTCTGGGCGTGGCTTTCCTTCCCCGGTGTGCCCCCGCTAGATTAGTGGCTATGGCTGACAAGAAAACGTGGCTGGACGGCCCGAGCATCCCTGGTGAGTATGATTCCGCCGAGGCGGTTTCCCGGTGGCCCGGGGAGCTACTGGGCCTGCCGAAAAGCGGCTCGGGCGCGCAGGCCTCGGTCATGCGCCGCGCGGGCGGGGTGCTGATCGACTGGGTCATTAGCATGGTCCTGGCCATCATCATCACCCAGTTCACCGACGCCCTCGGTGCGGCTGCCGCGCTGGGGTATGGCATCTGGATCATCCTGGGCATCGTCTGCGGCTGGCTTTTTGCCCGTACCCCCGGCATGGCGGCGCTGGGCATGGGCGTGGCCCGCGTCGACGCTCCTGGCACCCGCGTGGGCTTCTGGCGCGCGGCCGTGCGCACGCTGCTCACGGCCGTCTTCTTCCCGGCCGCCATGGTCGACGCCGACGGGCGCGGCATGCACGACCGCGGTACCGGCACCACGGTCATCATGGCTTAATTTTTTTAGCCTGGCGTACCAAAACGGCGCCCGCCTCCCTTCCCGAGATAGTTCGGGGCCGGAGGCGGGCGCCGTTTTTATCTGGCGCGGGGACCTTATTTCTTCTTGCGGCCGGCGGCGCGGCGCATGCGGCGGTTCATGCCGGACATGTTGCGGGCCTGCTGGGGCATCGGGCCCTTGGGCACGCCCGGCATCTGGCCCGGCAGGGAATCCATGGCCTCGATGCGGCGGGCGTTGGCGTAGACCTCGTTCTTGTTGTAGTTACGCGGCAGGCGCATGATGTGGCTGCGCAGCTTGGCCAGCGGCACTTCGCCCTCGCCTTCACCGACGTAGACCTCGTAGACCGGCACGCCGGCGGCGAGCTTATCGATGCGCTTTTTCAGCTGCCCCACGGTCGCGGCCAGGCGCTTCTTGTCGCCCTCGCAGACCAGCACGACGCCCGGGTTACCGATGACGCGGTGGACCAGGTCCTGGTGGCGGGTCACCGCGATGCCCTGCTCGACCTTCCAGACGATGCCGACGGTGTTGCGCAGCTGGTTCTCCAGCGCGTAGCCGGCCACGCCCTTCTGGTCTTCGACCTTTTTGTACATGTCGCGCTCGAGGCGGCGGGTGAAGATGAACATGGCCAGCAGCACACCCAGCGCCAAGCCGATGGGCAGCATGAACCACTGCCCGTTGAAGAGCATGCCGATGAGGAAGAAGAGCAGGCCCAGGCCCAGGAAGGCCAGCAGCATCAGCGGGATAAGCGCCTTATCCTGCTTGCGCTGCATCTGGAACGCCTGCCACATCTGGCGGCGCGTCTGCTTGCCCTTTTCGCGCTTGGCTTTCTTCTCTGCCTTCTTAGCGGCCTTGAGATCGGCCTTAGTATTTCCCTGTGCCATGCCCTCTACTCTAAAGGGTTGTGCCCACAAACTGGAAACGGGGCCGCGCTTTCGCGCGGCCCCGCAACGGTTAGAAGTCAGCTAAAAGGTAGACAGGTGAGTACCTGGCGGTGGCTTAGCTCTTGACGCGAGCGGTCACCGGGGTCTCCTCGGACGGGCCGTACTTGTCCAGCAGCGTGGAGGCCTCCTGGGCGGTCGCGCCCTTCGAGGTCTCGGCCAGGTGGGACAGGTGGGCGGGCAGCTCGCGGCCGCGGGCCTCCATGGCCTGCACGTACAGGCGGCCGGCGCGGTAGGAGGAGCGGACCAGCGGGCCGGACATGACGCCGCCGAAGCCCAGGGACTTGGCCAGCTTCGAGTGGGAGACGAACTCCTCCGGGCGGACCCAGCGCTCGATGGGGTGGAAGCGCGGGCCGGGGCGCAGGTACTGCGTAATCGTGATGATGTCGCAGCCGGCCGAACGCAGGTCGCGCAGCGCCTCCTCGATCTCCTCGGCGGTCTCGCCCATGCCGAGGATGAGGTTGGACTTAGTGATCAGCCCGTAGTCGTGCGCCTGGCGGATGACATCCAAGGAGCGCTCGTAGCGGAAGGCCGGGCGGATGCGGCGGAAGATGCGCGGGACCGTCTCCAGGTTGTGGGCGAAGACCTCCGGCTCGGCCTCGAAGACCTCCTGCAACAGGTCCGGCTTGCCGGAGAAGTCCGGGGTGAGGTTTTCCACGCCGGTGTGCGGGTTCAGCTCGTGGATCTTGCGCACCACCTCGGCGTAGAGCCATGCGCCCTCGTCCGGCAGGTCGTCGCGGGTCACGCCGGTGATGGTGGTGTAGTTCAGGTCCATCTCCCGGATGTTCTCTGCCACGCGGCGCGGCTCGTCGGTATCCAGGGCGTCCGGCTTGCCGGTCTTGATATCGCAGAAATCGCAGCGGCGAGTGCAGGAGTCGCCGCCGATGAGGAAGGTGGCCTCGCGGGATTCCCAGCACTCATGAATGTTGGGGCAGCCGGCCTCCTGGCAGACCGTGTGCAGGGAGGCGCCGGCGACGCGGTTGCGCATATCTTCGTAGCCAGGGCCGGTGCGCACCTGGTTACGGATCCATCGGGGTTTCTGCTCGATCGGAGATTCCGCATTCTTTTTCTCGATGCGTAGCAGCTTCCGTCCTTCAGGCTTAATAGTCACGTTGTCTACCCTACGTTGTTGAGTTGGCGAAGTGGAAAATGTCCGGTCTTCCGGGGCATCCGGCACGCCGGGATGCCTCAGTCACAACCACTAAAGCGGTGTGATCATTCCTGGCCGGCGGCCGGGGTCGTTCGTTCGGGGGTGGCGGCCTGCTGCCGGGCGCGCCGGCGCGCCTCGTTGGCCAGCTTGGTCGGATCCGGCGCGGAACCGAAGGTGTGGTCGGCGACGACGAGGCGGCCCGAGAGGGCATCGTCAAGCGCGCTCAGCAGCGGCTCCGTGGCTTCCTCCAGGCCGACGTGGCGGCCGAGCTCGAGGGACAGGGTGGTCACGTCGGCGTCGTCGATGCCGCAGGCCACGATGTGCTCGTAGAACTCGAGGGTGTTGCAGCAGTTCAACGCCAGGCCGTGCATGGTCACCCCGCGGGTAATCCGGATGCCCAGCGCGGCGATCTTGCGGTCGCGGTGCGGGGCCTGCGGGTCCTTCGGCTGCGTGGTGGACGGCACCCAGACCCCGGAGCGGCCGTCGATGCGCCCGGCGGTGGTGACCCCCATCTGGCGCACGGTCTGGATGGTGGCTTCTTCCAGCCGGCGGACGTAGTCGACCACGTCGACGGGTTCGGCCAGGCGGATGATGGGGTAGACCACGAGCTGGCCTTCCCCGTGCCAGGTAATCCGGCCGCCGCGGTCGACGGTGATGACGGGCTGGCCGTTATCCGGCATGTCGGATTCCATGGTGCGCTTACCGGCCGTGTAGACGCTGGGGTGTTCGACCACCAGCACCGTGTCCCCGATATCGCCGCGGGCGCGTTGCTTGGCCAGGTCGGCCTGCAGGTCCCAGGCTTCCTGGTAGTCCATCCGGCCCAGGTGGCGGATGTCCAAAGGCGCGTTGTCGGCGCGAATGGAGCGGTCGGCGGGGAAGAAAGGATCGCGCGGTGCAGTCATAGATACCCATTGTAATTCGCTTGGCCCGGCAGTCCACGGGCGGCTGCCCAACTGGGTATACAAAAGCGCCCCCAGCAAGCGGTAACGCCACCGTGTAAATCCACAGGCGGGTTACCGGCCTTGCCGGGGGGCGGGCGCTGTACGGGGCCAGCGCGTCGGTTCTAGATGCCGTTGGCGGCGGCGTAGTCGGCGGCGGTCATCAGCTCGCCGGCCTCGGAGACCTCGACCTCGAAGAGCCAGCCTTCGCCGAAGGGATCGTTGTTGATGACGGAGTAGTCATCGTGCACGCCCTCGTTCACGGCGGTCACGGTGCCGGTGACCGGAGCAAACAGGTCGGAGACGGACTTGGTGGACTCGACCTCACCGCAGGAGTCGCCTGCGGTGATGGAGTCGCCGACGGCCGGCAGCTCGGCGAAGACGACCTCGCCCAGGCGCTCAGTGGCGACCGAGGTGATGCCCACGCGGACGGTCTTGCCCACGACGTCGTCCGGAGCGGCAGCCAGCCACTCGTGGTCCTCGGAGTAGGAGTAGTTATCAGGCAGGTTGGCCATGGGTAAAAGTCCTTTCTGAAAGGATCGGGCGTTATCGGGCTTTATTTTAGAACGGTTTTACTTGTCCCGCTTGTAAAACGGCAAGGCCGTTACGGTAAACGGGTAGCGCTTGCCGCGGATGTCGACCTCCACCTCGGCGCCGGGCTCGAGACCTGCGGAGGTATCCAGCAGCGCGAGGGCGACCGGGTGGCCCAGCGTCGGGGAGGGCTGGCCGGAGGTCACGGTGCCCACGTGGGTCTCGCCCACGTAGACCTCGGCGCCGGAGCGGGCCGCGCGGCGCTGGGAGGACTCCAGGCCGGTGATGACCTGCTGCGGGCCCTCAGCGGCGCGCGCACGCATGGTCTCCGCGCCCACGAAGTCCGCTTCCTTCTTGGCGAAGGCACGGGACATGCCGGCCTCGACCGGGGTGATGTCGCGGGAGAGCTCGTTGCCGTAGAGCGGCATGCCGGCCTCCAAGCGCAGGGAGTCGCGCGCGGCCAGGCCGCAGGGCTTGAGGCCGTATTCCTCGCCGGCGCACAGCAGCTCGTTCCACAGCTCCGGGGCGTCCGCGTTGTAGACGATGAGCTCGAAGCCGTCCTCGCCGGTGTAGCCGGTGCGGGCGATGATGGCGAACTTGCGGGCCACCTTGCCCATGGTGGCGGCGTAGTAGCCCAGCTCGTAGACGGCGTCCTGCTTGTTGTCCTCGACCAGCGGGACGAGGATCTCGGCGGCCTTCGGGCCCTGGACGGCGATCATCGCCACGTCCTGGGACTCGTTCTTGAGCTGCACGTCGAAGCCTTCCGAGCGCTCCTGGAAGGCCTCCCAGACCACCTGGGTGTTGCCGGCGTTCGGCACCACCAGGAACTTCTCCTCCTCGAAGCGGTAGGAGATGAGGTCATCGATGATCCCGCCGTCTTCGGCGGCGACCATGGAGTACTTGGCCTTGCCCACCTTGACGGTCTCCAGGTTGGAGATGAGCGCGTAGGTCAGGAACTTGGCCGCATCCGGGCCGGTGACCCAGATTTCGCCCATGTGCGACAGGTCGAACAGGCCGGCGGCCTCGCGCACGGCGCGGTGCTCGTCCAGCTCGTTGGCGTACTTCAGAGGCATGTTCCACGGCCCGAAGGCGGTGAAGCTGGCGCCGAGCTTTTCGTGCTCAGCGTGCAGCGGGGAATTGCGTAGATCGGACATTTAGCTCTCCTTTTCGTTGGTCATCTCGAAAGCCTCCGGCGGCGGGCAGGAGCAGACGAGGTTGCGGTCGCCGTAGGCTTCGTCCAGGCGGCGGACCGGGGCGAAGTACTTGCCGCGGCGCAGCGAGTCCACCGGCCAGGCGGCCTGCTCGCGGGTGAAGGCGTAGTCCCAGTCGTTGCTGGACACGGATAGCGCGGTGAATGGGGCGTGGGCGATGACGGAGTCGTCGTAGGCGACCTTGCCGTCGATGATCTCCTGGATCTCGGCGCGGATGGTGCGCATGGCCTCGATGAAGCGATCCAGCTCGCCCTTGTCCTCGGACTCGGTCGGCTCGACCATCAGGGTGCCGGCGACCGGGAAGGCCAGGGTGGGGGCGTGGAAGCCGAAGTCGATGAGGCGCTTGGCCACATCCGCGGCGGTCACGCCGGACTGGTCGGTCAGCTCGCGCAGGTCCAGGATGCACTCGTGCGCGACCAGGCCGGCGTTGCCGGTGTAGAGGATCGGGAAGGAATCGTGCAGCTCGTGGGCCAGGTAGTTCGCGCCCAAGATAGCGTGCGCGGAGGCCTGTTGCAGGCCCTGGGAACCAGCCATGGCGAGGTAGGCCCAGGAAATCGGCAGCACGCCGGCAGAGCCGTACTGGCTGGCCGTGATCGGCACGCCCTCGCCGACCGGGGTGGCCTCGGAGGCGTCGTGGGCCGGGTCGGCGGCGTTGGACGGCAGGAACGGGATCAGGTGCTCGGCCACGGCGACCGGGCCGATGCCCGGGCCGCCACCGCCGTGCGGGATGGTGAAGGTCTTGTGCAGGTTCAGGTGGCTGACGTCGCCGCCGAACTGTCCCGGCTGGGCCCAGCCAGTCAGCGCGTTCATGTTCGCGCCGTCGATGTAGACCTGGCCGCCGGCGGCGTGGATCTTGTCGCAGACCTCGCGGACCTCCGGGTCGAAGACGCCGTGGGTGGACGGGTAGGTGATCATGATGCCGGCGATGTGTTCGCCGTGCTGCTCGATCTTCTTGTCCAGATCGGCCAGGTCAATCGAGCCGTCGTCGGCGGTCTTGACCACGCTCACGCGCAGGTTGGCCAGGGTCGCGGAGGCGGCGTTGGTGCCGTGGGCAGACGCCGGAATCAGCACGACGTCGCGGCCGTTGTCGCCGTTGGCCACGTGGTAGCGCCGGATGGCCAGCAGGCCGGCCAGCTCGCCCTGCGAGCCCGCGTTCGGCTGGATGGAGACCTTGGCGTAGCCGGTGATCGCGGCCAGCCAGTCCTCGGTCTGGGCGATGAGCTCGCGCCAGCCGGCGGTGGTCTCCTCCGGGGCATACGGGTGGATACCCGCGAACTCAGGCCAGGAGATGGGCTCCATCGCAGCGGTCGGGTTCAACTTCATGGTGCACGAGCCCAGCGGGATCATGCTGCGGTCCAGTGCCAGGTCCTTGTCCGCCAGCTCGCGCAGGTAGCGCATCATCTGGGTCTCGGAGTGCAGGGAGTTGAAGATCTCATGCTCCAGGAAAGGGGTGGAGCGCTGGAGGGCTTCCGGCAGGGCAAAAGGCTCGGTGTCCGCGACCTCGCCGCCGAAGGCCTGCACGAGGCCTTCCACGTCGGCATCGGTAGCGGATTCGCCGAAGGAGACCGAGACCTTGTCGCTGCCGATGGCGCGGACCAGGTAGCCGGCCTCCTGCAGGGAGGACTTGATGGCGGCCGCGTCGACGCCGGTCACGGTGACGGTGTCGAAGAAGTCCTCGGCGGCCAGATCCAGGCCCTCGCCCTTGACGGCGGCGGCGAAGGTGGAGGCCAGGCCGTGCACGCGCTTGGCGATGGCCTTTAGGCCGTGCGGGCCGTGGTAGACCGCGTACATGGACGCGACGTTGGCCAGCAGCGCCTGGGCGGTGCAGATATTGGAGGTAGCGCGCTCGCGGCGGATGTGCTGCTCGCGGGTCTGCAGGGCCAGGCGGTAGGCCGGGCGGCCCTCGGCGTCCTTGGACACGCCCACGATGCGGCCGGGGATCTGGCGCTTGAGCTTGTCGGTGACGGAGATGAACGCCGCGTGCGGGCCGCCGAAGAACAGCGGCACGCCGAAGCGCTGGGAGCTACCAGTGACGATGTCGGCGCCCAGCTCGCCCGGGGCCTCCAGCAGCGTCAGGGAGAGCGGATCGGCGACCACGGCGGCCAGGGCACCGCGGGAGTGGGCCTCCTCGATGACCGCGCGCGGGTCGAAGATATCGCCCTCGGTGCCGGTGTAGGCCACGACCACGCCGACGATGTCCTCGCCGGCCAGGCCGTCAGTCAGGTCCGCGACGAGGACCTCGAGCTCGATGGCGCGGGCGCGCTCAGCGGCGACGTTGAGCACCTGCGGGTGGAGGCGCTCGTCTAGGACCACGCGGCGGCCCTTCTTGACCGCGCGGGACATCAGCCCGACCGCCTCGGCCACGGCGGAGGCCTCGTCCAGCAGGGAGGCGTTCGCAATCGGCAGGCCGGTCAGGTCCTGGATCATGGTCTGGAAGTTAAGGAGCGCTTCCAGGCGACCCTGCGAAATCTCCGGCTGGTACGGGGTATAAGCGGTGTACCACCCCGCGTCCTCTAAGAGGCCGCGGCGGATGACCGGCGGGGTGATGGTGTCGCTGTAGCCCTGACCGTAGAAGGACTTCAGCAGGTGGTTCTTGCCAGCCAGCTCGCGCAGGCGTTCCTGGGCGTCGTACTCGCTGAGCGGGGCCGGCAGGCCCGGCAGCTCCGGCCGCTCGTCGGCCCGAATCTTGGTCGGAATAGCGGCGTCGACCAAGTCTTCAACGGTGGAATAACCCACCGCCTCCAGCATCCTAGATTGTTCGGTGGCATCTGGCCCGAGGTGACGGGAGATGAATTCCATTAGCGTTACTCCTTGATTGGGTAGGCAAAACGGCCATACGGAACACCAGTATATTGTTCTGCGCCACACGCCCGGGTCGTTTTTACCCCCAACCCGAGCGCATTAATTACGCCCCGCTGCGGGGCGGGGGGCGTCGGCCCCGCGTGCGGGGTTAGTGACATCTCCAACTGGGCCGAAAAACTGTGACCACATTCGGCCCGGGAGGGGGTTACGGGGGTAGTCGGGGAAAGACGAAGCCCCCGTCTCCTTTTCCTTAAAGTCATAGGAAAAGTCAACGGGGGCTCGGGCCGGCCCGGGAAGGCCGGCAGCTCAAGGCCGTGTCTTAGAGAGCCAGGTCGGACTCGAAGTCCGCGGTCTCCAGGCGGTCCTTGATGGTGGTGATGAAGCGACCAGCGTCAGCACCGTCAACCACCTGGTGGTCGTAGGTGAACGGCAGGTAGCACATCTGGCGGATGGCGATGGCGTCCTGGCCGTCGTCGTTGACCACTACCGGGCGCTTGGTGATGGCCGCGGTACCCAGGATGCCAGCCTGCGGCGGAACCAGGATCGGGGTGTCCAGCAGGGCGCCCTCGGAGCCGATGTTGGTCACGGTGAAGGTAGCACCGGTCAGGTCGTTCGGCTTCAGCTTGTTGTTGCGGGCCTTGTCAGCCAGCTCGGCGATGGCCTGGGCGATCTCCGGCAGGGTCTTGTCCTGCGCCTTGTGGATGACCGGGGTGAGCAGGCCGCGCGGGGTGTCCACGGCGATGGCCACGTTCACGTCCGCGTGGTAGGTCATCTCCTTGGTCTCCGGGTTGTAGGAGGCGTTGACGTTCGGGTGGGAAACCAGCGCCTCGACGGTGGCCTTCACGATGAACGGCAGGTAGGACAGGTTGGCGCCGTACTTGTCGATGAACGCCTGCTTGTTCTTCTTGCGCATGTCGGCTACCGCGGTGACGTCGACTTCCTGGACGTGGGTCAGCTGCGCGGAAATCTGCAGCGCCTCGACCATCTTGGAGGCGGTGATCTCGCGGATGCGGTTGACCTTCTGGGTGGTGCCGATGAGCTCTTGCTTCTCCGGATCCACGGACTTGGTGGACCAGTTGGCGCGCCCGCCGGACTTGCCGGAGGCAGCCTTGTCGGAGCCGGACTTCGGGGCCTCGCCCTCGCCGGCAGCGGCCAGCACGTCCTGCTTGCGGATGCGGCCGCCGACGCCGGTGCCTTCCACGGAGTTCAGGTCAACGCCGTGCTTGTCAGCCAGCTTGCGCACCAGCGGGGTCACGTACGGGACGTTGTCGCCGTTGTTGACCTTCGCGGAGGTGTTCTTAGCGGAGGACTCGTCCTTCTTCGGGGCCTCGTCCTTCTTCTCCTCCTTGGAGGAGGACTCCTCGGCCTTTTCTTCCTTCTTCGGCTCTTCTTCCTTTTCCTCTTCCTTGGCCTCAGTCTTGGAGTCGGAGTCAGAGTCGGAGTCGTCGGACTTGGCCGGGGCGGAGCCGTCGCCGATGCGGGCGATGACTTCGCCGACCTCGATGGTGTCGTCTTCGTCGGCCAGGATTTCCTGCAGGGTGCCGGCGACCGGGGACGGGATTTCGGTGTCGACCTTGTCGGTGGAGACCTCGAGCAGCGGCTCGTCGACCTCGACGGTGTCGCCGACGGATTTCAGCCACTGGGTGATGGTGCCCTCGGTGACGGACTCGCCCAGCTCCGGCATCTCAACGTCGGTGGCATCCCCGGAAGCGCCGGAATCCTTGGAGGAGGACTCCTCGGCCTTTTCTTCCTTCTTCGGCTCTTCTTCCTTCTCCTCTTCCTTGGCCTCAGCCTTGGAGTCGGAGTCAGAGTCGGAGTCGTCGGACTTGGCCGGGGCGGAGCCGTCGCCGATGCGGGCGATGACTTCGCCGACCTCGATGGTGTCGTCTTCGTCGGCCAGGATTTCCTGCAGGGTGCCGGCGACCGGGGACGGGATTTCGGTGTCGACCTTGTCGGTGGAGACCTCGAGCAGCGGCTCGTCGACCTCGACGGTGTCGCCGACGGACTTCAGCCACTGGGTGATGGTGCCCTCGGTGACGGACTCGCCCAGCTCCGGCATCTCAACGTCGGTGGCATCCCCGGAGCCGCCGGACTGCTTGTCGGAGGAGGACTCCTCGGACTTGGACTCTTCTTCCTTGGACTCAGCCTCAGCCTCGGCCTCGTCCTGCTCCGCCTCGGCGGAGTCGTCCTGGGACTCGCCGGAGTCCGCGGACTCGCCCTCGTCGCCGATGGTGGCGATGACCTCGCCGACCTCGATGGTGTCGTCCTCGTCGGCCTTAATCTCCAGGAGGGTACCCGCAACCGGGGAAGGGATTTCGGTATCGACCTTGTCGGTGGAGACCTCGAGCAACGGCTCGTCGACCTCGACGGTGTCGCCCACAGACTTGAGCCACTGAGTAATAGTGCCTTCAGTTACGGATTCGCCCAGTTCGGGCATCTCAACGGAGTGCGCCATGAGAATTAAGACTCCTCGAAAGTTGGAAATAACAAACCTTTTGTCAACAGCCTACCGGTTCGGTCAATTCGTCGCGCATTATCTCACCCCTAATCCGGTGTTTCGCCCCACAGGCTGACCAGACAAGGTGTGAGTTACCAGGAAACTGTCTACACCACTAGGATAGTGTGCCGTGTTCAACCCTTTCCGCCGACGTCGCTCGAAGTCCCCGCTGAAGCCGCCCCGCGCCCCCGGGGAAACCATCCGTGAGCAGGACGCACGCGACCTGCAGGACTGGGCGCGCCCCCGCGGCTGGGTCGAGGCCTTCGTGGAACCGGAGACCATCGTCAACGAAATGTCGGTGGTCGTCGTCGACGAGGGCGGCGACTTCATCCGGCGGCGCATCGGGGGCCCGAAGGGAATCGACGCCGTGGCGCGGCTGCTGGACTGCCCGGTCTACGACGTCGAGGAGACCGGTTACCCCGAGCGGATGCGCCGCAAAATGGAGCGCGACCGCATCCTGCGCAAGCGGGAAGAACAAAAAATTCGCCGCGCCCGGTTCGAGCGCGGCGAAAATCCGGATTCTTAAGGATTAATCCTCGGTGTCGTTGGTCTCTTCATTGGCCCCGGCGGGCTCCGGGGCATCGGTGCTGCCCGCGCCGGCGACCTGCTCCAGCACGGCGATGATGGTGCGGGTCGGCACGCCGGTGGCGCGCTTGGGGGTGTAGCCGCGGGCGCCGTCGCCGTTCCAGGCCGGGCCGGCGACGTCGATGTGGGCCCAGTCGATGCCCTCGCCGACGAAGTGCTCCAGGTAGGTGCCGGCGAACTGCATGCCGCCTTCGCGCTGGGCGTTGATGTTGCGGATGTCGGCGTTATCCGACTTCAGCGACTCGTTGTGCTCTTCCAGCAGCGGCACGGCCCAGGCGTTTTCGCCCACGCGGCGGCCGATGTTCGCGACCTCGTCGCGGAATTCCTCCGTGCCCATGACGCCGGCGGTGCGCTTGCCCAGCGCGACCATCTGGGCGCCGGTCAGGGTGGCGGTGTCGATGAGGTAGTCCGGCTTGTCCTCGCTGGCGCGCGCGATGGCGTCGGCCAGCACCAGGCGGCCCTCCGCGTCGGTGTTGAGGACCTCGGAGGTGGTGCCGCCGTAGTGGGTGATGACATCGCCCGGGCGGGTGGCGGAACCAGACGGCATGTTCTCAGCCAGCGGGATGGTCGCGGTGACCGCGACGTCCAGCTTGAGGTAGGCCGCGGCCAGGGTAGCGGCGGCCACGGCGGCCGAACCGCCCATGTCCATGATCATGTCCCACATGCCAGCGCCCGGCTTGAGAGAAATGCCGCCGGTGTCGAAGGTGATGCCCTTGCCGACCAGCGCGACGTGGCGCTTGGCCTTGGACGGCTTCCAGGAAAGGCGCACCAGCCGCGGCGGGCGGACCGAGCCCTGGCCCACGGACAGGATGCCGCCGAAGCCTTCCTTCTTCAGCTGCTTCTCGTCGAGCACCTCGACGCCCAGGCCGGCGGCGGTGGCGTGGGAGGACAGGATGTCCGCGTAGACGGACGGGTAGAGCTCGTTGGACGGGCAGTTGACCAAGTCGCGGGCGAAGACGGTGGCCTGGGCGATGGCGCGGGCTGCGTTGAACTCGTTCTTGGTAGCCGCGTCCTTCTTATCCTGCAGGAGGAAGGAGACGGTCGCCGGCTTCTTATCGGCCGGCAGCTTGTCGGAGCGCAGCCCCCGGTGCACGTAGCCGCCCAGGATGGTGCCCTCGACGGCAGCGGCCAGGCCGAACTCGTGCAGGGTATTGCCCACCTTGTTCAGGCCCTGGGCGGCGCGGGCGGCGCAGCCGGCGGCTCGGCGCAGGGTCTCATCATCCAACTGTTCGGCCTCGCCGAGGCCGACCGCCACGATGGAGTCGGTGCCGACTTCCTCCGGGGCCGGGATGCGGTGGACCGAACCGGCCTTGCCGGTGGCGCCGACGGCCAGCAGCTGGTCGAGGACGGTGCGCAGGGCGTCGCCGTCAAGCGCTGCGGAGGCCGGGACCTCCACGCCGTCGTCGCTGGCGAAAATGCCGATGATAAGGGCCTGTGCCTTCTCCGGAAGCTTCTTGGCGAGCTTCACGGCCGGGACTACGCCGGCGCCCGGGATCTCGATTGGGGACTTCTTCTTAGCCACGGTTGTCATCCTCCTGTTGTAAGCAGTCAATGGTGTACCTAATTTCAGGTTATGGCCCCACTGTAGCGGCCGGCGACCCAGGCCGGGGAAGGTTTGCCCCATCGTTTTCCTATCAGGTGGGACAGAAAGTGGGGGAGTGGGGTCCTCACCCGCGGGCAGGGACGCAGCACACGCGACGGATGGCGGGCGGCCGCAAAATTCGGTAATAAAACCGGTTGGGTGACCGAAAGGCGGAGTAGAGTGTGGACATGACTTTGCTTGATTACACCGTAACCCGTACCGACCAGCCGACCAGTCCGGAAAAGATTGCCGAGATCCTCGACAACCCGGGGTTCGGCCGTTACTTCACCGACCACATGGTCACCATCGACTGGAACGAGGAAGAAGGCTGGCACGACGCCCAGGTGCGCCCCTTCGGCCCCCTGGAGATGTCGCCGGCCTCCAACGTCTTCCACTACGGCCAGGCCATCTTCGAGGGCATCAAGGCCTACCGCCAGCCGGATGGCACCGTGGCCACCTTCCGCCCGGAGCAGAACGCCGAGCGCATGATCCACTCCGCCGAGCGCTTGGCGATGCCGCCGCTGCCCGCCGAGGAATTCACCAACTCCCTGGCCCAGTTGGTCGCCGTCGATAAGGACTGGGTTCCGGCCGCCGGCGGGGAAGACTCGCTCTACCTGCGCCCGTTCATGATCTCCACGGAGGTCTCCCTGGGCGTTCACCCGGCCAAGTCCTACCGCTATATCGTCATCGCCTCCCCGGCCGGGGCCTATTTCACCGGCGGCGTGAAGCCGGTTTCGGTCTGGCTGTCTACCGACTACGTCCGCGCCGCCCCCGGCGGCACCGGTGCGGCGAAGTTCGCCGGCAACTACGCGGGCTCGCTGTTGGCCCAGGCCCAGGCCGATGAGAAGGGCTGCGACCAAGTCGTCTGGCTGGACGCGCTGGAGCGCAAGTACATCGAGGAGATGGGCGGGATGAACCTGATGTTCGTCTACGGCAGCGGCGACGACGCCAAGATCGTCACCCCGGCGCTGTCGGGCTCCCTGCTGCCCGGCATCACCCGTGATTCCCTGCTGCAGGTCGCCCGCGACGCCGGCTACGAGGTCGAGGAGCGCCGCATCTCCGCCGAGGAGTGGCACCAGGACGTCGACAGTGGCGAGATGACCGAGTCCTTCGCTTGTGGTACCGCCGCCGTTATCACCCCGGTCGGCCGCGTGCTGGGCAAGGACCTGGACTTCACCATCAACGGCAACGAGCCGGGCGAGGTCACCATGGCGCTGCGCAAGCAGCTCACCGACATCCAGCGCGGCAGCCAGCCCGACACCCACGGGTGGCTGCACACGCTGGTCTAGTCGCCCAGTGCCGTGGAGACAAGCTCCACGGCTGAATTGATAAGCGGCAGGGCAGACAGGGCCCCGAGGCCCTGGCCCGCCGCGACCGCCAGATCCAGCCAGGGCTCGTGCCCGAGATCGGCCACGGCCCGGTCAAAGGCCGGGGTGGCGGTGGAGGTCGCGACGAAGACCCACTCCTGGGTGCCGGGGCGCAGGCGCTCGGCTAGCATGGCCGCGGCCGCGCCGAAGGAGCCGTCGATGAGCACCGGAGTGCGGCGCGCGGCCGACTGCGCGATGAAGGCGACCTCCGCTGCAAACGCCGGCGAACCCAGCACGCGGATAAGCTCGGCCGGCTCGTCGGCGAGCCCGCGGCTGCGGAACATCGCGTCGCGTACGACGGTGACCTGTTGTTTCCACCGCTCCGTCGGGACCTGGGCGCCGCGCGGGACGATCGCCACCGGCTCGGTGCCGGTCACGCGGCCCACAATTGCCGCGGCTACGGTGCTGTTGCCGACGCCGATATCGGCCGGGATCACCAAGTCGTCGCCCTCGTCCGCGCTGGCGTCGGCGGCCTTGATACCGATGTCGAAGGCCTGGGCGGTCAGCTCGGCGTCCATCGCGTCGGCGCTATCAATCGGGGCGGAGGTGCCTGCTTGGATTAGCCGCACGCGGGCAGCGGCGCGCTGGGCCAAAAGCTCAATCGGCCCGGTGTGCGCGGACAGCTGCTCGACCGCGTCGTGGGTGTGGTCAGCTGGCCACTGCGAGACCGGCGCGTCCGCGCTGGCGATGCCGTTGTCGCCGGCGAAGACCACGACCCGCGGCCGGGCCACCGGCTGGGGCAGGACGCGCTGCAGGCAGCCGGCCAGCCAGACCACCGGCAGGGACATCCGCCCCAGGGCGGCGGACTGCGGATTCAGGGCAATCTTGGCCGCGAGCTCGCGCTTTTCAGCCGCGCCGATGCCGGCCGCGCTATCCGCCTGCAACTCCACCATGACTAGGCCAGAGCCTCGCCCGGCTTGACCCGCGGGCGCGGCACGCGCCACTTACGCGGCTGGGTAGCCCGCCCCACCGCGTAGCTGCCCAGGCTGAAGCCGGTAGCGGTGGTGCCGGGGAACTTCATCCGCACCGCGTTGTTGACGCGGCGGCCGTGCAGGATAGCCAGGACAGCGAAGAGCAGGATGAAGACCATGCCCACGGCGGATACCGCCGGGGAGATGCTCGGGACAAACGTGCCGACGAACATGAACAACAGCAGGGCGAGGGCACCGGGCATCGTGAAGCGCAGCGGGCTGTTGGCGACATCGACGACATCGCGGGCATAAGCCCGCTCCTTGCCGCGGTCGCGGGCCGGCAGGTAGCGTTCGTCGCCGGCGGCCATGCGCTCCTGGGTCTCGCGGTTGCGCTTGCGCTGCTCCTCGCGCTCCTTGGCCTTGTAGTCCTTCCATTCTTCCTTGGACATGGACTTCTTCAGCTCTTTGCGGTTCTGGTGCGCCTGCGCAGTAGACATGCGGTGCGGATCGCGGATAACGCCCTTGGCGATCTCCTGCTCCGCGCGCTTCGGCGTCGGCCGGCCCTTCGGCGGGGTGTAGCCCTTCGGGTAGCTCTTAGCCTCCTGGGCGGCCGAGTCCTTGCCGGCGTGCGCGGCCGACTGGTCGGCGGTGTCCGCTGCAGCGGCGTCCTGATTGTCTTTTTGCCACGGTAGTTTCACAACACCCAAGGTTACAAGGTTGCTTGTCCAAAGTGGAATAAGGCCCGCGCCCGTGCGGTTGAAGATGAATACAAGCCATAATCCCACCGCCTGGCACGTCAGCCTTTCTTGACGGTAGTGAGGCGAGTAGGGTGGTGGGGAGCACTAAATCCGACGCAACGTCGAACAATCAAGTCGAACAAGGAGTATTTATGACCGCCCCAGCATCTGCTACTGGCGTCATCCTGACTGAGGCCGCCGCCGCTAAGGCGAAGGCTCTGCTCGATCAGGAAGGCCGCGACGATTTGTCCCTGCGTATTGCTGTCCAGCCGGGCGGCTGCGCCGGCCTGCGCTACCAGCTGTACTTCGATGACCGCACCCTGGATGGCGACAAGGTCGACCAGGTCGGCGGCGTTAACCTCGTCGTGGACAAGATGTCCGTGCCGTACCTGACTGGCGCCAAGATCGACTTCGCCGACACCATCGAGCAGCAGGGCTTCACTATCGACAACCCGAACGCCGGCGGTTCCTGCGCCTGCGGTGATTCCTTCAACTAAATAGCCGTTGGTGGCGAGCCAAACAGTTCGCCGCAACGCATAAAAGCTTTGGGCTCGGCCCTCCTTCCGTAGGAGGGGCCGAGCCCAAAGCTTTAGGTTTCTTTAGCGGCGGACCTTAGTCGGCGTTAGAGCTTGACCGGGTAGTCGCGCTGTTCGATCTGCGGATCGATGCGGTCTTCGACGAAGATGCCGTGCCAGATCATGAACGACAGCACGGTCCACAGGCGGCGGGAGTGGTCGCTGACCCCGTCGCGGTGCTCCTTGAGCATCTCTAGGACGGCCTTCTTGTTGAAGATGTCCTCGGTCTGCGAGGCGTTGATCTGATCCTGGGCCCAACCGTAGAGCTCGTCGCCGGCCAGCCAGTGGCGCATAGGCACCGGGAAGCCCAGCTTCTTGCGGTGCAGCACGTGCGGCGGCACGATCTGCTCCAGCGCCTTGCGCAGCGCGTACTTGGTGGTCCCGTGGGCGATCTTCAGATCGTGCGGGATGGTCTCGGCGACCTTGAAGACCTCCTTGTCCAGGAAGGGCACGCGCAGCTCCAGGGAGTTGGCCATGTTCATCTTGTCCGCCTTGACCAGGATGTCGCCGCGCATCCAGGTAAACAGGTCCAGGTGCTGCATCCGGGCGACCGGATCGAAGTCCTGGGACTGGGCGTAGATCGGGGCGGTGACCTCCCGGTGGTCCCACTCGCGGCGAGCCCACGGCAGGACGCGCTGGAGCTGCTCGAAGTTAAAGGAGCGGGCGTTGCCGTAGTAGCGCTCCTCCATGGTCATCGAGCCGCGGTTGAGCAGGGACTTGCCCTTCATGCCCTCCGGCAGGACGCGGGAGAGCTGGCCCAGCCCGCGGCGCAGGGGAGAGGGGATCTTCTCAAACGGTGCGAGGGAGAGCGGTTCCTTATATATGGTGTAGCCGCCGAAGAGCTCGTCGGCGCCCTCACCGGAGAGCACCACCTTGACGTGCTTGCGGGCCTCCTGGGCCACGAAGTACAGCGGGACCAGCGAGGGGTCTGCGACCGGGTTGTCCAGGTACCACATGATCTTCGGCACGGCGTCGGCGTACTCCTCCGGGGAGACGATCTTGACGATGTGCTCGACGCCGATGGCCTCGGCGGACTCGGCTGCGACGTCGACCTCGGAGTAGCCCTCGCGCTCAAAGCCGGTGGTGAAGGTGAGCAGGTTCTCGTTGTGGCGCTTGGCTAGGGCGGCGATCGCCGTGGAGTCGATGCCGCCGGAGAGGAAGGAACCGACCGTGACGTCCGCGCGCATGTGCTTTTCGACGGAATCCTCCAGGGCGCGGGCGATGCGGTCGAACAGCTGCTGCTCGTCGCCCTTGGCGACCTTTTGCACCGGGAAGGTGGGGCGGAAGTAGCGGTCAGAGACGACCTCGCCGCCCGGCTTCAGGGTCACGGTGCAGCCGGATTCGACGCGGCGGATATTGGCGTGCAGGGACTCCGGCTCCGGCACGTACTGCAGGTCGACGTAGTGCTCGATGGCGCGCTTATCAAGGCTCAGGTCTAGACCGATGGTCTCGGCCATCGCCAGGATGGACTTCATTTCGGAAGCGAAGACGGTGCCCGCCTCGGTGGTGGCGTAGTACAGCGGCTTGATGCCGAACTGGTCCCGGGCGGCGAACATGGTCTTGGTCTGGGTGTCCCAGATGACGATGCCGAACATGCCGCGCAGGTGGTTGACCACGTCCGCGCCCCAGTGGTGGTAGCCGACGACGATGGGCTCGCCGTCGCCTTCCGTATTAAACGTGTAGCCGGCGGCCTGTAGCTCCTCGCGCAGCTCCAGGTAGTTGTAGATCTCGCCGTTGAAGGTCAGGGCGTAGCGGTCCGGGGCATCGGCCGGGCCCCAGCGCAGCGGCTGGTGGGAGTGCTCCAGGTCGATGATGGACAGGCGGTTGAACCCGAAGACGGCGTCGTCGTCGTGCCAGGTTCCGGCCGCGTCTGGACCGCGGTGGCGCATACAGGGCAGTCCGTCCTCAACGGCTTGGACGTAGTCCGTGGCGTTGTGATTCGCGGCTAGCAAACTCAAAAGTCCGCACATACGGGTCTCGCTCCTTGCAAAGAAAGTTTCTGAACAACTTGGCATTTTACGGGTCGCGGCCCGCAGATAGCTATTGGCGCTCCGAGGTAGCGGCTGCCGGCTGGCTGTGGGCGGCCTGTGGACGGTGGCTGGCCGCGCCGCCCGGCGGGGTAGAGGGAAAGCTTCCACCTTTAGGGGCGAACTTTCGGATGATAGCCCGCCCGCGCGTCTGTGAATTGGGTAACAGGCGAGAAATCGCAGTTAAAGGGCATAATCCACGGCAGAGGCCGATGACCATGTAACATAATCGGCCGTTACGGTCGCGGGCCAAGGGGTCCGTGCGACTGTTCTTGGGATTCGGCTAAGAAATGCGAGCTGGATCCACTATCCTAAACAGATAGGAATGCTCTGAGAGCGTTTAAGAAGTTTGTGTGGACAGAAAGGCAGAACACACGTGGGACAGCGTAATAAGCGCAACCTAGCCCGAAAGGCTGGTCTGGCGGGCGCACTGGCACTGGGTGGCAGTGCTCTCGCAGCCTGTGATGTGCAGGCTCCCGAGGCTGTAAACAAGGTCCTGGGATTCGGCTGGCCGCGGGGCATTACCCCGGAGGCAGAAGCAATGTACAACTTCTGGATCTGGGTCTGGGTTGCTGCGTGGACTATCGGTATCATCATGTGGGGCCTGTTCCTGGTGGCCATCTTCCGGTGGAGCGCCAAGCGGGCCAAGAAGCAGGGTAAGGGCGAGTTCCCGAAGCAGCTGCAGTACAACGTCCCGCTGGAGTTGGTGCTGACGGTTGTCCCGATCATCATCATTACGGCCCTGTTCTTCTTCACGGTTCAGACCCAGCAGAAGGTCACCGCCCTGGATAAGGACCCGAAGGTGACCGTGGACGTGACCGCTTACCAGTGGAACTGGAAGTTCGGCTACGCCGCCGTTGACGGCGAGCTGGCTGGCGGCCAGGACTACGACGGCACCGACGAGGAAAGCAACCGTCTGGCGGAAGAGTCCGCTATCGACCCGGAGGGCACCGAGAACGCTAACCCGATTCACGGCAAGTCCAAGGGCGACATCTCCTACCTGAACTTCAACGAGATTGAGACCGTCGGTACCACCGAAGAGGTTCCGGTTCTGGTCCTGCCGACCAACACCGCGATTGAGTTCCGCCTGGCCTCCGGCGACGTGTCGCATGGTTTCTGGATTCCGGAATTCCTGTTCAAGCGCGACGTGTACGCACACCCGGAGAACAACCAGCAGGAGCGCGCTTTCCAGGTGGAGAGCATCGATAAGGAAGGCGCCTTCGTTGGCCGTTGTGCTGAGATGTGCGGTACCTACCACGCGATGATGAACTTCGAGCTGCGTGCCGTTTCCCCGGAGAAGTTCGAGGAGTACATGCAGTACCGCATGGACAACCCGGACGCTCCGAACTCTGAGGCCCTGGCGCACATCGGTGAAGCTCCGTATGCCACCTCGACCCAGCCGTTCAACTCGCAGCGCGACACCCAGGATGGCGACAACTACGTTGACGCCAACGACAAGGCACAGGCATAAGGAGATATTGAACCATGCGTGTAGGTGCAAAAGTCTTTTACGGGATCTTCACATACCTGTTGATCTCCGAAATCGTCTACATCTTCGCCGTCAACTTCGTTAAGGACGACGGCTACCGCCACGGCCCCGAGTGGGCAGGCATGGTCGCCATGGCCCTCGCGGCCCTGCTGGCCCTGATGCTCGCGGTCTACATCCAGTTCACCGATGCCCGCTCCGACGTCCTCCCGGAGGACTGGGAAGAGGCGGAGACCGAGGATTCCGCCGGCATCCTGGGCTTCTTCTCCCCGAGCTCCATCTGGCCGTTCATGATGACCATGGCCATCGCAGTCCTGGGTCTGGGCATCATCTTCATGTACTACTGGATGATCGTTCTGGGCGCCATCATGCTGGTGTGGGCTACCACCAAGCTCTCGCTGCAGTACGGCCTGCCGAAGGAAAAGCACTAGCTTTCAACTGCGCGCCGTAATCGCCCCGCAGCTTCTTAGACGACAAGGCCCCGGGCCTTCCTGAAAAGGGAGGTTCGGGGCCTTCGTCGTATCCAGTTCCAAAAAGTTCCCGCAGTATCCGAAAAACTTTCCCGAGCCGGCGAAAAGCCTGGGATTTGCCGTCGATACCGCGGGGCGGGTGGGGCCTATCAACCGGTTGACGGCGTTAAAACCCCTTGTTATAGCGATTTTCAGCTGGGGGTAATACGAAAGTTGCAAGCCTGCGGTTTTGCCGCCCGGGAAACGTGAATTATCTCTCATCCGCATTTCGGCGAAAATGGTTGCAAGCCGCGCGGGTATCCATCTCGCGAAATATTGGTCGCCTCTAAGCCTGTGGGGGCGGCGGGGAATAAGGGTGGTGACCTGCGGGGATGGCGAGTTTTTGGAAAGTAGTGGCCGGCGAACATGGGGCGGTTAGGCAGGATTGCGGCCGGATTCTGTGTTTTTGCTGACGAAGCCCGGAAAAATTCATAGCGAAAGCGGGGGGAACTAGATGAATTCGGGTCGAGAAACGGCCATACTAATAGGCGTGACGAGCGCAGTTTCTAATCAAGGTATGGCAGCACCACGTGTTGCCGCGCTGAACCGACCCAATATGGTCAGCGTGGGCACCATCGTGTTCCTGTCGCAGGAGTTAATGTTCTTCGCCGGACTGTTCGCGATGTGGTTCACATCCCGAGCTAACGGTCAGGAAGGCGATTGGGCGGAGCACACCGCCCACATCAACGTGCCTATGGGCTTCCTCATTACGGGCGTCCTGGTGCTTTCCTCCGTGACCTCGCAGTTCGGTGTCTTCGCCGCAGAAAGGGGTGACGTATTCAAGCTTCGGCTCTGGTACTCGGTGACCATCCTCCTGGGCGTTTTGTTCCTGGGCATTATGGCCTTCGAGTGGTACGAGCTGATTCACCACGGTGTTACCGTCCAGGCGAGCGTGTTCGGTTCGGTCTTCTACATTCTGACCGGCTTCCACGCGGCCCACGTGACCGGTGGCCTGTTGAGCTTCGTGGTGATTTTGCTTCGCATTGCTAAGTCCAAGTTCACGCCGGCCCAGGCAACCGCTGCAATGGCGGTGTCTTACTACTGGCACTTTGTGGACGTCGTGTGGATCGGCGTTTTCGTCGTTATCTACCTCGTCCAGTAGGCCGTAGATAGCCGAGTCATCTCGGTCTACAGCCATTCATTTCCGGACACCAGTAACACAAAAGGAAAATGATGGATACCAATCCCAACAACAACGCTTCACCGGTGGGGGAGACCACCCCGGCGGCTGCGGCGAAGAAGACTCGCCGCCGGCGCAAGATGAAGCGCACCCTCGCGGGCGCTTTCGCGCTGACCGTCGGTCTGACGGGTGCTGGCGTTCTGGCCACCGCCCTGACGCCGGACGCTCAGGTCGCCACCGCCCAGAAGGATGACCAAGCCCTGATCCAGGAAGGCAAGGACATCTACGATGTCGCTTGTATCACCTGCCACGGTGCCAACCTGCAGGGCGTCGAGAAGCGCGGCCCGTCGCTCATCGGCGTCGGTGCCGGCTCGGTCTACTTCCAGGTTCACTCCGGCCGTATGCCGATGATGTCTAACGATGCCCAGGCGGAGCGCAAGACCCCGCGCTACACCGAGCAGCAGACCCTGGCCCTGGCTGCCTACGTTGCGGCCAACGGTGGGGGACCGGACATCGTCTACAAAGAAGACGGCACGATTGCTATGGAGTCCCTGCGCGGCGCCAACTACAACGGCCAGATTCAGGCCGAGGACGTCGCCAAGGGTTCTGAGCTGTTCCGCATGAACTGCGCTTCCTGCCACAACTTCACCGGCCAGGGTGGCGCACTGTCCTCCGGTAAGTACGCACCGGCCCTGGATCCCGCCAACGAGCAGGAGATCTACCAGGCCATGCTGACCGGCCCGCAGAACATGCCGAAGTTCTCCGATCGCCAGCTGACCGCTGACGAGAAGAAGGACATCATCGCCTACATCAAGTCTGCTAACGAGACCCCGTCTCCGGCAGGCTGGGACCTGGGCGGTCTCGGCCCGGTCTCTGAAGGCCTGGCAATGTGGATTATCGGCATCACCGCGCTGTGCGCGGCCGCTATGTGGATGGGATCGCGCTCATGAGCAACGTAAATCACAACTACACCGACGCTCAGCTGAAGGGCATGAGCAACGACGAGCTCGCTGCCCTCGGTACTGAGCTGGACGACGTCACCGTCGCTTTCCGTAAGGAACGCTTCCCGGTTGAGGGTGACCCGGCTGAGAAGCGCGCGGCCACCGGCATTGGTATCTGGCTGACGATTTCCATCATCTCGGCCATCGCCTTTTTGGGCGTGTACCTGTTCTGGCCGTGGCAGTTCAAGACCCTGGGTGAAGACGGCCTCATCTGGCACACTCTCTACACCCCGCTGCTGGGTCTGTTCTCCGGTCTGGCAATCATCTGCCTGGGCGTCGCTATTATTCAGTACGTCAAGAAGATCATTCCGGAAGAGATTTCGGTCCAGCGTCGCCACGACGGTCCTTCCGACGAGGTTGACCGCCGCACCCTGACCGCCCTGCTGAACGACTCGTGGAAGACCTCCACCCTGGGTCGCCGCAAGACCCTGATGGGCCTGCTCGGCGGCGCCGGCGTCCTCTTCGGCCTGTCGGTCATCGCCCCGCTGGGCGGCGCCATCAAGAACCCGTGGAAGGTTCGTCACGAGATGAACTACATGGGTGACGGCACCCTGTGGACCTCGGGTTGGACCCTGCACGAGAAGGGCGTCAAGCTCTACCTCGCTCGTGACACCAGCACCATCGCTGAGATGCACGAGGGTGAGTCCGGCAGCCACTACACCACGAAGGGCCTGGCGCGCCTGGTCCGCGTCCGTCCGGAGGACCTGGCTGCCGGCGGTATGGAGACCGTGTTCCCGTTGGCTGAGTCCGACGTCAACGACGGCGACCTGTACGATCCGCAGAAGGATGTCTACGAAAACCACATGCACTCGATCCACGGCAACCGCAACGCGGTCATGCTGATTCGCCTGCGCCACGCAGACGCACAGCGCGCCATCGAGCGCAAGGGTCAGGAAGACTTCCACCACGGTGACTACTACGCCTTCTCCAAGATTTGTACTCACATCGGTTGCCCGACCTCGCTGTACGAGGCTCAGACCAACCGAATCCTGTGCCCGTGCCACCAGTCGCAGTTCGACGCCCTGGAGTACGGCAAGCCGGTCTTCGGCCCGGCCGCCCGTGCTCTGCCGCAGCTGCCGATCACCGTGGACGAAGACGGCTACCTCGTCGCGCAGGGTAACTTCATTGAGCCTGTCGGCCCGGCATTCTGGGAGCGTAAGTCATAATGAGCAATAAACTCGCTGAAATCGGTAACAACATTGATTCGCGGTACACTGCCTCCGGCATGATCCGCACTCAGATCAACAAGGTCTTCCCGACCCACTGGTCCTTCATGCTGGGCGAAATGGCGCTGTACAGCTTCATCATCCTGCTGCTGACCGGTATTTACCTGGCGCTGTTCTTCGACCCGTCGATCAGCAAGGTCATCTACGACGGCGCCTACACCCCGCTCAACGGCGTGGAGATGTCGCGTGCTTACGCGACGGCCCTGGACCTGTCCTTCGAGGTACGCGGCGGCCTCTTCGTCCGCCAGATGCACCACTGGGCAGCCCTGATGTTCATGATGTCCATGGTCGCGCACATGCTGCGCATCTTCTTCACCGGTGCGTTCCGCCGCCCGCGTGAGGCAAACTGGATCATCGGCTGCGCGCTGATTCTGCTGGGCATGGTCGAGGGCTTCCTCGGCTACTCCCTGCCGGACGACCTGCTCTCCGGCGTTGGTCTGCGCATTATGTCCGCCATCATCCTGGGCCTGCCGATCATCGGTACCTGGTTGCACTGGGCCATCTTCGACGGCGACTTCCCGTCCGACCTGATGCTGGATCGTTTCTACATCCTGCACGTCCTGGTCATCCCGGGCATCATCCTGGGCCTGATTGCCGCCCACCTCATCCTGGTCTGGTACCAGAAGCACACCCAGTTCCCGGGGCCGGGCCGCGCCGAGAACAACGTCGTTGGCGTCCGCATCATGCCGGTCTTCGCCACCAAGGCGATTGGCATGGGCCTGATGGTTGCCGGCGTCTTGGCTCTGATGTCTGGTCTGCTGACCATTAACGCCATCTGGAACCTGGGGCCGTACAACCCGTCGCAGGTCTCCGCTGGTTCCCAGCCGGATATCTACATGCTGTGGACTGACGGTGTCGCTCGTATTATGCCGGCCTGGGAGCTCTACCTGGGCAGCTACACCATCCCGAGCGCCTTCTGGGTAGCCCTGCTCTGTGGCCTGATGGTCGTCCTGCTGTTCGCCTACCCGTTCATCGAGAAGAAGATGACCGGCGACGACGCCCACCACAACCTGCTGCAGCGTCCGCGCGACGTTCCGGTCCGCTCCGGCATCGGTGCCATGGCCATCACCTTCTTCCTGCTGGTGACCATGTCCGGTGGTAACGACCACGTCGCTCACTTCTTCCAGATCTCGCTGAACGCGATGACCTGGCTGGGCCGTATCGGCCTGCTGGTCCTGCCGCCGCTGGCTTACGTCATCACCTACAAGATTTGCGTGAGCCTGCAGCGCTCCGACCGCGAGGTCTTGGAGCACGGCATCGAGACCGGTGTCATCAAGCAGCTGCCGAACGGTGCCTTCATCGAGGTTCACCAGCCGCTGGGCCCGGTCGACGAGCACGGCCACGCCGTCCCGCTCAAGTACGCCGGCGCCAAGGTCCCGAAGCAGCTCAACGAGCTGGGCCTGGCCGACGCCGAGACCCAGGGCATCTTCTCCTCCGACGAAGAGGGTGTGGTCAAGCGTGTGCACCAGCACCACGCTGACAACGCCGCCGAGGAAGCGGAGATGTTCCGCCGCCTCAACGAGGCCAACCGTCGCGACGACGAGGAGAACGGCCGCTACTAACAGCTGGCCATCCTTTAACTAGCGCTCACGAAGCCCGCCGCTCCCACTGGGAGTCCGGCGGGCTTTTGTTATGCCACCGGCTAACGATGCCCCCGCGCCCGCAGCCCCCACGGAGTCAACAGTCCTCCCGATGCGCACGGTGCCCACGGGCGCCACTGTGCCCGTCTTGGGCGCCGGGGGAGCGGCCAGCGGCCGCGGGGCCCGCCGCTGCGGCGTATCACGCACTGTGGCAGCCCCACCGCCGTCTCTCTTGCGCCAGGAGCGCGTGGGCTCGGTAGGGCTCGTATACGCCTTCCTATATAGATCCGTATATAGAAGAATGGTCGCGCGGTGGTGGAGTGGTGGGCGGCGGGGTAGAGGCGGCGCAGGGGAGCGCAGTAGCTACTGGGCTGTCTCCTTTTATATTGGAGACTTTGGGGAGCCGTGGTGCCGGAGTGAACGGTGAGGCGCGGTATTGCACCTTCGGTGGGCCGGTTTTGGGCCTGGGGAGGCCCTCTAAGGGGCCTAAAATTCGGAAAAATTCGCCGAAATTTGGGTGTGTGATTAAGCTAACAATTAAAAAGTGTCCTGATCGCCTTCATGTGGTCGGGAAGAACTTGCTGAGAATTGGGGGTGTTGCGTGATTTTGGTGTTGCCGCTGGTCATGGTATTCTTGTTCGGGTCGCTTGGCGTTGAGGGGTGCGCGCCGGAGTGAGAAAACCTGAGAGCGTCTCAGTCCGATAAACGGGGTATAACGAAACGGTTACAACGCGACACGCTTTGGTCAATTAGACATCTTTCGTGATTGTTTCGTAACCTATTCGAGACACAGCGTTGCTCACCGAGCAGCCAGTCCCGAACTAAAGAATTTTTCAAGCGCCGTATCTGGCCGCTCCCACGAAGAGGGTTGTGGCCGAACGGAGGCCGGCGGTGTCACCACTGCCGGCCGACGAACGTTAGGCCCGTCCCCTGGGCCAGAGCCTTGCCGATGTAGAAGGAAACTCGGCAGGGTAGGCGCTAAACAAGATTTGGAGTTTATTTTCGTGGCTAAGCACCGTCGTCAGACCGCAACCATGACCCGTCGTATCGCGACCACCGCCGTAGTGGCTGCATCCGCTACCGTCGCCGTCCCGGGCGTTGCGAACGCTACCGAGGTAGTTATCCCGAACACCAACTACTCTTTCGATGTCCAGGGCCTGGACCAGATCCCGAACATTGAGAAGGTTCCGAACATCCAGACCTACGTCCCGTCCCTGGGCGAGGCTCAGAACGTCAACTACAACGCCGCTGCACAGGTTGCTCCGGCACCGGCTAAGTCCGAGGGCCAGAAGGTCGTCGACGCGGCTCGCTCCGTCATCGGCGCACCGTACGGCTGGGGCGCTGCCGGCCCGAACTCCTTCGACTGCTCCGGCCTGACCTCCTGGGCCTACGGACAGGTTGGCAAGTCCATCCCGCGTACCTCCCAGGCGCAGGCCGCCCAGGGCACCCCGGTCGCCCTGGACCAGCTGCAGCCGGGCGACATCGTTGCCTACTACGGTGGCGCTTCCCACGTCGGTATCTACACCGGCAACGGCACCATCATCGATGCCCTGAACTCCGGCACCCCGGTTCAGGAGCGTCCGCTGGACTACATGCCGATCCACTCGGCCGTCCGTTTCTAGGACTTTCCGCAGCCCCTCAAGGGCTCGCCCCGATCCGCGCTAGCGGGTCGGGGTTTTCTCTTTAATCACACCCGTTTCAAGTTCGCCAGTTTCCCGCCTGAGGTGGGAAAACAACTTCGCGTCCGACTGGTAAACACCCGCGGGATGCTCTATAGTTCATTAAGTTAGTTCACTCGTTTTTTAACACTGAAGAAAGAGTCCTCGTGCTTGAATATTCTGCGCGGCGCACCCGTTCCATGCGCCGCATCTCCGGCGGCTGGTTGGCTGCCACCACGGCCGTTGTTCTGGGCGCAGCGGCACTGAACCCCGTAGCGGGCGCGCAGGAGACCGACGGCGCGGAGCAGCCCGCCGTCGCTCCGGCTGGCGACGACGTTGATTCTCTGCTGCACGAGATGGGCGAGGTCGCGCAGAAGGTCTCCGCGAAGAGCGAAAAGGTCAAGGAGGCCGAGGACAAGCTCGCCGAGGCGGAGAAGGACACGCAGCGCTCGGCGGAGCACGCCCGCCACGCTCAGGAAGAGGCAGACGCTGCCGATGCCGCCGTTAACGACCAGCGCGGCAACGTCAACGACATCGCCAAGTCGCGCTACCGCGGCGTGAACATGGACCGCTTCACCGCCACCTTGGCCAGCGGCGACCCCCAGGCCGCCGTGGAGCGCCTCGGCTACCTGGGCGCTATTTCCCGCGACGCCCAGCGCAACCTCGAGACCATGTCGACCAACGCGGACGCCGCCAAGTCCAAGCGGGACGCCGCCGACGCCGCCGTCAAGGAGGCAGAGCGCAAGACCCGCGAGCTGCAGGAGCAGAAGGACCGCCTCGTCCGCGAGCAGGAGGAGCTGGAGAAGCAGAAGGCCTCCATCGAGGAGCGCGTCGACGCGCTGTCCGGCGAGGACCGCGCCCGCTGGGAGGCCCAGTTTGGCGGCTCTTCGTTGTCGCCGGAGGACATCGCCGGCCTGTCCGGCAAGGGCGGCGACGCCGTGGCCGCGGCCCTGTCGAAGATCGGCAGCCCCTACGGCTGGGGCGCCGCCGGCCCCACCGAGTTCGACTGCTCCGGCCTGATGTTCTGGGCCTACCAGCAAAAGGGCGTGAGCATCCCGCGTACCTCCCAGGCGCAGATCGCCGGTGGCACCAGCGTGAGCATCAACGACCTGCAGCCGGGCGATATCGTCGGCTACTACCCGGGCGTTACCCACGTCGGCATGTACATCGGCGACGGCCAGGTGGTCCACGCCTCGACCTACGGCGTGCCGGTCCAGGTCGTGCCGGTCGACTCCATGCCCATCCAGGGCGCTTCCCGTTACTAAACGCGCGCGGGCTATAGGTACAGTTGGTGCCTATGGTCCGCGTTTTGCTTGTTACCAATGATTTCCCGCCCACCATCGGCGGGATCCAGTCCTACCTGCGGGATTTCCTCGGCACCCTGCCCCCGGACCAGGTCATGGTCTTCGCCTCGACCCAAAACGCCGACGATGCCGCCTCCTACGACCGCGACCTGCCCTACCGGGTAGTGCGCTGGCCCCGCCGGGTCATGCTGCCCACGCCGGCGACGGCGCGCGCCATGCAGGAGATCATCCGCCGCGAGGGCATCGACACGGTCTGGTTCGGCGCCGCCGCCCCGCTCGGGCTCCTCGGCAAGGCCGCCCGGGCTGCCGGCGCCACCCGCGTCATCGTCACCACCCACGGCCACGAGGTCGGCTGGTCGATGCTCCCCGGCGCCCGCCAGGCCCTCCGCCTCATCGGCGCCTCGGCCACGGCCGCGACCTATATCTCTGGCTACACCCTGCGCCGCCTGCGCCCGGCCTTCGGCTCCCAGCTGGACTGGGTACACCTGCCCTCGGCCGTCAACACGGACGATTTCCACCCCGTGGACGCCGCGGCGGCCACCGCCGCCCGCCGCCGCTACGGGCTGCGGGAGGATGGCCCCGTCGTCGTCTGTATTTCCCGCCTGGTCCCGCGCAAGGGCCAGGACCAGCTCATCCGCGCCTTCGGCCGGCTCCAGCACAACCACCCGGACGCCCAGCTGCTCATCGTTGGCCGCGGCCGCTACCGCGCCAGCCTCGAGACGCTGGCCGGCATCTACTTCCTGGACACCCACTTCGCCGAGGCTGCCGATACCGCCGACCTGAACGCCGCCTTGGCCGCCGCCGATATCTTCGCCATGCCGGCCCGCACCCGCGGTGGCGGGCTCGACGTGGAGGGGCTGGGCATCGTCTACCTCGAGGCTCAGGCAGCTGGCCTGCCCGTCATCGCCGGCGACTCCGGCGGCGCGCCGGAGACCGTCACGCAAGACACGGGCATCGTCGTGCGCGGGTCGAGCGTGGATGAGCTGACCCGCGCCCTGGATGCTTTGTTGTCAGATCCCCAGTGCCGGCAGGAGATGGGCCGGGCCGGGCGCGCATACGTGCAGCAGGAATGGACCTGGGCGGTCATGGGCGCCCGTCTGCGCGGCCTCCTTCGATGTGACCGCTAAGGGGGAGGGGGTATATCCTAGACTGCATGTCGAAAGCCTTCCCCACCCCCTCGTCTGCAGAGATGGAGTCCTCGCAGCCGTTGACTATCGGCATGGATATTGGGGGCACCAACCTGCGCGCCGGCGTGATTACCACCGACGGGCAGCTCATCGATAGCGTCAGCGTCCCCACCCCCAGTACCGCAGAGGCACTCGAGGACGCGCTTGTCGATGCCGTCCGCCGCCTCCAGGGCACCTACCGCATCCAGGCCGTGGGGCTGGCCGTGGCCGGGTTTATCGACCCGGACTGTGAGGTGGTGCGCTTCGCGCCGCACTTGCCGTGGCGCAACGCCCCCGTCCGCCGGCGGGTGGAGGAGCGCCTGGGCCTGCCGGTGCGGCTTGAGCACGACGCGAACTCCGCGGCCTGGGGCGAGTGGCGCTTCGGGGCCGGGCAGCACGCCCGCGACTGGGTGTTTTTCTCCGTGGGCACCGGGATCGGCGCGACGCTGATGACGCAAGAGACCATCTACCGCGGCGCTTTTGGCACCGCCCCGGAATTCGGCCACCTCGTGGTCGTGCCGGGCGGGCGCCAGTGCTCGTGCGGTAAGCGCGGCTGCCTGGAGCGCTACGCCTCGGGTACCGCGCTGACCGACACCGCCAACGAGCTGCGCCCGAACTATTCCACCACGCTGCCGGCCAACCCCTCCGGCGAGGAGATCGCCGACGCCGCCCGCGCGGGCGACGCCCTGGGGATCGCCGTCATGGAGGACCTGGGCAGCTGGCTCGGCCAGGGCCTGTCGATCGTGACCGACGTCCTCGACCCGGAGCTCATCGTGCTGGGCGGGGGAGTCAGCAAGGACGCTGATCTCTACCTCGACACGGCGCGCGAGTTCATGGCCCGCGACATCGTCGGCGCGGGGCACCGCCCCGTGGCGGAGGTCGTTACCGCCAGCCTGGGATCGGCAGCAGGTATGATCGGGGTGGGAGATTTGGCCCTGCGCCAGGCAGACATGGTTCACGAGGAAAGTTAGACGATGCACAATAAATGGTATTGGGCCTTTAAGAATATTTTCTTCGGCCCGGCGCTGCGGCTATGGAACCGACCCTGGTCGCGCGGCATGGACAACATCCCGGCCACCGGGTCCGCCATCTTGGCGTCCACCCACCAAGCCGTGATGGATTCCTTCTACTTTCCGCTGCTGTGCCCGCGGCAGATTATCTTTCTCGCCAAATCGGAATACTTCACCACGCCCGGGCTGGTCGGCCGCGTGCAGAAGTGGTTCTTCAGCTCGGTGGGGCAGGTGCCCATCGAGCGCAACGCCGAGTCCGCTAGCGCGGGCATGCTAATTTCTGCCAAGCGGATCCTCGGCAACGGCGACCTGTTTGGCATCTACCCGGAGGGCACGCGCTCGCCGGACGGCCGCGTGTACAAGGGGCGCACCGGCATGGCCCGGGTGGCCATGGCCACCGGCGAGCCGGTTATCCCGATCGGCATGATCGGCAGCCGCGACGCCAACCCCATCGGCACATGGATCCCGCGGCCCAAGCGCGTCGGCATGGTGGTGGGCGAGCCCATCGACCCCATCGCCTGGGCCCGGGATAACGACCTGGACCCCGAGTCCCACGAGGCCGCCCGCGCCTTCACCGACTTCATCATGCACCGCCTGGCGGAGATGGTGGACCAGCCCTACGTCGACGTCTACGCCTCCGAGGTCAAGGAATCCCTGGCCGCCGGAAACGGCTACCCGGAGGGCGCGGAGCCTTCGTCGCCGCAGTCGGGGGTGGCTTAGAAGTTTTGCCTTCTTCCGCCGCCTCCCAAAGGCTGGCCTGGCCCGATGTCGCGAAGGGGCTCTCGATCATCGGCGTGGTGGTACTGCATATCTCCATCAGCGTCCCGGATGCCCACCTGACCTGGCTCTTTACCGCAAACACCTGGCTGGACCCGCTGCGTATGCCGCTGTTTTTCTTGGTCAGCGGCTACTTTTCGAAAAAGATCTTCCACTACAGCCTGTGGGAGCTGTTCAGCCGTCGCCTCTGGTTTTTCATCGTGCCCTATTGCATCTGGGTACCCGTCGAGCTGTGGACCAACAGCGTCCACTACGCAATAGTCTTCGGCGACGAGCCGCGCACCTTCGCCGACTACGCCAGCTCCCTGGTGCTAGGCCACAACATGGGTTGGTTCCTACACGCGCTGGTGCTGTTTAACCTCTACCTGTGGGCGGTTCGCCGCCTGCCGCGCTGGGCCGCCATTGCTGGCTCGCTTATTCCCATCCTCTTTTTGGGCTGGCACGAGGAGGTCTACTTCGTAGGCAAGGCGCTGATGTACCTGCCCATCTTCGTCATCGGCGCGTTCTGCCGCCAGTGGATCACCGCCTTCGCCGAGCTCATCGATGCCCCCTTAAGCCACGCCTTCACCGCCCGCGTGCGCCCACCCAAGTACGCGGTTCTCAAGGCCATCGCGCCGTTGCTCGGCAGCGCCGGCGGCTTCGTGGCTGGCTACAGCCTGGTCCGCTGGTGGAATGGCATCAAGGACTCGGACATCGTGGTGGATTGGTACCTACCCGGGGCCGAGTGGCTCGGCGGGGCGGAGCTGTGGTCGCTGGTGCGTCTAGGCCAGCACCTGCTGATGTTCCCGGCCGCCATCGCGGGCGCGGTCCTGTTGTCCTACGTTCCGGGTGTATCCCACCTCTTGCGCTTTACCGGGCGGCACACGCTGCCGGTCTACCTGGGCCACCCCATCGCACTGACCCTGGGCTTCGGGCTGCTGACCGCTTACCACCCGGTCGAGATCATGATCGACGGCGCGTGGCCGTGGGAGAACACCTGGTTCTGGATTCTTTACTGCTTGGGCATCTCCGCCGTCGGGGCGCTGGCGCTGTGGGCCTTGAGCAAGGTGCCCGTGCTGGGCTGGTCGATGAAACCGCCGCAGATATACCGCGGCGCCACCAGCGCGCACAGCACGACCACCCAGGACAGCCAGAAATAGTCGTTGCCGGGGATGGCCTGCCACAGGCTCCATTCCAGCTCCTGGTTCTGGGTGTAGGGAACCAGCCAGTGCCCGCGGGCGAACAGCACCAGCCACAGCAGCCCGGCCAGCCAGACGCTCCGCGGTAGGAGCGCGGTGACGTAGGCCGCCAGCAGCACCAGCCACACGTAGTGGTGGGACCAGGACACCGGCGAGGCCAGCAGGGACAGCTGGGCCGCAATCAGGATCATCGGCACCACGCCGCCGGCGCGGACGCGGTAGACCGCCGCCCCACAGGCCAGGATGATGACGACGACGCCCGCCAGCCACCAGTCGCCGGCCCCAACGCGTTCGAGGAAGCCGCGCAGCGACTGGTTCGACGAATACGCCAGGCCGCCGATGCGCTCCGAGTCCTGCAGCGTCGACAGCCAGTAGTCCCGCGAGCTCGCCGGGGCGGCGACAAAGCCCACCCCGACCCAGGCGATGGAGGCCCCCGCGGTGGTCGCTAGCGCGCGCCACTCCCGCCGGGCGAAGTAGACCAGCACGAAGACCGCGGGGGTCAGCTTGATGCTAATCGCCAGGCCTAGAAGCACGCCGCGCAGGCGGCGGGGCAGGACCAGAAAGTCCACCAGGACGATGAGGGCGAGCAGGATGTTGATTTGGCCGAAGCTGAAGGTCTCGGTGATGGGCTCGGCCAGCGCCGCGGGCACCATGCACCAGGCGGCCCACGTCGCCGCCGCGTCTTTTTTGAGCGGCCGCAGCACCAGCCACAGGCACGCCCACAGCCCGGCCCACGATGCCACCGTCCAGGTCACCGAGACCACCGGCAGGCTGGCCACGCTGAGAGACGAAAAGAGCACCGCCGCCAGTGGCGGGTACGTAAAGGGCAGGATCATCCCGCTGGTGACCTGATAGTCCTGCGCGTAGAGGTGCTCGCCGGCCAGCCAAGCCTGGCCGCCGGCGCGGTAGACGTCGAGATCGATGTGGTAATACGGCCGCAGGATGCCTTCGGTGAGGAATAAGGGGGCATCGATAAGCCAGACGATGCTTACAGCAAACGACACAAGGAGCGGGATCCAGGCGGGAACGCGCCGTACGACTGAAGCGAGCACGGAAGTAGTCTACCCCGCGCGAGGGCCCGCCCAGCCACCGGCTAGAATCAATGACCGTGCGATACTTCTACGACACCGAATTCATTGAGGACGGCCGGACGATAGAACTGGTCTCCATCGGGATTGTCGCGGAAGACGGGCGCGAGTACTACGCCGTGTCGACGGAGTTCGACCCCCAGCTGGCCAACGCCTGGGTGCGCGAGAACGTCCTCGACAAATTGCCCTCGCCCCACGATGCCGTGTGGAAGCCCATCCACACCATCCGGGAGGAAGTCTACGGATTTTTATGCAGCGCCAAAACGCCGCCCGAATTGTGGGCCTGGGTGGGCGCCTACGATCACGTGGTGCTGGCGCAGCTGTGGGGCGACATGGCCGGGCTGCCGAAGCGGCTGCCGCGTTATACCCGCGAACTCAAGCAGTACTGGGAGTTTGCCGGTCGCCCGAAGCTGCCGGCCGTGCCGGCCGGCAACCACGACGCCTTGGTGGACGCGCGCCACAACCTAGCCAAGTTCAACATTTGCCAAAAGGCACTGCCGCTGAGCAAGGGCAATCGGATTACTAAGTAACCCGTAACTATCATCCGACCGATGAACGTGGTTAAATCAGGGTGTGAGTTGGACAATTGATATCCCTAATGAAGCCCTGCCCGATCTTCCTCCGTTGCCGGATGGCATCGAGGAGAAGTTTCGGGACGTCGTAGACCGCCCTGCCAAGCAGCAGCCGTCCTGGGACCAGAACCAGGCGGACAACGTGCGCAAGATCTTGGAGTCGGTCCCGCCGATCGTCGTGCCGCCGGAGATTGAATCTCTCAAGCGCAAGCTCGCGGCGGTGGCCACCGGCAAGGCCTTTTTGCTCCAGGGCGGCGACTGCGCCGAGACCTTCGAGTCCAACACCGAGCCGCATATCCGCGGCAACATCAAGACCCTCCTGCAGATGGCCGTGGTGCTGACCTACGGTGCGTCGACGCCGGTGGTGAAGCTCGCGCGTATTGCGGGCCAGTACGCCAAGCCGCGGTCCGCGGACCGCGACGGTAACGGGTTGCTGAATTACCGCGGCGACATCGTCAATGGCGTGGAGCCGACCGAGGAGGCCCGTCGTCACGATCCGGCCCGCATGGTGCGTGCCTACGCCAACTCTTCGGCCGCGATGAACCTGGTGCGCGCGTTGACCTCCTCGGGCACGGCGGACCTGTACTCGCTGCACGAGTGGAACCGCGAGTTCGTCTCCAACTCCCGCGCCGGCGCCCGCTACGAGGCCCTGGCCAACGAGATCGAGGCCGGCCTGAACTTCATGAGCGCCTGCGGCGTCAACGATGACACCCTGCGCTCGGCCGACATCTACTGCTCCCACGAGGCCCTGCTCAAGGACTACGAGCGCGGCATGCTGCGCCTGGGACAGGACGATCGCGGCCACACCAAGCTCTACGACCTGTCGGCCCACCAGCTGTGGGTCGGCGAGCGCACCCGCGGGCGGGAGGACTTCCACGTCAACTTCGCGGCGCTTATCGGCAACCCGGTCGGCATTAAGCTGGGCCCGGGGATCACGCCGGAGGAGGCCGTGGAATACGCGGAGAAGCTCGACCCGCTGCGCGAGCCGGGCCACCTGACCATGATCGCCCGCATGGGCCACGACAAGGTGCGCAGCGTGCTGCCGCCGGTCATCAAGGCCGTCGAGGAGTCCGGGCACAAGGTCGTCTGGCAGTCCGACCCGATGCACGGCAACACCTTCACCGCGTCCAACGGCTACAAGACCCGCCACTTCGACAAGATTCTGGACGAGGTGCAGGGCTTTTTCGAGGTGCACCGCGAGCTCGGCACTCACCCGGGCGGCATCCACCTGGAGTTCACCGGCGAGGATGTTACCGAGTGCCTGGGTGGCGCCGAGGACATCACCGACGTCGACCTGCCGGGCCGCTACGAGTCCGCCGTGGACCCGCGCCTGAACACGCAGCAGTCGCTGGAGCTATCCTTCTTGGTCGCGGAGATGCTGCGTAACCAGGATCGGCATCGCTAGTAGGTGCGCCAGAAAATCGGGGTGCCGGCGTAGTAGCCGGACCCGAACCACCAGGCCGCCAGCCCGACGCCGCCGGCGAGCACAGCAGCGACGATAAGAAATAGCGTCAACGGAACCCACGAACGGTTGGTCAGCAGCCGCTCGGTGGGTTCTTCTTCTGCCGTGCGGGCCATCGGGGCAGCCTGGGGGCGCTGCTGCGGCACCGGCGCCGGTTGCGCCGGCTGCATGGGCTGCGCCGGCTGGGGCGCGGGCATCGGCTGCGGGGCGTGGTCGACGCGGGTCTCGAAGCTGAGCGGCGCGCGGCGGTACTGCTCGGTCTCTGCCTCTGCCGCGGGGTCGCTCACGATGCGCGTTTCCGCCTCCGTGTCCGAGACATCGAGGTCCTCGGGCGGCTCGGATTTTTCGAAGACCCCGGTGGCGGCGAAGACCGCCGTGCCGGACATGTCCGTCGGCTGGGCCGCGGTGCGGGCGGCGGCGGAATCCTGCGGGACGGGCACGGTGTAGGTTTGTAGGCCCAGTTCGTGGGAGACATCGTCAAGCGCGGCGAGGAATTCGCCGGCGTCGGCGAAGCGGCCCTGCGGATCCCGGGCGGTGGCGGAGGCGACGAGGGCATCGAAAAGCGGGGGAATGCCAGCGATGCGCTCGCTCGGCGCCACCACGTCCTCTTGGAGGCGGGCCAGGGCGTGCGCCAGAGCGGTCTCGCCCTGGAAGGGGACGGTGCCGGTCAGCAGCTCAAAAAGAACGATGCCCGCCGAGTAGACGTCCGTGGCGGGCGTGATGCGGGATCCGTCGACCTGCTCGGGGGCCAGGTAAGAGACCGTGCCGACGATTTTGTCGGAGGTCGCCTGCTGCGCGCTGGTGGAGCGGACCAGGCCGAAATCGCCGAGCATCACGCGGTGATCCGAGTTGATGAGTACGTTGTCAGGCTTGATGTCGCGGTGAATCAGGCCCTTGTTGTGGACGGCGTTCAGGCCCGCCAGCACGGCGCGCATGACGCTGGCCGCCGCATAGGGCGGCAGGGGGCCGCGCTCGGCGAGCAACTCGCGCAGCGTGCCGCCGGTGATGAGCTCCATGATGAGGAACATGGGGTCGCCGTCGGCGGAGAAGTCGTACACGCCGACCAGGTTCGGGTGGGCGAGCTGGGCCATCGCCTTGGCCTCGCGCTCGAAGCGGCGGGTAAAGACGGGGTCGTCCACGAACTCCGCGTGCATGACCTTGGCGGCTACGGCACGGCCCAGGCGCAGATCTACGCAGCGGTAGACCGTGGACATTCCCCCGCGGGCGATGGGGCGGTCCACCCGGTACCGGTTCTCCAGCACGTCACCAATTTCTAACCGACTCATGGATTCCAGTATGGCCGAAATCCCAGAGAAAGTGCACACCGGCTACAGTAGAGTGCCGTGACTAGTATGGATGAATCTCTGGAAACCCTGCTCCGCGACGAACCGATGCTGACCCTGCCGCAGGTTGCCGACAAGCTCGGCATCGCGGTGACGCGCGTGCACGACCTGCTGAATGCGAAGAAGATCATCGCCTGGCGTAGCGGCGATAAGAAGCTGGTCCCCGCGGCCTTCTTCAACGACAAGGACGCCATTAGCAAGTTCGTTTCGGGCGCTATCACCGTGCTGTCCGATGGCGGTTACAGCGAGGACGAGATCCTTCGCCACCTCTTCACCGAGGACGAGTCTCTGCCGGGGCGCCCCATCGATGGCCTGCACGGGCACCTCGCGCGCGAGGTAATCCGCCGCGCGCAGGCTTCGGCCTTCTAAGGCACGCCGAGTAGGCGCTACGGACGTGGTCCGTGGCGCCTTTTCGCGTATTTCGCTGGGTTTGCCCCTTGGGGTGTCTCCTCGCAGCCTGGTCTTGCGGTTCTGCTCTCGTTCCTTGTACCTCGGCTGACCCCGTGTCAGCCGTTAGGTCCCGCCGCTCCAGGGCGGATCCCACGTCACCCTGCCATCGCGGCGGTTTATCCTGCCGTGTCTGGGGTAGGCCGGGTCGTCGTCGTTCCAGGAATTGTGGAACTCGCACAACAAGGTCAGATTCTCTTGGTTGGTTTCTCCGCCGTCTACCCAGGGGTGGATGTGGTGGACCTGGCACTCATCGGCTGGCTTCCCACAGTTCGGCCAGGCACACGTCGTGGTCTCGGCCTTGGCCATGTCCTTCTGCTTCGGTGAAGCATGGCGCTGGTAGCGGTACTGGTTGACCGGACCCCGCCTCGGGTCCACCAGCGTGGCCAGACCCGCATCCAACAAACATTGGCGGACGTATTCGGCGCCCGTCATGGTGGTCCCGTTGGTCAGTTGCAGGGTGATCTCATCCCCATCACCGGCAAGGATTTGGACCCAGTCGGGCAGGGAGATGACCACGTGCGTGGCCTTGGGCTGCTTGTTCAGTCCGCCGCTGAACAAGGCCTCGACGTCGGGGATGGTTTTAATACTGGCCCAGAGGTTTTCCACCAACTCCGGGTCACCGGTAACAGAAAAAGTACTCGGTCCGTCTTTGCGGCGGGTCACCCGCACGCCTTCGGCTGGTGGGGCCGGGCGGTTAAGCTCCAGGACCTTTTTGTTAGCCAGTCTGCGTAGTTGTTTGGTGGTGCCGGGTGTGTTGCACAGTTCGATGAGCATGGCCCAGGCGTGGCCTTTGTGTCGGACCCGCCGGAAGGCATTGTCCAACACCAGCAAAGTATCTAAGTGGTGTCCGGATTCCGCGGCGCCTTTCCTCGCATCGGCTTGCTTGCGCGTATACGTGGTGTGCCCGAAGAACGTCTGGCAGGCACGGTAGTGGGCGGCCGCGGCAACGTCCGACATGACAGCCTTCAAAGCGGGCAGGCTCAACTCGCGGCACAGGCCCAAGTAGGAGATCCCGTCCGCGAAGATAGAGTGCGCTGCTTTCAAAGTGTCCATGGCTGTCGTTGCTGTCATGACCCACACGCTAAGCCCGCCCGTCAACCCCGACAAGCAGAAAAACCTGAACCTGTGGATAACTCGCCCAAAAACGCCATTTTTGATGACGCGTCAACGCGGGTGCCTGTGGATAACCCCGACTTTGGCGCCGCGGGAGTTGAACCCGTCACACTTCAGCGCGGGTGCCTGTGGATAACTCCCGCCGCGGGCGGGCCGGGAAGACCCATTCGGCGAGCAGCCAGGACACGACGATGGAGCCGATGACCCACCACCAGTTGTAGAGCTGGTGGTTGCCGTCGCTGGAAAACGACACAGCCACGAAGACGGAGGCGCCGGTGGCGAGCTTGATGACCCACATCGGCGGCCGCGCCACGCCCACCAGCGAGATGACGGAGGCGTAGTACCACGGCAGCGTCACGGAATTGAGGATGAAGGCGACTTGGTAGGCGCCGGCGGTGCCCAGGATGGCATCGCGAATGTTGCGGCGGGACAGCCACCACACGAGGACGAGGCCGAGCAGCATGAGGACCATCGACAGCGTACGCATGATGCTCAGCACGCTGTTGTAGGAGATGTCCGGGTTGAAGATCTGCACCAGCGGGGCGATGACGTCGGTGACCAGCGTCGGGCCCGCCAGCGGGTTGATGACCTTGGCGTTTCCGGTAATCTCCGACAGCCAGCCCCACGAGGAACCAGAGGCCCAGGTAATGACGGCCACGACGGCGACGGTCTCGACGACCATCACGGCGCCGGCCGCGACGAAGACACCGAAGCGCTTAGCCAGACTGGAGGACTCGCGCGGGGCGAAGTGGTGGACCATGATCCAGACGACGAAGGGCATCGCGATGAACGCGGTCGCCTTCAGAGCCACGGCGGCGGCGATAAGGGCCAGCCCGGCCAGGAATTTGCGGCGCAGGGCCGGCAGCAGGCCCACGGAGACCAGGCCGACCATGACGGATTCGTTGTGCATGCCGGCGACGAGGTGGAGCAGCATGACGGGGTTGGCCACGCCGAGCCAGAGCGCCATCGTGGGCGAGCCGCCGAGCTCGCGCGCGATCCGCGGGACCGACCAGGCAATCGCGGCGAAGCCCGCCAGCGAGATGAGCTTGTAGACGAAGATGCCCACGGCGACGTTGTCGCCGACCAGGGAAGTCACCCCGTCGCCAATCCACAGGTGCAGCGGGCCGTACGGGGTGGTGGTGTTGCGCCAGTCCTGGGAGACCTCGAGCAGGAAGGGGCCGGGGTTGACCACCGGGCCTTCGGAATAGGGATCGAAGCCGTCGCGGACCATGGCGCCTTGCATGAGGTAGGAATAGACGTCGCGCGAGGCCAGCGGCGCGGCGACGATCAGCGGCACGATCCACCAGGTCAGCGTCCGGCGTACGGTGCCCAGCGCCCCCTTGCGGGCGGGCGCTACGGTTTCGCGGCCGAGGAGAATCCACGCGCCGACGAGGCAGAAGATGCCGATCCAGAACACCGCCATGCCGAGGTTTCGGCCGTGGCCGTAGGCGAGGAAGCTCAGGTTGAGCGCCTCCAGCAGCCCGCCGCGGTTGCGGGTGGCGCCGCCGGAAAAGGACGCGAGGGCGAGCAGGATGGTCCCGGCGAGCCCGAGGCTCAGCGGTCGGGGTAGGCGGATAGTCAGTGGGGTCGTGGCCATGGCGGGGCGCTACTTCTGCCGGGCGGTGGCGCGGATGGCCAGGTCGTGCAGGGCGGAGGTGACCTTCTCGTCCACGCCGGCGGCGTGCAGGTGCCCCAGGCCGGATTCGGTCAGGGCGTCGATGCGCTCTTCGATGGCCTCGACCGCGCCGGAGTCCTGGATGATCTGCGACATCGTCGCGATATCGGCGGGGTCTTCGGTGGTGCCGACTAGGCGGCGCAGAGTGGCGGCCGCGGCGGGATCGGCCTGATCGGCGCGCTCTAGGGCCGTGGCCAGCAGGACGGTGCGCTTGCCCTCGCGTAGGTCGTCGCCGGCCGGCTTGCCGGTGACTGAAGGGTCGCCGAAAACGCCCAGCTGGTCGTCGCGCAGCTGGAATGCGATGCCGATGTCGCGGCCGTAACCGCGGAAGGCATCGATAAGCGTGGGCGAAGCGCCGGCAATGGCAGCGCCCAGGTGGAGGGGACGCTCGATGGTGTAGGCGGCGGTCTTGTAGCGGTTGACGGCATCGGCGAGTTCGACCGACTCGGAACCGGTGGCCTCCAGGGTGATGTCGAGCAGCTGGCCGCCGATGACCTCAGTGCGCATGGCGCGCCACGGCTCGCGGGTACGGGCCAGGGCGACGGCGCTTAAGCCGGAGTCCTGCAGCATGTCCTCGGCCCAGGCCAGGGCCATGTCGCCGACGAGGATGGCGACGGACTCGCCGAAGAAGCCGGCATCGCCGTGCCACTGCGCTTGGCGATGCCGCCCCGCCACCGCGCGGTGCACCGTCGGCTTGCCGCGACGGGTGCTGGAGGCGTCGATGATGTCATCGTGGATGAGCGCGCAGGCCTGGATGAACTCCAGGGAAGAGGCGGCGCGGAGGACGGCCTGCGGATCCTCGTCGCCGTCCAGCCCGCCGGCGCCGATGAAACCGGCCCAGGCGTAGAGCGGGCGGATGCGCTTGCCGCCGCCAAGGACGAAATCCTCGAGGTAGGCGATGGAGCGGGTCACCGGCTCGCCGATGGAGCTGACTGCCGGCCGGCGCTCGGCCAAGAATTCCGCGAGGGCAGCGCGGGCGGCGTCGGGGATCTGTTCTATCTGGGGAATATTGTCTGCGGTCACGCCTAGGTATCTTACCGGTCCCGGGTGCTGGTCCCGGGTTGCGCAACCGCCGGCAGCGGTAGTGGGGCGTAGAGGAGCGCAAACGGCCGGGAGTCGCCGGGGTAGCGGTGATGGCGCAACGCGTCCCGAAAGCCCAGCGACCGGTAGAGGCCGAAGGCGGAATTTCCCTCCTGGGGCACCTCCGGCGTCGATAGCGCGACGTAGTCGGCGGGCACGTTCCAGAGCAGTTCCGTAATCAGCCGGCGCCCGATGCCGTGGTTTTGCATGCCGGGGCGCACGTGCACCTCGGCCAGCTCGAAATAGCTGCGCAGGAGCGCCCACTGCTGCTCGGTAGGCCCGCCCTTTTCGTAGAAACCGCGGCGCAGCTGCCGGTCCCACCAGGTATCCGGCGAGCCGAGGAAGCCGTAGGCCAGGCCGACGATGCCGCTGTCGGCAGTTGCTATCACCGCGCTGAAGCCCGGGTGGGAAATCTCCCGGCGCCAGGCCTGGGTGCGGCTTACGCGTAGGGAGTCGTTGTAGTCCATCGCCTCGATATAGATCTCGACGAGTTGGGGCGCGAGGAGGGAGAACTCTTGCGGGCTAAGGCGACGGATGGCGATGTTCACGAATCTATCGAAACATGTTTGGCCCCGCGGCGGGTCAATTAGCCTAATTAAAGGTGTTCGAGATAGTTGACGAGTGTTCGAAAAGAAGGTTTCAGTGCTGGCTAGGGGCTTGCGTTAATCGAACAAACGAGCTATTTTTAAACGTGTAAGTCGGAGGCGTTCCTAGAGTAAAAGACAACAACGACAGGGCTCCCGTAAGCGGCGGCTGCGGAGGGAAGGTGAACGGAAATGGCACACGTAATCTCGGCAACTACACAGGCAACTAAGCGCGCGTCCCGGACCAGCGGCGTGGCAAAGCAGCAGCATTTCCTGCGCCAGGCGCGGATGCTAATCGAGCAGGCGCGGGAATACGCGGCCGACGGGCGTCTGGAGGAGGCCCTCGAGGTCGCTTACCAGGCGGGTTTGCGTACGGCCGGCGCGCGGATCGCGGTCTCGGTGGTGGCGCGCCGCAAGCGCAAGCCGTCGAGCGCCTGGGAGCAGCTGGCGCTCGTGAGTGTAGAGGGCAAGGAGTGGGCGCAGGAGTTTGGCCGGTATTCGAAGCTGCGCTCTCGGGTGTCCCTGGGGCTGGAGGACACGGTGGACGCGGAGACCGTGTTCGAGCTGATGGGCTTGGCCGCGCGCTTCATGGCGGCCACCCACGCGGCCGCGGTGGAATCCGATTTCGCCGCCTAGGGCTACCCCTTAGGGCTCTAGGGGCTTAAGTTGGGCGTTGTCTTTACGTTAGAATGGGGGAGGAATTGAGCCGGCGGGAACTAATTGTTTGGCGCTCGCGTTGAACACAGTGAAAGGCCGTCGTGAAGGGCCGTTTTAAGGCAGCGATCCCTGAGGTTTATTGGAGGTACAGTGTCTCTTTCGGAGCAGGAACAGCGCGCGCTACGGGAGCTCGAGCAGCAGCTGTTGGCTGAGGACCCCAAGTTTGGTGCCTCTGTAGCCCAGGCCTCAGCCGGTTCCCCGAGCGGGGCCGTGACCCTGCGCGGCGTGGCGCTCGTGGTCGTCGGGCTGGTCATGCTGGTGGGCGGCGTGGCCCTGGCGCAGAACAGCCTGTGGTTCGTGGTTCTGTCGATCCTGGGCTTCCTCGTCATGTTCAGCGCGGGCATCTGGATGCTCCGCGGTGGCGGGTCCACCGGCTCGAAGTCGGGCAAGAAGAAGTCGGGCTCCGGCCGGGGCCGCGCGGGGGCGTCGCACTCCGGTGGCAGCTCGATGGGTAACAAGCTGGAAGAGAACTTCCGCCGTCGTTTCGAGGGCAACTAACGGTAACTAGAGAGCTGGTCGAAGCGGCCTAGCTTTTCAGCCCCTGGGAGAGATCCCGGGGGCTTTTCCTGTGCCTCCACACAATTCCCCACTTTCCCCCACGTTTGTCCCCACGGTGCCCGGCGAGGGGAGGGGAGCCTAGCGGCGGCTAGGCGGACGGGGTGGAAGGCGTGTCATTGGGCCAGCTAACGGGCCCCAACGTGGAGCCGCGTTTCTAGTGGTACTAAAGAATCCTGTGCTAAAGGAGGTACTCAAGTGGCGTATGAGGCCTAAAAAACGCCGCGGCTGGGGATTTCTCCCCACTATTTTTATGGCCTCTGACCAGCATATATGTGGAAAGTGGGCGAAGGGTGGGGCGCGGTGGGTGTTGAAAGTGGGGGAAAGTGGGGTAAAGTGGGGCGCAGCGGTGGAGAAGTGGAACTTTGAGACCGTGGAGAAATGTCGGAGTTATCGAGCCAAGGAAGGTGGACGCCGGGATGTTTCTCGGAACCTACACTCCGAAGCTTGATGACAAAGGACGCCTAACGCTTCCGGCTAAGTTTCGGGATGAGCTAGCTGGCGGACTGATGGTGACCAAGGGACAGGACCACTCACTAGCGGTTTACCCGCGCGAGGAGTTTGCGGAACGAGCTCGAAAAGCAGCGGCCGTGTCCCGGACGAACCCAACCGCCCGCGCGTTCATCCGTAACTTGGCAGCGAGCGCCGATGAGCAACGCCCGGATGGGCATGGCCGTATTACGTTGTCCGCTGGACACCGCGAATACGCCAACCTTTCCAAAGAGTGCGTGGTTGTCGGGTCGGTGGATTTTCTCGAGATTTGGGACGCAGCCGCGTGGGCTGAGTACCAAGAGCAAACTGAAGACGCCTACTCGGCGGCGGACGCGGACGATGTCCTGTCCGGCTTGCTGTAGAAGGCAGTTCACAACTCAACAGAGTGCGTGTACGGACTCTGTCCGAAGTGGAGTAGCTGGTGTACTTCCCCGACATCAGAACCCATTTCGGGCAGGGCCCTATACGCACTTAATTTTTCCCGACAACCACCGCGGCCAACTCCAAGCAACTTCGTTTACGGAAAGGGGGCACCATGGGCTCGACTGAACAGAACAATCACGGCCACGTGCCCGTGATGCGTGAACGCATGGCTGAGCTTTTGGCGCCCGCGGTGGAAAAGGCCGAAGCGAAGGCCCCGGCCGGGGCCGTCCTGGTGGACGGCACGCTGGGGGCGGGTGGCCACACGGAATACTTCCTGGAGACTTTCCCGGAGGTGTCGGTAATCGGCGTGGACCGGGATGGGGCATCGTTGGCTGCGGCCCGCGAGCGCCTGGCCCGGTTCGGCGACCGTTTCGTGGGCGTGCAGGCGCGCTTCGACGAGGTCGGCAGCACGATCGCCCGACCGGCCACCGAGCACGCGGTTTTGGACAAGGCGCGGGAGGGCGGCATCGCGGGCGCGTTGTTCGACCTGGGAGTTTCTTCCATGCAGCTGGACCAGGCCGAGCGCGGCTTCGCCTACAGCCAGAACGCGCCGCTGGACATGCGGATGGATCCTAGCCAGGGGATAACCGCCGCGGACGTGCTCAATACCTACGACCACGGCAACCTGGCGCGCATCCTCAAGACCTACGGTGACGAGCGCTTCGCCGGCAAGATTGCCAGCGCCGTCGTGCGCGAGCGGGAAAAAGAACCCTTCCGTGACTCGGCGCGGCTCGTCGACCTGCTCTACGCCACCATCCCGGCGGCGACCCGGCGCACGGGCGGCCACCCGGCCAAGCGCACCTTCCAGGCACTGCGCGTGGAAGTCAACCGAGAGCTCGAGGCCATTGAGCAGGTCCTGCCGGTCATCACCGCGGCGCTGCGCGTCGGCGGCCGCGCGGTCTTTATGAGCTACCAGTCCCTGGAGGACCGCCTGGTCAAGCAGTACTTCAAGGAGCAGTCGACGTCGTCGACCCCGGAGGGGCTGCCGATGGACCTGCCGGGGACCGAACCGGACTACCGGGTGATCACCCGCGGGGCAGAGAAAGCCTCGCAGGCGGAGATCGCGGAGAACCCGCGGGCCGCCTCGGTGCGGGTGCGGGCGTTGGAGCGAATAGCCGGCACCCCGCAGCTGCTTTCCCCTGGAGGCACACCATGACCCAGACCACGCGACGCACCACCCGCCCATACTCGACGAAGGGACACCGCTCCATGGGAGCTAGCCGAGATTTCACCACCGGAGAAGACACCGGAGCGGCCACCGCGCTGCTCGAGCGGGATAACCGCCGCGGCACCCAGCGCACCGCCCGCACGCGCACCCCGGAACGCCGGGAGGTGCGCCCGCGGCGCAGCACCCACGGCACCACCAGCCCGCACGGGCCGCGCTACCAGCGCCTAGGCTCGCAGCAGGTGGTCTCCCAGCGCGGCCGCCGCCTGACGCCCATCAAGAAGAACTCGCTGTTCGCCCGCCTGTCGGCGGTGGCCATCGTGCTGCTCATCGGCGGGGTGTGCCTGGCGATGTGGCTGTCCGGCCTGTCGACCTCCCAGACCTTCAAGATCCAGCAGCTCTCCGCGCAGGAATCGCAGCTGAGCAACCAGATTGAGACGCTGAACCGCGACCTGGAAAACGTCCGCTCCACCGCGGACGTGGCCCGCCGTGCCGCGGACGCGAACATGGGCGTGCCCACCAACCCGGGCGTCGTCGAGGTCGCCGAGGACGGCAAGGTGGAAGAAAAGCGCGCGGCGACGGATGAGCAGGAAGCCATCATTGACGTCAACGGCACGGCAATCCGCCCGGGCCGCGCCTCCAGCAACCCGGACGACACGGAAGGCATGTCCGATAGTCTCAACGCGACGCCGGACGGGCATCGTTCGCCGCAGGCTGATTCCCAGCGCCAGGGCGAGGACCGCCAGCAGAACGCGGAATCGAATGCACCACGCGCGGACGAGTTACCGGATCTGCCGGTCCGCGCCCCGTATTCTGGAGCCGGGAATTAGCAGTTGCTTTGGGCAGCCGGGTGGTTGCCCCAAAGGAAATGAATAAGGCAGGTGACTTACCACCGTGACGTCACGGAATCCGGGATCGCGCCCGCACCGGCGGTATCGCGATACCGGCGCGCGGGTGGGGCAATCGGGCCGTCAGCCGCGCGCTGGCGGTCGCAGCTACGCTACCGCCGCGGAGAACACGCGGCCGGCTAGCACCCAACCGCAGGTAAAGAAGCTCTACAAGAATTCGCACATGATGTCCAAGCGCCTGCGGCTCATCATGGCTTTCCTGTTGGTAGGCATGCTGTTGCTGGTGGGGCGCCTGGCATGGGTGCAGGTGGTCTGGGGGCCGGATCTGTCGGCCAAGGCCATGGAGCAGCGCTCCCGCGTCTACGTGGAGCCGGCCCGCCGCGGCGAGATCACCGATAGCGACGGGCAGCGCCTGGCCTATACCATGCAGGCCCGCTCCCTGACGGTCTCGCCGACGCGCCTGCGCAAGGAGCTGGAAGAGCAGTTCACCAACGAGCTGAGCGCCGAAGGCGCCAGCGGCGAGGACCTGGAGAAGAAGGCCGGCGAGGCCGTCGATAACCGGCTGAAGGAGATGTCCAAGGGCATCCCGAAGATGATCAAGGACGCCGGCGCGGAGGTCGGCAGCGTCGACGACAAGGAGATCCTCGACAACCTGAAGGCGGACACCCAGTACGAGGTGCTGGTGCGCAACGTCGATCCGGACGTGGCCGTCGAAATCGCCGAGGAATACCACGGTGTGGCCGCCGACCACCAGGACATCCGCCAGTACCCGAACGGGGCCATCGCCGAGAACGTGATCGGCAAGGTTTCCATGGACGGCCAGGGCCAGTTCGGCCTGGAGGCGTCCGGGGACTCGACGCTCACGGGCATCGACGGGCGCAAGACCGAGGACGTGTCCACCGACGGGCAGCCCATCCCGGGCACCCTGCGCGATGAGGTCAACGCCGTCGACGGCGCCAACGTCCACCTGACGCTGGATCTGGACCTGCAGACCTTCGTGCAGCAGAAGCTGGAGAAGGCCAAGGCCAATTCGCAGGCCAAGTCCGCCGAGGCCGTGGTGCTGGATTCGGCCACCGGCGAGGTGCTCGCCATGGCGAACACGGACACCATCGACCCGAACGAGGACATCGAAAAGCAGGTCAAGGCCGGCAAGGGCTTCGAAAACCCGTCGATCTCGCACCCCTACGAGCCGGGCTCGGTGGCCAAGATTGTCACCGCCGCCGCGGCGATCGAGGAGGGCGTAACCACCCCGGAGGAAGTCCACCAGGTCCCCGGCTCCATCGACATGGCCGGCGTGACGGTCAACGACGCCTGGCAGCACGGCGTCGAGCCGTACACCACGGCCGGCATCTTCGGTAAGTCCTCGAACGTCGGCACGCTGATGCTCGCGGAGAAGCTGGGGGACAAGACCTTCTCGAAGTACCTCGAGGCCTTCGGGCTGGGCAACACCAGCGGCATCGAGCTGCCGAACGAGTCCGGCGGCCTGGTACCGGCCTTCGAGCAGTGGTCCGGCGGTACCTTCGCCAACCTGCCGATCGGCCAGGGCATGTCCTGGACGACGCTGCAGATGGCCAGCGTCTACCAGACCATCGCCAACGAGGGCGAGCGCATTACCCCGCGCATTATCCAGGACATCGAGGGCGAAGCCGGCGAGGACCGCATCCACTCCGAGCCGGAGAAGACCCAGGTCATCAGCCCGGCCGCGGCGAAGACCACCCTGGACATGTTCCGGGCGGTCTTCCAGGAGGACCCGGCGGGCGTGCAGTCCGGCACGGCGCAGGGCGCGGGCATCGACGGCTACCAGCTGTCGGGCAAGACCGGCACGGCTCAGAAGGTCGACCCTAATACTGGGGCGTATTCTAATTCCGCCTACTGGATTACCTTCGCGGGCGTGGCCCCGGCGGACGATCCGCGCTTCGTGGTCGCCATCATGCTGGACGAGCCGAAATCCGGCGTCAACGACGACGGCTCCGGCGGGCAGTCTGCCGCGCCGGTGTTTAGCGACATCGCCAGCTGGCTGCTGAACCGAGACAACATACCCACCTCTCCGGAGGGCAAGAACCTTAAACTGCGGGCGGAATAGGAGAACAACACCATGGCACGTACGCTAGCGCGACTGGCGCAGTTGGCCGGCGGGAACCTGAGCGGCTCGCCGGAGACGGAAGTTAGCAGCATCGGACTGGACTCGCGCTCCATCGCCCCGGGCGGGATGTTCGCGGCCCTGCCCGGCCTGCACGCCCACGGCGCCCGTTTCGCCGCCGACACCCCAGCCGCGGCCGTGCTTACCGATGCCGCCGGCGCGGAGATCCTCGACGCGGCCGGCGACACGCGCCCCCGCCTGGTGGTCGAGGACATCCGCGCGGTGCTGGGAACTATCTCCGCCGAGATCTACGACCACCCCTCGGCCGACCTGACCATCCTGGGAGTTACCGGCACCTCCGGCAAGACCACCACCAGCTACCTGCTGGAGGCCGGGCTGCTGGCGGCCGGCTACCAGGTAGGCCTTATCGGAACGACCGGCACGCGCATCAACCGCACCCCGGTGCCGACGTCCCTGACCACCCCGGAGGCTCCTAAGCTTCAAGAACTTTTCGCGCAGATGCGCGACCAGGGTGTTACCCACGTCGTCATGGAGGTCTCCTCCCACGCCCTGGCCTTGGGCCGCGTCCAAGGCACCCAGTTCGCAGTCGGCGGGTTCACCAACCTGTCGCAGGACCACCTGGACTTCCACCCGACGATGGAAGACTATTTCCTGACCAAGGCGCGCCTGTTTAACGGGCCCGAGGCCGCCGCGTCCGCCGTCATCTGCGTCGACGACTCCTGGGGCCAGCGCCTGGTGGAACTGTCGCGGGCGGCGGGCACGCCCACCGCGGAGGTCGCGACGGCCGAGTCGGCCGTAACGACCAACGCCGGGAAAATCGTCACCGCCCACCACACCGCGGTCGAGCCGACGGGCGAGCAGCACGGCGTGCTGAGCCTGGAGGGCAAGGACTACGAATTCACGGTCCCGCTGCCCGGCAAGTTCAACGTGGCCAACGCCGCGCTGGCGGCCGGGATGGCCGCCGCGGCCGGGGTGGACGTGGAAACCTTCCTGGAAGGCGTGGCCGGCGTCGCGGTACCCGGCCGCATGCAGCGCGTGGACTGCGGGCAGGATTTCGTCGCCGTGGTCGACTACGCCCACAAGCCGGCGGCCGTGGCCGCGGTCTTGGACACCCTGCGTGAGCAGATCCGGACCTCCGAGCGCCCGGAGGGGCGCATCGGCATCGTCATCGGCGCCGGTGGCGACCGCGACTCCTCGAAGCGCCCGCTGATGGGGCAGGCGGCGGCCAGCCGCGCCGACTACGTGGCGGTCACCGACGACAACCCCCGCACCGAGGACCCGGCCCCCATCCGCGCGGCCGTGCTGGCTGGCGCCCGGGAGGCCGCCGCCGAGCGCGACGACGAAGTCACCCTGGCCGAATACCCCTCCCGCGCCGCGGCCATCGACGCGGCCATCCAGTGGGCACAGCCGGGCGATGCGATTATCGTGGTAGGCAAAGGCCACGAAGTCGGCCAGATCGTGGGGGACACGGTCCACCACTTTGACGACCGGGAAGAGGTACAGCGCGCACTGGAAACTAAGACCTCCGGCAGCAGGCCGGCGGGGAAGGAAGAAGCATGATTGAGCTAACGCTAAAAGAGATAGCCGAGATAACCGGCGGCTACCTGGACGAGGTCGATGACCCGCAGGCTCAGGTCACCAGCTTCGTCGAATTTGATTCGCGCAAGATCACCCCGGGCGGGCTGTTTTTGGCCCTGCCCGGCGCCCGCGTCGATGGGCACGATTACGCCCGCGCGGCCGTCGACCAGGGCGCGGTGGCCGTGCTGGCCGCCCGCCCGGTGGGCGTTCCGGCGATCGTCGTCGAACCCACCGACCGCGTCGAGGGCGACGGCGCCAACGCCGATATCTACGCCCACGACTCCGACGGTTCCGCCGCCGCCGTCGTCCGCGCCCTCTCGGCGCTGGCGCAGGCGGTCACTCGCCGGCTGGCCGACAACGGCAACCTGACCATCGTCGGGGTCACCGGTTCCGCCGGCAAGACCTCGACCAAGGACCTGATGGCGGCCATCTTCCACTGCGCGGGCGAGACCGTCGCCCCGCCCGGCTCCTTCAACAACGAGGTCGGCCACCCCTACACCGCGCTGCGGTGCGACTGGCAGACCAAGTACCTGGTCGCGGAGATGTCGGCGCGCGGCATCGGCCACATCCGCCACCTGGCCGACATCGCCCGGCCGACCATCGGCGCGGTGCTTAACGTCGGCTCGGCCCACCTGGGAGAATTCGGCTCCCGGGAGAACATCGCGCAGGCCAAGGGCGAGCTGGTCGAGGCCCTGCCGGCCGCCGCCGAGGGCGGGGTAGCGGTGCTCAACGCCGACGACTCCTTCGTCGCCGCGATGGCTTCGCGCACCGAGGCCAAGGTCGTCTACTACTCCGCGGCCAACCCGCCGGCGCCGGAGGCGGACTACACCGCCACCGACGTAGAGCTGGACGATGTCGCGCGCGCCGCTTTTACCCTCCACTCGCCGAACGCCGCCCCGCAGCGAATCAAGCTGCAGGTCTTCGGCGTCCACCAGGTCTCCAACGCTCTGGCGGCCGCCGCCTCGGCCATCGAGTCGGGGATCCCGGCAGAAAAGGTAGCCGCGGCCCTGAGTGGGCACCGGAATGCCTCGGCGAACCGGATGGACGTCTATAGCCGCCCGGACGGGGTCACCATCATCAACGACTCCTACAACGCCAACCCGGACTCCATGCGCGCGGCCATCGCGGCGCTGGGCTACACCACGGCCGCCCGGCCGGACGCGCGGGCCATCGCGGTGCTCGGCGAGATGGGCGAGCTCGGCGCGGAAGCCGAGCAGGCCCACCAGCAGTTGGGCGCGGAGCTGGCGAAGTACAACGTCGACCGGCTCATCGTCGTCGGCGACACCCCGGCCTGCCGGGCCCTGGCCGCCGCGGCTGCCGACCGCGGGATCACCACGACCGTCGGGGCGGACCACGCGCAGGCCGCCCAGCTGGTCGAGGAAACCCTGCGGACCCCGCCCGCCGGGGTGGAGCAGTGGTCGCAGCGCGCGGCGAAGGACGTGGTGCTCATCAAGGCCTCGAACGCCCAGCAGCTGTGGCGGGTAGCCGCAACCTTAAAGGGCGAGGGCTAGAACCGCCTCGCTAAAATAAGCTCGCGCAGAATTTCTTCAGACTGCTCTTTGTTGTATTAGAAGGACCACGTTCACAGTGACCCAGATTATTGTCTCCGGCGTAATTAGCTTTATCGTCGCGATTTTCTTCACCCCCTGGCTGATTCGGTATTTCTCCCACGCCGGCAAGGGGCAGGAGATCCGCGAAGACGGCCCCAAGTCGCACCTGCGCAAACGCGGGACCCCGACCATGGGCGGGCTGGCGATCCTGGCCGGCATCGTCGTGGCCTACCTGACCACGGGCCTCTACGGGCTCATCTCCGGCAAGGGCGGGTTCACTGTCTCCGGAGTCTTGGTCCTGGGCTTGACCCTGGGGCTGGGCGGCCTGGGCTTCGCGGATGACTTCATCAAACTGTTCAAGGCCCGCAACCTGGGCCTGAACAAGAAGGCCAAGCTCATCGGGCAGCTCGCACTGGCCCTGGCCTTCGGCTTCCTGGCGCTGCAGTTCCCGAACGAGAACGGGCTGACCCCGGCGTCGACGAAGCTGTCGATGTTCCGCGAGATCGACACCTTCGATATCGCCGTCGGCGGCGCCGTCATCGGCACCATCGTCTTCCTGGTCTTCATGTATATCCTCATCGCGGCCTGGTCGAACGCGGTCAACCTGACCGACGGTCTGGACGGGCTCGCGGCCGGCACGACCGCCTTCGTGATGGGCGCCTACAGCCTGATCACCTTCTGGCAGTTCCGCAACGCCTGCGGTGCCGAACACGCCGCCGGCTGCTACGAGGTCCGCGACCCGCTGGACCTGGCCATCTTGGCCGCGGCCGGGCTGGGCGGCTGCCTGGGTTTCCTGTGGTGGAACGCGGCGCCGGCCAAGATCTTCATGGGTGACACCGGCTCCCTGGCGCTCGGCGGCCTGGTCGCGGGTATTTCCGTAACCACCCACACCGAGCTGCTGATGATCATCATCGGCTCCCTGTTCGTCGTGGAGGCGGCCTCCGTGGTCATCCAGGTCGCCGTCTTCAAGACCACCGGCAAGCGCTTTTTCCGCATGGCGCCCATCCACCACCACTTCGAAAACGGCGGCTGGCCGGAGACCTCCGTGGTCATCCGCTTCTGGCTGCTGGCCGGCATGGCCGCCATGCTCGGCGTGGCCCTGTTCTACGCGGACTGGCTGACCGCCGCGGGCATCGGAATCTAGCGACTAAGACAGCAAAGAGTAGGAGTCTTCGACAACACCATGACTGAGCACACGGCGCGTAGTCTGCCCGCGGACCTGGCCCAGGCCCGCCGGGTGCTGGTAGCGGGCGCGGGCGTATCCGGGCGCGGGTGCGCCCGAGTCCTGGACCGCCTGAACTTCGCGGTCACAATCGCCGACGACAATCCGCAGGCGCGACAGACCGCGCTGGACGATTGCGGGGCGAGGGCGGCCGGGCTCAGCACCGAGCAGGCCATGGCCGTCGCCGGCGACGGCCAGATCGACCTGGTGGTAACCTCCCCGGGCTGGCGACCGGACTCACCGCTGCTGGAGGCCTACCGGGCCGCCGGCGTCGAGGTCATCGGGGACGTCGAGCTGGCCTACCGCCTGGACGCGGCCGGCACCTTCGGGCCGGCCCGCCAGTGGCTGGTCATCACCGGCACTAACGGCAAGACCACGACCACCGGCATGCTGGCGGCCATCATGCAGGCAGATACTAACCGCACCGGGCGCCGCGCGGTGCCGGTGGGCAACATCGGCGTCTCCGTCTTCGACGCCATCCAGGACAACGATCGCGTCGACGTGCTGGTCGCCGAGCTGTCTTCCTTCCAGCTGCACTGGGCCAGCCAGCTGCGCCCGGAGGTGGGCGTTTTGCTCAACCTGGCCGAGGACCACCTCGACTGGCACGGCAGCTTCGACAATTACGCCGCCGATAAGGCCAAGGTCATGCACGGCGGCATCGCCATTGCCGGCACGGACGACGCGCACGTGATGGAACTGGTCTCCCGGGCCCGCCAAGCCGGGGACCTGGCGCCGCAGGTCTATTCCTTTAGCTCCCAGACCCCGCAGGCCGGGCAGGTCGGCGTGGAAGGCGGGCGGATCATTGCCCGCCTGGACGGCGAGGACCTCGACCTGGTCTCGGCCGATGGGGTAGAGCCGGCCGGTCTGGCCGGCGTCCTGGACGCTTGTGCTGCCGCCGCGGCCGGGCTGGCCGCCGGGGCGAGCCGCGAGGCCGTCCAGGCGGGCCTGGCGGCCTACCACGTCGCCGGACACCGCGGCGCGGTCGTCCACCGCCACGGCGGGGTCAGCTTCATCGACAACTCCAAGGCCACCAACCCGCACGCCGCGGACGCCGCCCTGGAAGGCCTCGACCGGGTCATCTGGCTGGCCGGCGGGCAGCTCAAGGGAGCAGATGTCAGCGAGCTGGTTGCCACCCACGCCGACCAGCTCAAGGCCGCGGTCGTGCTGGGCAAGGACCGGGAGCTGGTGGCTCAGGCGCTCCAAGCCCACGCCCCGCAGGTTCCCGTAACCGTCCTAGACGAGCAGGATCCGCAGGCGGCCATGGAGACCGCGGTGGCCGCGGCCTGGCAACACGCCGAAGCGGGGGATACCGTACTTTTGGCCCCGGCTGCGGCATCGTTAGACATGTACACCGGGATGGCACAGCGCGGCGATTTCTTCGCCGCGGCGGCGCGTGCGGTCACGGAAAAATCGGATCACCGTCCCGCGCCGGATGCCGGAGAAGATAACGAGGAGAAGCCAGCGCAATGACCTCCACAACGCAGAAGTCAGCCAAGCCCGGGCAGCGGGTGGCCAATTTCCTCGAGCGCCGCCACGAGCAGATGAACAAGTGGTCGGGGCTGGACTATCTGATGTTGCGGATCATCATCTTCCTGCTCGTCGGTATCGGCGTGACGATGGTCTTTTCCTCCTCCATGGCCGAGTCCCTTGTGGAATCCGGCCTGGTCTGGGGCCAGGCGCTGCGCCAGTCCGCGATGGTCCTGGTCGGCCTGCTGGCCTTTTGGTTGGCGCTGAAGATCCCGCCGCGCGCCATGCGCTGGGCCATCCCGTGGATCCTCTTGCTGTCCATCGTGCTGCTGATCCTGGTGCTCATCCCGGGGGTTGGTACCGGCCGCGCGGAGGTTGGCTCCCAGTCGTGGATCATCTTGGGCCCGATTTCCCTGCAGCCCTCGGAGCTCGCCCGCGTAGCCATCGGCCTCTTCGGCGCCTCGGCGCTGGCCAATAAGCAGCACCGCCCGAAGGACCTGCTGGATCCGTTCATGGTCTACTCGGCCATCGCGGGCCTGATGTTCCTGCTGATTATCCTGCAGGGCGACCTGGGTATGGCCATGTCGTTTGCCGTGGTCGTCGTGTTTACCCTGTTCTTCGCCGGCGTGGACTGGCGCGTGGTCGCCTCCATTATCGGGCTGGCCGTGGCGGGCGTGATCTTCGTCTTCCTGTCGGGCGGCTTCCGCTCGCACCGTTTCCACACCTACTTCGACGCGTTGGTGGGCAACATCCAGGACACCCAGGGCACCGGCTTCCAGGCCTACCAGGGCTTCCTCTCGCTGGCCGACGGCGGCATCGCCGGCGTGGGCATCGGCCAGTCCCGCGCCAAGTGGTTCTACCTGCCGGAGGCGAAAAACGACTTCATCTTCGCCGTGGTGGGCGAGGAGCTCGGCCTGTGGGGCGGCGCGCTGGTCATCGTGCTCTTCGCCCTGCTCGGGTTCTTCGGCATCCGCACCGCGCTGCGCGCGCAGAACCAGTTCCACGCCCTCATGGCCGCGACCCTGACCACCGGCGTCGTTGCGCAGGCCTACTTCAACATCGGCTACGTCGTCGGCCTCCTGCCGGTGACCGGCATCCAGCTGCCGATGATCTCGGCCGGCGGCACCGCGGCGATTATCACCATTGGCTCCATGGGCCTTCTGTGCAACGTGGCCCGGCACGAGCCGGAGGCGGTCTCGGCGATGCGCAACTACGGGCGTCCCCTCTTCGACCGGCTGTTCTTCATCGCGGAACCGGAGCCGGCCGATGCCGCCCCGCGCGGCGGTCGCCGTCGTGCCGACGGTTCGGGCGCGCCCCGGGACCGCCGGCCCGAGCGCCCGAGCGCTAACCCCCAAAAGCGGGGCAGCGCCCGCCGCCAGGCGCAGCGGGAGGAGCGTTTTGGCTCGCCGGTGACCGGGCGGACCCGCCCGGTGCGCTCCACGCCGCGCGGGCAGGATTCCGCCGGGCGCGGCGGGGACAGGAACCCGCGCCGGCGCTGGTAGCCTGTAGTTCATGAATTCAAAGCCTTTATCCGTCGTCGTCGCTGGTGGCGGCACTGCCGGCCACATCGAGCCGGCGCTGGCTGTGGCCGCTGTCCTGCAGCGTGACTACGGCGCCCGTATTACCGCTCTGGGCACCCAGAAGGGGCTGGAGAGCGACCTTATTCCCGCCCGCGGGGTGGACCTGGAAATGATCACCCCGGTCCCGATCCCGCGCAAGCTCAGCCTGGACCTGCTGAAGCTGCCGTACCGCCTGGTGCGTTCTGTGCTGGAAGCGCGCAAGGTTCTCAAGAAGGTGGACGCGGATGCCGTCTTCGGCACCGGCGGCTACGTCGCCGCGCCGGCCTACCTGGCCGCGGCCAGCCACCACCTGCCCTTCTACGTGCTCGAGACCAACGCGTTGGCGGGCCTGGCCAATAAGCTGGGCGTCAAGCTGGGCGGCATCGGCTTCAACGCCCACCCGAATTCGGGCATGCCGGGCGAGCAGGTCGGCATCCCGGTGCGCCCGGAGCTCGGCCAGGATCCGGAGGCCGCCGCCCGCGGGCGCGAGCTGTGGGGCCTGCGCGAGCGTATTCCCACCATCTTGGTCACCGGCGGCTCCCAGGGTGCGGCCAGCATCAACCGGGCCGTCGCCGAAGCACACCCCGGCTGGGCCGGGGAGTTCCAGGTCCTGCACGCGGTCGGCAAGAAGAACGAGCTGCCGGCTCAGACCGACAACTACGTGCCGGTGCCCTATATCGACGATATGTCCGCGGCCCTGGCCGTGGCGGATCTGGCGGTCTGCCGCTCCGGGGCGATGACGGTCGCGGAGGTTTCCGCCGCCGGCGTGCCGGCCATCTACGTGCCGCTGCCGCACGGCAACGGCGAGCAGGCGCTCAACTCGAAGGACGTGGTGGCCGCCGGCGCGGCCGTCCAGGTCCCCGATGCCGAGCTGGACGGTGCCCGCCTCGACCGCGAGGTCCGCGCCATCCTGGGCGACGAGGATCGCCTAAAGGCCATGCGCGCGGCGGTCGCCGACAGCGCGGCCGGCGGCGCGGCCCAGCGCCTGGCTGACCACATCGCTACCGCTATCCGAGAAGCCAAGGAGGAATCCTAGTGGGCCCCGAATCCACCCCCGACGCAGTTAACCTCGACCGGGTCCACCTCGTGGGCATCGGCGGCGCGGGCATGTCCGGCCTGGCCCGGATCCTCCTGGCCCGTGGCAGCGCCGTGTCCGGCTCGGACCAAAAGGAGTCCACCGCCGTGGAGGTCCTGCGCACCCTCGGCGCGAAAATCTCGGTCGGCCACGCGGCGGAGAACCTGCGGCTTTCCGGCGCCGAGCCGACCGCCGTGGTCACCTCCTTCGCCGCTATCCCGCAGGACAACCCGGAGCTGGTCGCCGCGCGGGAGGCCGGGATCCCGGTCATCCGCCGCTCCGACCTGCTGGGCGAGCTCATGGAGGGCTACACCCAGGTGCTGCTGGCCGGCACCCACGGCAAAACCTCGACGACCTCGATGACGGTCAACGCGCTACAGCAGGCCGGCGAGGGCCCGTCCTTTGCCATCGGCGGCCAGCTCAACCGGGCCGGCACCAACGCGCACCACGGCACCGGAATGGCCTTCGTGGCCGAAGCCGACGAGTCGGACGCGTCCCTACTGCGCTACCGCCCGGACGTGGCCGTGGTGACCAACATCGAGCCCGACCACCTGGACTACTTCGGCACCCCGGAGGCCTATTTCCAGGTCTTCGAGGACTTCGCCGATCGGATCACCCCCACCGGCCACCTGGTGGTCTGCTTGGAGGACGAGCACGCCGCCCAGATGGGGCAGCGCGCCGCACAGCGCGGCATCGACGTGCTCGGCTACGGCACCCCCGCCGCCGTGGAGCGCTACCCGGAGATCCCGGCGGGCGCGGTCATCTCCACCGAGGAAGCCACCGCGGAGGGCACCCGCGTGACCGTGCACCTGGACGTTGCGGGGCACTCGGTGGGCCTGGACTACCTGCTGCAGGTCCCCGGGCACCACATGGTGCTCAACTCGGCGGCGGCCCTGGTGGCCGGCACGCTGGCGGGCGCGGACCCGCACAAGCTGGCCGACGGGCTCAGCGACTTCACGGGCGTGCGCCGGCGGTTTGAGTACCGCGGGTCCGTCCCGGCGGGGCTTAAGGGCCAGGAGCCGGTCGAGGTCTTCGACGACTACGCGCACCACCCGACGGAGGTCGCCGCGGTCCTGCGCGCCGCCCGCGAGCGGGTGGAGGCGACCACCCGCTCTGGCCGCGTGGTGGTCTGTTTCCAGCCGCACCTGTACTCGCGCACCATGAAATTCCAGCAGGAATTCGCCGACGCGCTGAGCCTGGCGGACGTGGCGGTGGTGCTGGATATCTACGGCGCCCGCGAGCAACCGGTAGAAGGGATCACCTCCCGGATTATCACCGACAAGATCCCCGCGGGCACCGAGGTCTTCTACGAGCCGGACTTCTCCGCGGCGGCGGCCAGCGTGGTCGCGGCCGTGCAACCGGGCGACCTGGTCCTGACCATGGGCGCTGGCTCGGTCACCCTGGTGGCCGCGGAGATCCTGACTGAGCTGGAGCAGCGTTTCCGATGAGGGGCAAGCTAGTACTTTCGGTGGCAGGCGCCCTGGTGGCGGTGGTGGCCATCGCCGCCGCCGTGGTCTGGTTCTTCCCCGTGTTCAAGGCCCAGGATTTCGAGCTCAACGGCGCCAGCCAGGTCACGGAGGAAGAGGTCCGCGAGGCCTCCGGGATCGCCGAGGGCAGCAACCTGATGCGCCTGGACGCGCATGCGGCCGCCGAGGGCGTGGCCACGCTGCCGTGGGTGAAATCCGCGACGGTGGGCCGCTCCCTGCCCAGCACGGTGCAGGTCGACATCACCGAGCGGGAAGCCGTGGCCTTCCTGCGCGAGGGCGATGGCACCCACCTCATCGACTCGGCGGGCAAGGAGTTCGTCGTCGCCGAGCCGCCGGAAGGCGCCGTGGAGATCGATAGCAACGAGGAGGCCGGCTTGGTCGACGCCGTAGAAATCCTGGCGGCCCTGTCGCAGGATCAGCGCGCGCAGGTCGAAAAGCTCAGCATGGACGAGAAGTACTCGGCGACGTTGCACCTGGCGTCCGGGCGCACGGTAGTCTGGGGCGCGAACGACGACAACGCGGACAAGGCCCGCGCGTTTTCCACCGTGCTGCAGATGGACGGCACCCATTGGAATATCACTAACCCCGAGTTGGTGACCAAGCGCGATTAGCGCCGGAAAAAATTCGCAACATCGCGCCCCTGCCAGATTGCCGTGTGGTGGGGGCGCGAACTGCATAAAAGCCCATGTCAGCAACCCTAAAGTAGAGGTTGAGGGTACCGACACGCGGGCAAATGAACACGTAAATTACACGTGTGTCAGTGAAGATGGAAAGCAACCGCGTCACAGGCGCGCAATTCCTCGTTTATTTACCAACAAATCCCGAAAGGTTTGACCACCTCTCATGAGCACACCGAACAACAATTTGGCGGAAATCAAGGTCGTCGGCGTCGGCGGCGGCGGCGTCAACGCCGTCAACCGCATGATCGAAGAAGGCCTCAAGGGCGTCGAGTTCGTGGCTATCAACACGGACTCCCAGGCGTTGATCTTCTCCGACGCTGACTTCAAGCTCGACATCGGCCGCGAGGCCACCCGCGGCCTGGGCGCCGGCGCCAACCCGGAGGTCGGCCGCACCTCCGCCGAGGACAACAAGTCCGAGATCGAGGACGCCCTCAACGGCGCCGACATGGTCTTCGTCACCGCCGGCGAAGGCGGCGGCACCGGCACCGGCGCCGCCCCGGTCGTGGCCTCCATCGCCAAGAAGCAGGGCGCGCTGACCGTCGGTGTTGTCACCAAGCCCTTCAAGTTCGAGGGCGCCCGCCGTACCCGCCAAGCCCTGGAAGGTATCGAGCAGCTCCGCGAGGTCTGTGACACCCTGATCGTCATCCCGAACGACCGCTTGCTGCAGCTGGGCGACGAGAACCTGTCCATGATGGAAGCCTTCCGCGCCGCCGATGAGGTCCTCCACAACGGTGTCCAGGGCATTTCCAACCTGATCCTGATCCCGGGCATGATCAACGTTGACTTTGCCGACGTTCGCTCCGTGATGGCCGACGCCGGCTCCGCCCTGATGGGCGTGGGCTCCGCCCGCGGCGACAACCGAGTCATGACCGCGGCCGAGCAGGCCATCAACTCCCCGCTGCTGGAGTCCACCATGGAAGGCGCCAAGGGCGTGCTGCTGTCCGTGGCTGGCGGCTCCGATCTGGGCCTGCAGGAGGTCTACGAGGCCTCCTCCATGGTCGAGGAGAAAGCCGACCCGGACGTCAACCTAATTTTCGGCACCATCATCGACGACAACCTGGGCGACGAGGTCCGCGTGACCATCATCGCTACCGGTTTCGACGCCGAGAAGAACGCCACGGATAAGCCGGCTGGCGAGGCCCGCCCGCAGCAGTCCCAGCAGCGTTCCGGTTCGCTGTTCGAAAACCGCGACCGCGCCACCGAGCCGGAGCCGGCCGAGGAGCCGCGCGGCGGCTACGAGCCGCGCCACCAGCTGCGCCACGACGAGCGCGAGGGCTACAGCCCGCGCGAGTCGGAGCCGCAGCGCCGCGCCGGCGATACCCGCGGCGACGGCGGCCTGTTCACCACCCGCGAGCGCTTCGAGCGCGAGGCCCCGCGCGAGGACTACCGCCCGAGCTACCGCGACGAGCGCGACAACCGCGGCGACGACGACTTGGACGTGCCGGACTTCTTGCGCTAATTGATCCATAGCGCGCGCTAGTCTGGAGTGCATGCCAGTAAACGAGGAAGCACGCACCACCCGCCCCGCCCGCCTGAAACGCCCCTTCCGGATGGTCTTTACGGCCCGCTCGGGAGGGGCTTCGGCGTCTCCGTACGAGTCGTTCAACCTGGCCGAGCACGTCGGCGACGACCCGGCGGCGGTAGCGGCAAACCGGCAGCGCCTGCAGGAGCTACTCCGCCTTGATGACATCGTCTGGATGGAGCAGCTCCACACCAACAACGTCACCGTCGTCGACGGCCCGCGTTCTACACCAGTGGAGGCCACCGATGCACTGGTTACGGCCACCGAGGGTCTGGCCCTGGGCGTGCTGGTGGCTGACTGCACCCCGGTGCTGCTAGCCGACCCGGAGGCCCGCGTGGTCGCCGCGGCCCACGCCGGGCGCTTAGGCGCGCGCAACGGGATCGTGCCGGCGACCGTCGAGGCGATGTGCGATCTCGGCGCCCGCCCCGAACGCCTGCAGGTGCTGCTGGGCCCAGCCGCCAGCGGCCGCCACTACGAGGTGCCCGCAGACATGGCCGCCGACGTCGAGGCCCACCTACCCGGATCGCGCACGACCACGGAGAAGGGGACCCCAGGTATCGATGTGCGGGCCGGACTGATCCGGCAGCTGATGAGCTTGGGCGTGACCGCCATCCAGGCGGATCCGCGGTGCACCATCGAAGACAGCACTTTCTTTTCCTACCGCCGGGAGGGCACCACCGGCCGGCAGGCAGGACTCATCTGGTTGGAGGAGGAGACCGACAATGACCGATAAAACCACCCCGCAGGACCCGGCAGCCCAAAGTAGCGACCAGGCCCGGCTAGCCGAACTGGAGCGCGGCCTGGCTAACACCCGCGAGCAGATAGCTGCCTTAGCCGCCGAGGCCGGCCGCCCGGAGCCGCGCCTGCTGCCGGTAACCAAGTTTCACCCGGCCGAGGACATCGCGCTGCTCGGCCAGCTGGGGGTCACCGACGTCGCGGAAAACCGCGAGCAGGAAGCCCGCGCCAAGGCCGAGCAGCTGCCCGAGATGCACTTCCACATGATCGGCCAGATCCAGACCAAGAAGGCCAACCACGTGGCCCGCTGGGCGCACAGCGTCCATTCGCTGGACTCGGAGAAACTCGCCGCCGCTCTCGACCGCGGGGTAGAACTGGCCCGGGAGCGCGGCCAGCGCACCGAGAACCTACCGGTCTACGTGCAACTGTCCTACGACTCGGACCCGTCCCGCGGCGGGGCGGCCTGGGACACGGCCGAAGACCTGCTGCGCTACGTCGAGGAGCTTGCCAACCTGGAGCTGCGCGGCATCATGGTCGTCCCGCCCGTGGAAGCGGACGCGGCCGAGGTCTTTTCCGCCGCGCGCCAGCTGGCCGATGAGCTGGGGGAGAAGCTCGGCCACGCCCTAGAGCTGTCGGCCGGGATGAGCGCGGATCTGCGCGAGGCAGTTTTCGCGGGCACGGATATCGTGCGTGTCGGAACCGGCATCATGGGCACGCGGCCAGTAGGTTAAAAACCAACGCAAAGACGCATATCAGACCGCACTTGTACATTTCGGGTCAGAGGGAGACCACATATGTCATTTATTGATCGCACGAAGGAGTTCTTCGGCCTCCAGCCGATGGACATGGAGCACGACGACGCCTACTACGAGGATGACGCTCGCTACGCCACCGCGGGTTCCGCGGCCTACCAGCCGCGCCCGAGCTACGAGCGCGCTCCGGCCGAGCCGGAGTTCGCGCCGACCATCGTGCCGATTTCCCTGACCACCTACAACGACGCCCCGAAGATCGGTGAGCCCTTCCGCGATGGCGACGCCGTCGTCTTCGAGCTGACCGACGCCGAGAAGTCCGCTGCCAAGCGCTTCATCGACTTCGCCGCCGGCCTTTGCTTCGCACTGCGCGGCCGCATGGTCGACCTGACCAAGGGCTTGGACACCGACCGCCGCGTCTTCGCCATCGTGCCGGAGCGCGCCAACATCTCCACCCTGGAGCTGGAGCGCGCAGCCCAGCTGCGCTAAGAACGCCACGACGTTAAATCCCCGGGCCCTGCCCGCCGGTTAAACCCGGCGAGGGCACCCGGGGATTTTTGCGCATTGCGGGGTAATTCCCCGAAGGTGGGGGTAGTTCGGATAGGGTCGGAAGGGTGAGTCAATTAGGAATTATTCTGTACGCCGTGCTCCGGATCTTTTCCCTGGCGCTAATCGTGCGCATCATCATCGAGATGATCCAGTCCTTTTCCCGGCAGTTCAACCCGCCGCGCTGGTTCATGATGTGCGCGGAGCCGCTGTTCGCGGTCACGGATCCGCCCGTAAAAGCCCTGCGCAAGGTCATCCCGCCGCTGCGGTTGGGCGGGGTAGCGCTGGACATGTCCATCATCGTCTTGTTCATCATCCTGGCCGTCCTGATGAATATCGTCATCGCCACGATGGTCTAGCTGCCACGGTCTAGCCGGCCTCCGGCGGGTTGGGCCAATCCGTAAACGGGCGGGGTCCGGCGGGGTAGAAGTAAACGAAAGTGCAAAATCGTCAACCTCGGCTTAATATTGAGACTTGAGTAATCGTCCGTTACTGTGTCTTTTTGGTTACAATGAAACGAAGAATCGTATTATTGTCCGATTAGAAAACCTTGGGTCGGGCGACGAGTGTAGGCTCGTAGCTTGATTCATATCTTCTATTGACTCCGGAAACCTCCGGGGTTGCACCGACTTGAAGGGGAAGAGAAGTCAATGCCGCTGTCACCAGCTGATGTACACAACGTCGCGTTCAGCAAGCCGCCGATTGGCAAGCGTGGCTACAACGAGGACGAGGTCGACCAGTTCCTCGACCTGGTTGAAGACGCCCTTGCCCAGCTGCAGGACGAGAACGACGAGCTGCAGTCGCAGGTCAACAGCCTGCAGTCCGGCTCCGGCGCCGCCACCGCTTCCGCGGCGTCCGCTACCTCTTCGGTCGATGAGGCCGCCCTCCGCAAGGAGATTGAGGCAGACCTGCGCTCCCAGCTCGACAAGGAATACGAAAAGAAGCTGGCCGACGCCAAGGCTGAGGCTGCGCAGAACGCTAAGAAGGAGCAGGCTTCCGCTGCCGCTGGCAAGTCCAGCGCCGACTCCAAGGAGCTGAAGGCCGCCCAGGACGAGGCCACCAAGGCCAAGCAGGACCTGGACAAGGCTCGCCGCGACCTCGAGGCTGCCAAGAAGGAAAACCAGGAGCTGCAGAAGAAGGTCGCGGACGTCTCCGCTTCCTCCGCCAAGGAGGCCCCGGCCGCTGCCGCCACCGCGGATGCCAACGGCCTGGCCACCCCGGAGACCCACATGCAGGCCGCCCGCGTGCTGGGCCTGGCCCAGGAGATGGCCGACCGCCTGACCAACGAGGCCAAGGCCGAGTCCGAGTCCATGCTGACCGACGCCCGCACCGCCGCCGAGAAGCAGCTGTCCGACGCCGACACCAAGTCCCGCACCCAGCTGGACGAGGCCCAGAAGAAGGCCGACGCCCAGGTTGCCGAGGCTCAGCAGCGCGCCAAGCAGACCGAGTCCGAGGCTAACTCCCGCGCCGAGGCCCAGATCCGCCAGGCCGAGGAGAAGGCAGCGGCCCTGCAGGCTGACGCTGAGAAGAAGCACACCGAAATCATGAACACGGTCAAGCAGCAGCAGACCGCCCTGGAGACCCGCATCTCCGAGCTGCGCACCTTCGAGCGCGAGTACCGCACCCGCCTGAAGACCCTGCTGGAGTCCCAGCTGGAAGAACTCGAGACCCGCGGCTCTGCCGCCCCGAACGGCGAGTCCAACTCCTAAGGCTGCGCCGGGGAAGAACATCTTTCCCGTACCGCCTCACGCCCCCGCACGCCCACGGTCATAACCGTGCGCGGCGGGGGCTTTGGTGTAGGTTTAATGCATAAGCCATCGTGAGAACCGCATCTGCGAGAAAGGGCGTCATCTTCCATGCTGATTGCTGCCTTGGTCTTAGCGTTTATCGCTTTCATCGCCTTCGTTAACTACCTGTTGTCCGCGGCCACCTGGTCGCTCGTGGTGGTTTTCGTCGCGGCGGCCGCCGGCATCATCCTGGTTTTAATTGACGCCTTCGCCAAGCACCGCGGGGACCGGACGTCGCCGCACTCGCAGCCAGAGGACGCGGAACACCGGTCCTAGCTGTTTTCCCGTTTCCGCCGGGCGAGTCGAAAGGAAACCCGCGGGGACTGGCTCAGCCGGCGCTCGGGCGGCTATACTAAGGGCTTATATACGATGATCCGGCCATCACCGGGGAGTATTCCGGAAGAACGGCGCTGCTTTTGCGTTATCTGAGCAGCGCTTATTAGAACCGGGCGGGTGGGACCGTCAACTCCTTCACGACCAACGAAGCGGGAGCGCTAATTTTAGGGCTCCAAGCGGGGTGGTACCGCGTCTATTACAGGCGTCCCCGCGGTTTGATTGAATTACCGCGCGTGAAGGATGGAGTAAACCGTGAACCACCACAGCCCCAATGTTGGCGGCGTGTACCCCAAGGTCGATATGACCGGCGGTTCCAGCCGCTTCCCGGACATGGAAGAGGTCGTCCAGGACTACTGGAAGAAGGACGAGACCTTTAAGGCCTCGTTGGAGCAGACTGAGGATAAGCCGGAGTACATCTTCTACGACGGCCCGCCTTTTGCTAACGGCCTGCCGCACTATGGCCACCTGCTGACCGGCTACGTCAAGGACATCGTCCCGCGCTACCGGACCATGGCGGGTAACTACGTCCCGCGCGTGTTCGGCTGGGACTGCCACGGCCTGCCGGCGGAGCTGGAAGCCGAAAAGCAGCTGGGCATCACCGACAAGGGCCAGATCGAGGAAATGGGCCTCGAGCGCTTCAACGAGTACTGCGCGTCCTCCGTGCTGCGCTACGCAGGGGAGTGGAAGGACTACGTCACCCGCCAGGCCCGCTGGGTGGATTTCGACCACGGCTACAAGACCATGGACTTGGACTTCATGGAATCGGTCATGTGGGCGTTCAAGGAACTCTACGACAAGGGCCTTATCTACCAGGGCTTCCGCGTGCTGCCGTACTCCTGGGCCGAGCACACCCCGCTGTCGAACCAGGAGACCCGCCTGGACGACTCTTACAAGATGCGCCAGGACCCGACGCTGACCGTGACCTTCCCGGTCACCGGTGCGCTGGCCGGCTCGGCCGCGGAGGAGACGCTGCAGGCCAACCCGGAGCTGGCCGATGCCTCCTTCCTGGCCTGGACCACCACCCCGTGGACCCTGCCGTCGAACTCGGCCCTGGCCGTGCACCCCGAGGTCACTTATGCCCTGGTGCGCGTCGGCGGCGAAGGCGAATTTGCCGGCCGGCTGTTCGTGCTCGCCGACGGGCTGCGCGCGGCGTATGCCAAGGAGCTGGGCGAGGACGCCGAGGTCGTCAAGACCTTTACCGGCGCTGAGCTGACCGGCTTCAACTACCAGCCGATCTTCGACTACTTTGCCGATATGCGCAACGGCTTCCAGGTGCTGTCCGCCGACTACGTGACCACCGAGGACGGCACCGGCGTTGTCCACCAGGCCCCGGCCTTCGGTGAGGACGATATGAACACCTGTGCCGCCCACGACATCGAGCTGGTCATCCCGGTCGACGACGACGGCAAGTTCACCTCCCAGGCGCCGGACTACGAGGGCCAGCTGGTCTTCGACGCGAACAAGGAAATCATCCGCGACCTGAAGGCCGCCGGCCGGGTGGTGCGCCACCAGACCATCGAGCACTCCTACCCGCACTCCTGGCGTTCCGGCGAGCCGCTCATCTACAAGGCGATGCCGTCCTGGTTCGTCAAGGTCACCGAGTTCCGCGATCGCATGGTCGAGCTCAACCACAACGAGATCGAGTGGATGCCGGGCCACATCCGCGACGGCCAGTTCGGCAAGTGGCTGGAAGGCGCCCGCGACTGGAACATCTCCCGCTCGCGCTACTGGGGTGCGCCGATCCCGGTGTGGGTCTCCGACTCCGAGGAATACCCGCGCATGGACGTCTACGGCTCGCTGGACGAGCTGGAGCGCGACTTCGGCGTGCGCCCGACCTCGCTGCACCGCCCGTACATCGATGAGCTGACCCGCCCGAACCCGGACGACCCGACGGGCAAGTCCACCATGCGCCGCGTGCCGGACGTGCTGGACTGCTGGTTCGAGTCCGGCTCCATGCCCTTCGCGCAGAAGCACTACCCGTTCGAGAACAAGGAGTGGTTCGAGACCCACTCGCCGTCGGACTTCATCGTCGAGTACTCTGGCCAGACCCGCGGCTGGTTCTACGTCATGCACGTGCTGTCCACCGCGCTGTTCGACCGCCCGGCGTACAAGAAGGTCGTCGCCCACGGCATCGTCCTGGGCAACGACGGGCTGAAGATGTCCAAGTCCAAGGGCAACTACCCGGACGTTAACGAGGTCTTCGACCGCGATGGCTCGGATGCCATGCGCTGGTTCCTCATGTCCAGCCCCATCCTGCGCGGCGGTAACCTCATCGTGACCGAGCAGGGCATCCGCGACGGCGTGCGCCAGGCGTTGCTGCCCATCTGGAACGCCTACTCCTTCCTGCAGCTCTACGCGGGCCAGGAGGCGCATTTCGACACCTCCTCGACCAACGTGTTGGACCGCTACATCCTGGCCAAGACCCACGACCTAGTCAAGAACGTCGACTCCGCCCTGGCGAATACCGATATCGCCACCGCCACCGAGGAGGCACGCCTGTTCGCGGACGTGCTGACCAACTGGTACGTGCGCCGTTCCCGCGACCGTTTCTGGTCCGGCGACGCGGAGCACCCGGAGGCCTTCAACACCCTCTACACGGTGCTGGAGACCGTGGCCCGCGTCTTCGCCCCGCTGCTGCCGCACATCAGCGAGGTCATCTACCGCGGCCTGACCGGCGAGCGCTCCGTCCACCTGACCAGCTTCCCGGATCCGGCGGACTACCCGGCTGACGATGCCCTGGTCGCCGCCATGGACGCCACCCGCGCGGTGGCCTCGGCGGCGTCCTCGGTGCGCAAGTCCAACAAGCTGCGCAACCGCCTGCCGCTGCCGAAGCTGACCGTGGCCATGGCGGGCGCGGACAAGCTGGCTGACTTCGCGGACATCATCCGCGACGAGGTCAACGTCAAGGAGGTCGAGCTGACCGAGGACGTGGACTCCGCCGGCCGCTTCGAGGTGGTCTGCAACGCGAAGGTCGCCGGCCCGCGCCTAGGCAAGGACGTCCAGCGCGCGATCAAGAACCTGAAGGCGGGTAACTACGAGCGTCAGGGCGAGGAAGTCGTCGTCGACGGCGACATCACCCTGCACGCCGACGAGTACACCGAGCGCCTGCAGGCGGCGGATCCGGACTCGACGGCCCGCATCGACGGCGTCGACGGCCTGGTGGTGCTGGACACCAACGTCACCGAGGAGCTGGAGGCCGAGGGCTGGGCCGCGGATGTTATCCGCGGCCTGCAGGACGCCCGCAAGGCCTCCGGGTTCGAGGTCAGCGACCGCATCTCCGCGGTGCTCTACGTGCCGGCGGAGAAGGAAGAATGGGCCCGGCGCCACGCCGAGCACATCGCGGCCGAGGTGCTGGCCACGGACTTTGCGGTCAGCACAAACGCCCCCGCCGATAGCGAGGGCGTGCACCAAGTGGTGGCGGGAGTTACCGCCACCGTCGCGAAGAATTAATTCGCGCCCGGCAGGTGCTTGCGCCAGGCCAGGGACACGTTGCCCAGGCAGAACAGCGCAAGCACCGCGCCGACGGAAAACAGGCTAGTAAAGCCGATATACGGCGCTAGCGCCGAGAACGCCATCGGGATAAAGAACCCGAGGTAGGCGATGCAGTAGTAGACGGCGGTCAGGCCGGCCAGCTCCCGCTCGCCGGCGATCCGCTGCACCTCGGACAGGCCGGCCACCAGGGCCAGGCCGTAGCCGGCGCCCATCGTGGCCGCGGCGAGGATGCCCAGCGGCAGTGACAGGGTGTGCGCGGCGGCCGCGCCCAGCAGCGTGCCGCAGGTGATGACCGCCATGGCAATCGCCGAGGCGCGCGCCGAGCGGTTGGTGTCAATGACCTGGCCGAGCATCTGCACGCCCACGCCGCAGCCCAGGGTGATGACCGTCATCAGACCGGAGAAGGCGATGGGGACGTCGCCAGCCGAACGGGACAGCAGCTGGGGCAGGAGGGCGTAGGCCGCGCCCGCGCAGCCGAAGACCCACGGGGCGACCGGAACCACCACGCGCAAAAAGCGGCGGTGGGCGGCGGCCGGGATGCGCAGCATGGCCAGCATGTCGCCGATGGTCAGCTCCAGCACCGTGCGCTTAATCGACCCGCGCATGGGCTGGCGGGTCTCCGGGGCGTGGCCCAGCCACCAGCCGGTGGCCAGGGTGAGCACGATGTGGATGACATAGGCCAGGTGGGTGGGCCACGGTCCCCACTGCGCGAGCACCGAGGCGAGCCCGGCGCCGACGAGGAATCCGACGGTCAGGCACAGCGAGGCCTTGCGGGCGCCGCCGCGGGGCTCGAGCTCGGTGATCCAGGTAGAACCGACCGCCATGACTAGGCCCAGCGCCATGCCGCAGAGCACGCGGCCGCCGGCGATAGTCAGCGGCTCGTTCGGGGCCACCGACAGCAGGAAGGAACCGAACAGGGACAAGGGGGCGGCCGGCAGCAGCGTGGGCTTGCGGCCGATGAGATCGGACAGCGGACCGCCGATGAGCAGGGCGGGGATGATGCCCACCACGTAGGCGGCGAGCAGGCCGTTGACGGTGACCTGGCTGAAGCTGGAGACCTCGCGGTACATCACCAGCAGCGGGGTGAATTCGTTGCCGCCCCAGGCGACGGCGACCATGGTGCCGGCCACCGGCCACCAGGCGTGGGCGGGATAGGACTTAACAAAGGGGATGCGTTCGGTAACGGTAGTGGTCATAACTGATTTCGGGAATTCGTGAGGTGTTCGGATAAGGCGTGGCGGTAGGCGTCGAAGTCGCCCGCGATGAGGGCGCGGGTCAGCTGGCGGTGGCCGTCGACGAAGCGGCGGGCGCGCGCCGGGCTGCGCCCCACCGCGGTGGCGGTGAAGCGCTGCTGCTGCTCGCGCAGGCTGTGGCCGAGCTGGGAGAGGAAGCGGTTGCCGCCGTTGTCCATGATGGTCTGGTGGAACTTGGCGTCCAGGCGGGTGTATTCGGCCAGATCCTCAGCCGCTAGGGCCTCGTCCTGCTCGGCGATGATGGCCTCTAGCACGCCGCCGATAACGTGTCGCTCGCTGTCCGACAGGCCGCAGATGTGCTCGGCGGAGAAGCGATCGATCAGCTCGCGGGCCTCGTAGACCTCGCGGATATCCCGGGCGGTCAGCGGCTCCACTAGGGCGCCGCGCTTGGGGTAGAGCTGCAAGAAGCCCTCGACTTCGAGGCGAAGAAAGGCCTCGCGGACGGGGGTCCGGCTGCAGCCGAGCTCCTGGGCAACTTCGCCCTCGCTCAGCATGGTTGACCCGGGCACGGTGCCGTCGATAATTCGTTCCTTGAGGTAGGCGTAGGCGCGTTCCGCCGCGGGCGGGGAGGGGTGCTCGGTCTTTGTATGCAACATGGATACATCATGGATCCAAGTTGGGGTGCGGGGCAAGTGCTCGGTTAAGATCGGGGGTATGCAGCGCTGGGTTCTCCACATCGACATGGACGCGTTTTTCGCCTCCGTCGAGCAGCTGACCCGGCCCACCCTGCGCGGCCGCCCCGTCCTCGTCGGCGGCCTGGGAGGCCGCGGCGTGGTCGCCGGGGCCAGCTACGAGGCCCGCGCCTTCGGGGCCCACTCGGCGATGCCCATGTACCGGGCCCAGCAACTGGTCAGCGCCCGCGCCGTCGTGGTCCGCCCCCGGCGCGTGGTCTATCAGGCCGCCTCCCGGCGCGTCTTCGAACTGATTTCCTCCCGCGTCGGGCTCATCGAGCAGCTGTCCATCGACGAGGGCTTCATGGAACCGGCCCAGCTGCAGGGCGCGAGCGCCGAGACCGTCTTCGACTGGTCCGAGGAACTGCGCGCGGCCATCCGCGAGGAGACCGGCCTGCCGTGCTCCATCGGGGCGGGCACGGGCAAGCAGTTCGCCAAGATCGGCTCGGGCGAGGCCAAGCCGGACGGCACCTTCGTCATCCCCGCGGACAAGCAGCTGGACTTCCTGCACCCGCTGGACGTGGCCAAGCTCTGGGGAGTGGGGCCCGTAACCGCGCAGAAGCTGCACTCGATTGGGATTAAGACCATCGGCGACTTGGCGGGGCTGAGCAAGCGCGAGGTGGAAATCTCGGTCGGCTCCATTGTCGGCGGCCAGCTGTGGGAGATGGCCCGCGGCATCGACCCGCGCGAGGTCGCCCCGCGCGCCATTTCCAAGTCGATTTCCGCCGAGCACACCTACCCGAAGGATCTGGTCACGGAGGCGGAGGTGGACGCGGCCATCGACCGCGCCGCCGAGGGCGCGCATGTCCGCCTGCTCAAGGACGGGCGGGGAGCGCGCACGGTGACGGTCAAGCTGCGGATGGCGGACTTCCACATCGAGTCGCGCTCGGCGACCTTGCCGTACGCCACCGACGACTTCGAGACCCTGCGCGCCGCGGCGTTCAAGCTGGCGCGCTACCCTGCGGAGCTCGGCCCCATCCGCCTGGTCGGCGTGGGGTATTCCGGGCTGGAGACCGCCCGCCAGGACGTGCTCTTTCCGGAGCTGGACCGCGAGATCGTGCGGCCCGTCCCGCCGGATAGCGACTTCGAGACCGGCGTGGCCGACCACACGGTCGACACCGGCCCCGTGGCCGTCGATGTCGCCGATACCCCCGACAGCCAGTGGGTGGCCACCCAGGACGTCTACCACCCCGAGTACGGGCACGGCTGGATCCAGGGCGCCGGCCACGGGGTGGTCAGCGTACGCTTCGAAACGCGCGCGACCGGGCCCGGGCGCACCAAGTCGCTGGCCGCCGACGACCCGGACCTGGTACCGGCCGACCCGCTGGACTCGCTGGCCTGGGACGAGTGGTTCGCCTCCCGCGAGGACGGCCTCGGCGGGCTAGGCGAGGACTAGAAGTTAAAGACCTCCGCCGGGTCCACGCCCCCGGCCAAGCAGGCCGCCAACAGGATGCGCGCCTGCCCCGGGCGCAGCGGCCCCGCGCCCAAGGCGCCGGCCGCGCCTAACGATGCGCCCCCGCCGTCGCCGCCGTAGGCCAGGCGCACCGCGCCGTAGGGCGAGCGCGTCGAAATGACCACGCTGACCCCGCCGCGCGCCGCCTCGCTCAAGGCCTGGCCTATCACCGGGGACATGTTGCCCGAGCCCATGGCCGCGACGACGATGCCGCGGGCGCCGGCGGCACAGGCGGCATCGACCAGCTCGCGCCCGGCGCCCGGGTACGCCGCGAGGGTGGTCACCGGGGCGTCGGCCAGGGCGCCGGCCGGCAAGGGGAAGCGCGCCGGGAGCGCGTCCGGGACCGCCAGCGACTCAAAGGCCTCCAGCTCGCTGGTATGCCGCTTGCGCACGCCTGCCGCCGGCAGGACCTTCCCGCCGAAGCACACCCACGCCCCGCCCGTGCCCTCGGCGGCGTGGCGGTCTACGGTGTCCAGGGCCAGCTGCAGGTTGCCCGGCCCGTCGGGATCCGGGTGGTCGGCGGCGCGCTGGGCGCCGGTGAGCACCACGGGCCGGGCGGGGGAGAGCTGGCAGGCCAGGGCCATGGCCGTTTCTTCCAGCGAATCGGTGCCGTGGGTTACCACCACGCCGGCGGTGGCGGGATCGGCCAGCAGTCCGCGGACCTCGTCCAGCAGCCCGTCCAGGTCGGCCGGGGTGATGGCCGAGGAATCCAGCTGCAGGTAGTCCACGGCTCGGACCGGGTGCGGGCTGTCCAGGCCCCGCACCAGGTCGGCGGCTTGGCGGGTGGGCACCAGCGCGCCGGAATCATCCTGCGTACACGCGATGGTCCCGCCGGTGGCCAGGACGACGATGGAAGGGGACGCGGAAGTGGAATTCATGCGCTCCAGCATAACCTTGAGCGGCCGCTGCGAGCGGGCGGAGTTTGTGAATTGGCTGATAGCTCCGGCGCGCGTGTTTCGCCGGTGGCGAGATAGCCGGTAGCATAAATAAAGTTGACAGGCGCGCTCGAGATGACCGCGCGCTGGACCCTATGCAAGGAGATCTATTTCGTGATTAACGCTCAACTTGGTCGTCGGATTTCCGCCGCGGCACTCGCCACGGCCGCCGGGCTGGCGCTGGCCGCCTGCTCTTCCGACGAGGAAGAGAACAACGCCCCCGACTCCGCCGCGACCACCCAGGCGGAATCCACTGAGGGGTCCGAGGGCGGGGACAGCGCGACCCCGGAGCAGCCGACCGCCGCGGACCTGAACGCCGTGTTGGCCACCGCCACGGATCCGGCCGCCTCCGAGGAGGATAAGGTCGCCACCGTCCAGGGCGGCGAGACCGCCCCCGAGCTCTTCGAGACCATGGCCGCCTCCAAGGCGGAAACCGGCGCCACCTTCGAGGTCGTCGACCCGGTCCTGCCGGGCTACGCCCCGCAGTCCGTGCTGGCCACCGTGAACTTCAGCGTTCCGGAAGAGCCCGGCCAGACTGCTGACAACGTCGAGTTCGTCTACGAAGACGGCAAGTGGAAGCTGTCCCAGTCCTGGGCCTGCACCCTGATCACCAACACCGTCGCCCCGGAGCAGGTTCCGGCCATGTGCACCGACGGCACCGTCGAAAACAACGACGGCGCAGTCAGCGAGCAGTAAGCCCGCCCGCTACCGCGCAACGACGCAGCCGAAGACCCCCCGCCATAGCGGCCGGGAGGGTCTTTCGCTGCCTGCGGGCAGGGCGTTTTAGGAAAAGTCCAGCGCGGTAGCCGAGGTCTGGATGACGCGCACGTCGGATTCCGGCGTGCCGTAGGTGATCTTGGTGTGCATGCTGACGTTGCCGGCAACCGGCAGGGGCTTGCCCAGGTCCACGGTCAGCGAGCCCTCGCTGTTGGTGCTCGAGTCCAGCACCTTCAGCTCCTGCCCCTCCAGGTCGGTGCCCTCCGCCTGGCCCTCCAGCGACAGCGCGCCCAGCGACGGGCGCTGGTGGATCTCCACGCCCAGCTCCGCGCGGCCATCCGCCAGCGATTCCAGCGTGAAGGTCGTCTCCTGCAGCAAGACGGCCTCGCCCGGAACGCGCGATTCCACGGTCCAGGTCGCGCCGGGGCCGATCTCCTCGTCCGGGAACACCACGGGCAGGGCCGTCAGCTTGGTGATGGCCTGCTCCGTAATCGCCCGCGCGTTATCCGTGGATTCCTGCGGGGCGGCCAGGCGCAGCGAGGTCATCTGGCCGTTGTCCTCGGCCCGCCAGCCAAACTGGAACCCCTCGGCCGAGGAGATGTCGGCGTCGCCGTCGAAGCCGGGCTCGCCCACGGTGAAGAAAGCGTTGCGGGTAGCCGGCGCCTGGCCCTCGGTGGCCTCGGAGGCCTCCTCCACGGAGCCGGTCAGCGGCAGGTGCGTGGTGGCGGTGTCGATGTCCTCGGCGCGGAAGTCGGCCGCGGCATCGGCCTGCAGCACGTCCTGCTGGAAGCCTTCCGTGATATCCAGGTTGAGCTCCTGCTCGGAGTCGATATCGGCGAAGGTCAGCAGCTGCTTGTCGCCCTGGCCGGTGGATTCGACGGTGACCCGTGGGGCATCGACAGCCATGCCCACGGGCTGCTCCACAGCCGGGCCGGGGGCTTGGTAATTGCAGCCGGCCAGCAGCAGGGAGGTAACTAGGACAGCGGGGATAGCTTTAACACGAAACACGTATTCCAAATTACCGGATCGATACGTTTACAATGGACCGGGTGAGCCCAACTAAAAGGAGAAATCTCGGATTAATGGCCACCATTGTGGTGGCGGTGGCAGTCCTCGACCAGGTGACCAAGGCGATCATGCTGGCGTGGCTCGACGAAGGCGAAGCCGTCGCCGTCATCGGGGACTGGTTCCGGTTCTTCCTCGTCTTCAACCCCGGGGCCGCCTTCTCCATGGGAGGGGAGGGGTCGACCTGGCTGTTCACCACCATCCAGCTGGCCTTCGTGGTGGGCGTGGCCATCGCCGCGCCGCGGATTAAAGACCCCGGCCAGGCCGTCGGGCTGGCGATGATCGCCGGCGGGGCCCTGGGCAATTTCATCGACCGCATCGCCCGCGAGCCGGGCTTCTGGTTCGGTCACGTCGTGGATTTTATCTCCGTGGGATCCTTCGCCGTGTTCAACATCGCCGACGCGGCCATCACCGTCGGGGTGGTCGTCTTCATCGTCGCCATGTTCTTAGAGGAAAGGAGCCAAGCCCGTGCACAGGGAGAGTAGAGCACTGCCCGTCCCCGAAGGACTCGCCGGTATGCGGGTCGATGCCGCCCTATCCAAGCTGCTCGGCTTCTCCCGGGCCACCGCGGCCCAGCTGTGCGCGGACGGCGACGTCACCGTCGACGGCAAGCCGCAGAGCAAGTCCGACCGCCTGCTGGAGGGTGGCTGGCTGGACGTGACCATGCCGGAGCCGCCCAAGCCGCTCATGCCGACCGAGGAGCTGGTCGAAGGCATGGACATTCTGTATTCCGACGACGACGTCATCGCCGTGCACAAGCCCGTCGGTGTGGCCGCCCACCCCACCGTCGGCTGGGAGGGCCCCACCGTCGTCGGGGGCCTGGCTGCCGCCGGGTTCCGCATTTCTACCTCGGGCCCGCCGGAGCGCAAGGGCATCGTCCAGCGCCTGGACGTGGGCACCTCCGGCGTGATGGTGGTCGCCGCCAGCGAGCGCGGCTACTCGGTGTTAAAACGCGCCTTCAAGGAGCGCACGGTGGAAAAGACCTACCACGCGCTGGTCCAGGGCCTGCCCGATCCCATCGAGGGCACCATCGATGCCCCCATCGGCCGCCACCCGTCCGCCGGCTGGAAATTCGCCGTCACCGAGGACGGCAAGCCGGCCGTGACCCACTACCAGCTCATGGAGGCCTTCCGGGAGGCCAGCCTGCTGGAGGTCCACCTGGAGACCGGCCGCACGCACCAGATCCGCGTGCACATGTCCGCCACCGGGCATCCGTGCTGCGGGGATCCGATGTACGGCTCCGATCCCAACCTCGCGCAACGCCTGGGGCTTATCCGCCAGTGGCTGCACGCGGTCAAGCTGGGCTTTTATCACCCGGTCAGCGGCCGCTGGATGGAAATCACCGCGCCCTACCCGGACGATCTGGCCCACGCCCTCGACGTGGTGCGCGGATGAATGGCCGCGGCTGGGCAGTCGTCGGCGTCGCCGCGGTCGGGGTGGTCTGGGCGGCCGGCGCCTTCGGCGCGCAGCCTACCGCGCCGCTGCAGGGCGACCAGCTCGGCCCCCAGGCGGGCGAGGACCCCGGCGCCTACATCACCCGCGCCGACGGCCTCCTGGCAGAAGCCGACGATGCCACCCCGACCTACGCGCTCGTGACCTTCCAGTCCGCGCTATCTGTCCAGGACGCCGCCGATGTCGTGGAGCCGGCCGGGCGCGTCAACGCGATGCTGGTGGGCGCGTCCGAGCCCATCGCCCTGCCCGAACCGGTCGCCGGGGCGGACCGGGCGGACGTCTTCGACGCCGCGCTGGACCAGACGCAGGCCGGGCTGGACGGGGTCGGGCGCGTCGAGGTGCCCCGCGAGCTCAGCGCCGTGGTGGTCTGGGACACGGGCGAGGTCCTGCGGGCCGTCGCCGCGGCGCCGGAGGTGGCCGCCGTGGAGCCCGCGCCCGACGATGCCGCCTGGGGCAGCTTCGCTATTCGCCCGCCGGGCGCCCTGTAACCCGGCTCGCCCTGCGCGGCCGGTGGCGCAGCAGGTCGATGAGGTAGACCGCCACGGCCACCCAGATGATGATGAATCCGACCCAGCGCTCCGGGGGCATGTGCTCCTGGGTGACGAACAGCGCCCAGAGCATCTGCATGGTCGGGGTGATGTACTGGAGCATGCCGATGGTCGCCAGCGGCAGGTGCTTGGCGCCCTGGGCGAAGCACAAAAGCGGCAGCGCGGTGACCAAGCCGGCGCTGATAAGAAGCAGCGGGTGCAGCGGGCCCTGGTTGAAGAAGGTGCCCTGGCCGCCGGCCTCGAGGTAGATGAGGTAGCCCAGCGCCAGCGGGACCATGACCAGGGTCTCCGCCGCCACGGAGCCGGTCGAGGAGACCGAAATCTTCTTCTTGAGCAGCCCGTAGATGCCGAAGCTGAACGCCAGCGCCAGCGAGATATACGGGGTCTGGCCCGTCATGAAGGTCAGCCAGAGCACCGCCACCGCGGCGATGATGACCGCCGCCAGCTGGCCGCGGCGCAGCTGTTCCTTCAAGAAGATGATGCCTAAGCAGACCGCCACCAGCGGGTTGATGAAATAACCCAGGGCGGCGTCGGCGACGTGGTTGGTGTTAATCGCCACGACGTACACGCCCCAGTTGATGGTGATCGCCACGCCGCAGGCGGCCATCCAGCCCCAGGTGCGCAGGCTGAAGGCTTTGAGCTCCCGCCAGCCGCCGGTGGCCAGCAGGTAGGCGCCGACGAGCACGGCGGTCCACACCACGCGGTGGGCGAGGATCTCCAGCGGGTCGGCGGGCAGCAGGAGCGGGAAGAAGGCGGGGAAAAATCCCCACATCAGGTAGGCGGCGAGTGTATACAGCATTGGCTTAAAAGGTACTCCTCCCGCGCCGGACGGGCCGTCTTGACGCACCGGCTAGAATAGCCGGCATGGTCAAAAACTCCTCCTTCGTCCACCTGCATAACCACACCGAGTTTTCCATGCTGGACGGCATGGCCAAGGTGGATCTGCTGGCAGAGGAGGTCGGCCGGCAGCAAATGCCGGCGGTGGGCATGACCGACCACGGCAACATGTTCGGCTCCGACGCCTTCTACCGCCGCATGACCGGCGCAGGCATCAAGCCGATCATCGGCATCGAGGCCTACATGGCGCCGGGCTCCCGCTTCAACAAGAAGCGCCAGCTGTGGGGCAACCCGGACCAGAAGCGCGACGACGTTTCCGCCTCCGGCGCCTACCTCCACCAGACCATGCTGGCGGAAAACGCCACCGGCCTGCAGAACCTGTTCAAGCTGTCCTCGCTGGCCTCCTACGAGGGCCAGCTGGGCAAGTGGCCGCGCATGGACGCCGAGCTTATCGCCGAGCACGCTGACGGCATCATCGCCACCACCGGCTGCCCCTCGGGCGACGTGCAGACGCGCCTGCGCCTGGGCCAGTTCGACGAGGCCCTGGAAGCCGCCGCGATGTGGCAGGACATCTACGGCAAGGACAATTACTTCCTGGAGCTGATGGATCACGGGCTCGACATCGAAAAGCGCACCCGCGACGCCCTGCTAGAAATCGGCCGCCGCCTGGACCTGCCGCCGCTGGTGACCAACGACTGCCACTACGTGCTGGAGTCCCAGGCCCCCAACCACGAGGCCATGCTGTGCGTGCAGACCGGCAAGACGCTCAACGACCCGGATCGCTTCAAGTTCGGCGGCTCGGGCTACTACATCAAGTCCGCGCAGCAGATGCGCGAGATCTGGGACGAGATGGTCCCGGACGGCTGCGACAACACCCTGTGGATCGCCGAGCGCGTCGGCGACTACAGCAAGGTCTGGGAGGAACACACCCACGACCGCATGCCGATCGCGGACGTGCCGGAGGGCTACAGCCCGACCTCCTGGCTGACCCACGAGGTCATGGAGGGGCTCAAGGCGCGCTTCCCCGACTCCGAGGTGCCCGACGAGTACATCAAGCGCGCCGAGTACGAGATCTCGGTCATCGACATGAAGGGCTACCCGTCCTACTTCCTCATCGTGGCCGAGCTCATCAAGCACGCCCGGTCGGTGGGCATCCGCGTCGGGCCGGGCCGTGGTTCCGCCGCCGGCGCCCTGGTCGCCTACGCGCTGACCATTACCAATATCGACCCCATCGAGCACGACCTGCTCTTCGAGCGCTTCCTCAACCCGGAGCGCCCGTCCGCGCCCGATATCGATATCGACTTCGACGACCGCCGCCGCGGCGAGATGATCACCTACGCCGCCGAGCGCTGGGGCGAGGACAAGATCGCCCAGGTGATCACCTTCGGCACGGTCAAGACCAAGCAGGCCATCAAGGACTCCGCGAAGGTGCACTTCGGGCAGGAAGGCTTCCAGATGGCCGACCGCATCAACGCGGCCCTGCCGCCGGCCATCATGGCCAAGGACATCCCGCTGGCCGGCATCACCGACCCGGAGCACGAGCGCTACTCCGAGGCCGCCGAGGTGCGCAACATGGTCGAATCCGACCCGACCGTCCGCCAGATCTACGACACCGCCCGCGGCCTGGAAGGCGTGGTCCGCCAGGCTGGCGTCCACGCCTGCGCGGTGATTATGGCCTCGGTGCGGCTGATGGACCACATCCCGATGTGGAAGCGGCCGGCCGACGGCGCCATCATCACCGGTTGGGACTACCCGGCCTGCGAGGCCATCGGCCTGCTGAAGATGGACTTCCTGGGCCTGCGTAACCTCACCGTCGTCGGCGACGCCCTGGAAAACATCCGCAAAAACCGCGGCGAGGAGATCCACCTGGAGGACCTGCACGCCGACGACCCGGCCGTCAGCCGCGTCTACGACCTGCTCTCCCGCGGCGAGACCCTGGGCGTGTTCCAGCTGGACTCCGGCGGCATGCAGGAGCTGCTCAAGCGCATGAAGCCGACGGGCTTCAAGGACATCGTGGCATCGCTGGCGCTCTACCGCCCGGGCCCGATGGGCGTGAACGCCCACTGGGACTACGCCGACCGCAAGAACGGGCGCAAGGAAATCACCCCGATCCACCCCGAGCTGGCCGAACCGCTGAAGGAAATCCTGGACGAGACCTACGGCCTCATCGTCTACCAGGAGCAGATCATGCGTATCTCCCAGAAGGTAGCCAACTACACGGCCGGCGAGGCCGACGGCTTCCGTAAGGCCATGGGTAAGAAGAAGCCCGAGGTGCTCGCCCAGCAGTACGAGAAGTTCTCAGGCGGCATGTTCGACAACGGCTACTCCAAGGACGCCGTCGATGCCCTCTGGGGCACCATCGAGCCGTTTGCGTCGTACGCGTTCAACAAGTCCCACGCCGCCGGCTACGGGCTGGTCTCCTTCTGGACCGCCTACCTGAAGGCCTACTACGCGCCGGAGTACATGGCCGCGCTGCTGACCTCGGTGGGCGACAAGAAGGACAAGTCCGCCATCTACCTGTCCGACTGCCGCCACCTGGGCATCAAGGTGCTGCCGCCGGACGTCAACGAGTCCGACGTCGACTTTCAGGCCGTCGGCGAGGACATCCGCTTCGGCATGGGCGCCATCCGCAACGTCGGCGCGGACGTGGTGGAGTCTTTGATTTCTACCCGCCGCGAGAAGGGCGCGTTTACCAGCTTCTCCGACTACCTCGACAAGATCGAGCTGGCTGCGTGCTCCAAGCGCGTGACCGAGTCGCTCATCAAGGCCGGCGCCTTCGACTCCCTGGGCCATCCCCGCAAGGGGCTGATGCTCATCCAGGAGGACGCGGTGGACTCGGTGCAGACCACCAAGAAGGCCGCGGACAAGGGCCAGTTCGACCTGTTCGCGGGCTTCGGCGGCGACGACTCCGAGACCGCCAACGCTTTTGCCATCGAGGTCCCGGACGAGCACTGGGAGCGCAAGCACGAGCTGGCGCTGGAGCGCGAGATGCTGGGCCTGTACGTCTCCGGCCACCCGCTGGACGGCTTCGAGGAGGCCCTCGACGCGCAGACCGACACCCCGCTGCCCAAGATCCTGGCCGGCGAGGTCCGCGACAAGCAGGAGCTGCTCATCGGCGGCATCATCTCGGGCGTGGACCGGCGATTTTCCAAGAAGGACGGCTCGCCCTGGGCCATCGTCACGGTGGAGGACCACCACGGCGCGCAGGTGGAAATCCTGGTCTTTAACAAGGTCTACTCCCTGGTCGCGCCGCAGATCGTCGAGGACAACATCATCCTGGCCAAGGTCCAGGTCAAGATCCGCGACGAGCGCATGTCCCTGTTCTGCAACGACATCCGCGTGCCCGATCTCGGCCCCGGCAACGGCGCCGGCCTGCCGCTGCGGCTGACGATGCGTACCGACCAGTGCACCATGGACAACATCGCCAAGCTCAAGCAGGTGCTGTCCAACAACCGCGGCGAGTCCGACGTCTACCTGACGCTGACGTGCGGCGACGAGTCCACCATGATGATTTTGGGCGAGGATCTGCGCGTGGAGCGCTCCGGCAACCTGATGGGGGATTTGAAGGCGACGATGGGCGCGGGCATCCTCGGCTAGCCAGCGCGGGTGAATATAAACGTCGGGGCGGAGGCCCTCCTCAGTTAATGTAGACAGCACAGTCTACTAGGAACGAAGGAGAGCCTCCCATGGCCAACAAAATTCGCACCACCCACGTCGGCTCGCTGCCGCGCACCCCGGAACTGCTGGAGGCCAACCATAAGCGGGCCCAGGGCGCCATCAACGACGAGGAATTCCACGCCATCCTCGAGCGCTCCGTCGACGAGGTGGTCAAGCGCCAGGTCGACCTGGGCCTCGACATCATCAACGAGGGGGAGTACGGGCACATCACCTCCGGCGCCGTCGACTACGGCGCCTGGTGGAACTACTCCTTTACCCGCCTGGGCGGGCTCACCATGACCGACACCGACCGCTGGGCCAACGGCGAGGTCGTGCGCTCCACCCCGGGCAACCCGCGCCTGACTTCCTTCCCGGACCGCCGCGACCGCGCGCTGTTCTCCGAGGCCTACGAGGATCCGGAGTCCGGCATCTTCACCGGCCGCTCCAAGGTGGGTAACCCGGAGTTCACCGGCCCGATTACCTACATCGGCCAGGACCAGGTCGACGCGGACGTGAAGCTGCTGCGTCAGGTCATGGACAAGGCTGGCGCCACCGAGGGCTTCGTCGCCGCTCTGTCCCCGGGGTCCGCGGCCCGCCTGAAGAACAAGTACTACGACGACGACTTCGACGTCGTGCGCGCCTGCGGCGAGGCGCTGAGCCACGAGTACAAGGCCATCACCGACGCCGGCTTCACCGTCCAGTTCGACGCCCCCGACCTGGCCGAGGCCTGGGACCAGATCAACCCGGAGCCGTCCGTGGAGGACTTCCGCGGCTTCGTGCGGGATCGCATCAACGTGCTTAACGATGCCATCCGCGATCTGCCCGTCGACAAGACCCGCCTGCACATCTGCTGGGGCTCCTGGCACGGCCCGCACGTGACCGACGTGCCGTTCGCCGACATCATCGACGAGATCCTGCAGGCCAAGGTTGGCGGCTTCTCCTTCGAGGGGGCGTCCCCGCGCCACGCCCACGAGTGGCGCGTCTGGCAGGACCACGAGCTGCCCGAGGGCACGGTCATCTACCCGGGCGTGGTCTCGCACTCCACCAATGCCGTGGAGCACCCGCGCTTGGTGGCCGACCGCATCATCAAATTCGCCGAGCAGGTCGGCCCGGACAAGGTCGTGGCCTCCACCGACTGTGGCCTGGGCGGGCGCCTGCACCACCAGATCGCGTGGGCGAAGCTGCAGTCGCTGGTCGAGGGCGCGGAAATCGCCTCGCGCGAGCTGTTCTAGCAGCTAAGTTATCCACAGCCCCCGCCTGGTGCGGGGGCTGTTTTTGTGCCTAACGATGCCTCCCTGCGGCTACCTGGTCACGTTGCTCCATTTTTCGGCCCTTAGGCAGGTGGCGCGGAGAAAAAGGGCGTTTTCTGCTGTTTCGGGCCGCGTGCAGGATGGTTAGTTTGTTCCGAGTTATCCACAGATTGGGTTTTCGGGCCTTGTCGGGGTTGACGTGTGCTTCTAGCGTGTGGGGCATGACAGCAATGACAGCCATGGACACTTTGAAAGCAGCGCACTCAATCTTCGCGGACGGGATCCAGTATTTGGGCCTGTGCCGCGAGTTGAGCCTGCCTGCCCTGAAGGCTGTCATGTCGGACGTTGCCGCAGCCGCGCACCATCGCGCCTGCCAAACCTTCTTCGGGCACACTACGTATACGAGGAAGCAGGCCGCCGCGAGGAAAGGCGCCGCGGAATCCGGACACCACCTGGACACGTTGCTGGTGTTGGATAACGCCTTCCGCCGGGTACGCCACAAGGACCACGCCTGGGCGATGCTCATAGAACTCTGCAACACGCCTGGCACCACCAAACAACTCCGCCGCCTGGCCAACAAGAAGGTCCTGGAGCTTAACCGCCCGGCACCGCCGGCCGAAGGTGTGCGCGTGACCCGCCGCAAAGACGGACCCAGCACGTTTTCGGTGACCGGGGACCCGGAGCTGGTGGAATACCTCTGGGCGTCAATTAAGACCATCCCGGATGTCGAGGCACTGTTTAGCGGCGGACTGGAGAAGCAGCCCAAGGCCACGCACGTGGTCATCTCCCTGCCCGACTGGGTGCGCATCCTGTCCGGTGATGGGGACGAGATCACCCTGCGGCTGAGCAACGGGACCACCATGACTGGGGCCGAGTACGTCCGCCAATGCTTGCTGGATGCGGGCCTGGCCACGTTGGTGGATCCTAGGCGCGGGCCGGTCAACCAGTACCGCTACCAACGGCATGCTTCACCCAAGCAGAATGACATGGCGAAGGCGGAGACCACCACCTGTGCCTGGCCGAACTGCCGTAAGCCGGCCGATGAGTGCCAGGTGCACCACATCCACCCCTGGGCCGATGGCGGAGAAACCAACCAGGAGAACCTGACACTGTTGTGCGAGTTCCACAATTCCTGGAATGATGACGAGCCGGCCTACCCCAGACACGGAAGGGTCAACCGAAGACACGGCAAGGTGACATGGGACCCGCCCTGGGGTGGCGGCCCCTAGACCCGCCACGAGACCAGGCTGCGAGAGGGCACCCCAAGGGACAAACCCAGCCAAAAGACGCGAAAAGGCGCCACGGACCACGTCCGTAGCGCCTACTCGGCGTGCCTTAAGTCCTTAGAACTTAACGCCGGCCTGCTTCAGGAGATCCTTGAGCGGGTTGAGAATAGCCGGGTTGATCTGGGCGAGCATCACGGTGGCCTGAACGATGCCAGCCAGCAGCGCACCCACCACAGAGACCCACGACATGACTTCCTTGAACTTTGCGGTCGTCTCGACGCTGGAGCCGAACATGGTATCGGGCTCCTCGTCCTTGCCGTCCGAATCGCCGCCCGTCTGGTCGCCGCTATCGGAGTCGCCGTTGGCCTCGGGGTCCTCAGGGTTCCCGGAGTCACCGGCGTTGCCGGTGTCCTCGCCCTCGCCGGTGCCGTCGCCCTCAGCGGGGGTTTCGGTAGCGGTCGAGGTGGGGGCCGAGGTGTCGGTGGCCTCTTCGGCCATGGCGACCGGGGAGACGAGCCCGAAGGTGACAGCAGCGGCAGCGACAAGGGTGGTGCTAAGGCGAGTGCGGCGCATGGTGGAAACTCCTTAAAAACAAGACGAGAGCAACGATGACAAATATCCTCAGATGAATTTATCAGGTTGTTTGGAGATGTCTACCCCTGCGGTCTCAATAGTGGGCCAGGGCACCCAGGCGCTGGGGATTGTCTGTCAAACTATAGGTATTGCGCCACGGCCGCCAACCGGCCCGCTAGAATAAACCGACATGACGCAAAACTTCGACCCCATCCGAGCATCCGACGTCCAGCTGGCCCAGTCCCGCATTTCGTCCGAGATCGCTCCCACCCCCTTGTACTACTGCCCGCGTCTGTCCCAGATTACGGGCTACGAGGTCTACCTCAAGCGGGAAGACCAGCAAGACGTGCGCTCCTATAAGATTCGCGGGTCCTATTTTGCGATTTCCAACCTGTCGGAGGAGCAGCGCGCCGGCGGGGTAGTGGCGGCATCGGCGGGCAATCACGCCCAGGGCGTGGCCTATGCCTGCCGCACGATGGGCATCAAGGGCAAGATCTTCGTGCCCGGCCCCACCCCGAAGCAGAAGCGCGACCGCATCAAGGTCCACGGTGGCGACGCGGTCGAGCTGGTCGTCGTGGGCGCCAACTTCGACGAGGCGGCAGCCGCAGCCCGCGCCGACGCCGAAGCCCGCGGTGCGACCATGATCGAGCCCTTCGATGCCCGCGACACGATCACCGGCCAAGGCACCGTCGCCGCGGAGATCGTCTCGCAGCTGTCCGCCCAGGGCCGTAGCCTCGACGCGGTCGTCGTCCCGGTGGGCGGCGGCGGACTGCTGGGCGGCATCGTGAGCTACTTGGCGGACATGTCCCCGCGCACGCAGGTCTACGGCATTGAGCCGCAAGGGGCGGCATCGCTGACCGCGGCGCTGCGGGCGGGCGAGCCGGTCACCCTCGACGAGATTGATCCCTTCGTCGATGGCGCGGCCGTCGGGCGCATTGGTTCGCTGCCCTTCGACATCGTCAGCCATAACCGCGAGCGGGTCAGCTGTGACACGGTCTCCGAGGGCGCGGTGTGCACGGAGCTGCTGGAGCTGTACCAGAACGAAGGCATCATCGCCGAGCCCGCCGGCGCCCTGTCCGTGGCCGGCCTCCAGCTTGTCGATGCCCCCGCCGGCTCCACCGTCGTCTGCATCATCTCGGGCGGCAACAACGACGTGCTGCGCTACGCCGAAATCATGGAACGCTCCCTGGTCCACCGCGGGCTCAAGCACTACTTCTTGGTCAACTTCCCGCAGGAGCCCGGGCAGCTGCGCGCGTTCTTGGAAGAGATCCTGGGGCCGCACGACGACATCACCCTGTTCGAGTACCTCAAGCGCAACAACCGCGAGACCGGTGCGGCGCTGGTCGGCCTCCAGCTCGGGGAGGCCGTCGGCCTGCCGGGCTTGCTGGCCCGGATGGAGGAGTCGCGGATTAAGTGCCAGCGCCTGGAGCCGGGCACGCCCGAGTACGAATTCCTGGTGTCTTAATGGAGCGCTACCCGCTGCCCGCGGCCGGGAAGGTCACCGAGCACGAAGTAGAAATCAAGCGCTCCCGCTTCATCGCGCTAGTTACGCGGGCGCAGAATGAGGACGAGGCGCGCGGTTTCATCGCGAGTGTGCGCGAGCGCTTCCCGGACGCCCGCCACCATTGCAGCGCCTACGTCTACTACCAGGACGGCGCGCAGCCGGTGGAGCGTTCCTCCGACGACGGCGAGCCGTCCGGCACCGCCGGCAAACCCATGCTCGACGTGCTCAAGGGCAGCGGCATGCTGGACGTGTGCGCGGTGGTGGTCCGCTACTTCGGCGGCATCAAGCTGGGCGCCGGCGGGCTGGTGCACGCCTACGGAGGCACGCTCAGCGAGGCCGTCGCGCAGGTAGACCGCGTGACCCGCGCGCAGCGGGAGCTGTACACGATCGAGGTGGAGCACGCCGAGGCCGGCCGCCTCGAGGCGGAGCTGCGAGCCCGCGGCTACGACGTCCGCGACACCCAGTACGGCGCCGCGGTGACCTACACCTTGGCCTGCGCGCCCGGCAGCCGGGACGGCCTGGAAGCCGAGCTAGCGGCGCTGACGCAAGGGCGCGTGGCCCCGCGGGCCGGCGGGCGAGCCTGGGTGGAATTACCTGGTACGTGAGGTAGAATAGCTAGCCATGACCATGCAGCGACGTCCCAACAATCCGATTGAAGCGCGCAAGCAAGCAGTCCGCAAGCACTCCCGCAACGGCCTCATCTCCGTGGGCGCCGGGGTCGGCGGCGGCGTTCTGATGACTATCCTGTTCGGCAACCCGGGCTTTTGGTTAGTGCTCGGCCTGGTGGTGGCTGTCGTCGGTGGCGCCGCCAACTTCCTCAAGGTGCGCAAGATCATCAACCAGAACTACAACAACTACTAATTCATGGATAACCAGCCTGCTGGTAGGCCGGTTCGCATCGACGCGTGGGTCTGGGCGGTGCGCATGTTTAAAACCCGTTCCGCGGCCGCCGATGCCGTCAAAGCCGGCCACGTCAAAATCAACGGCGAGGCCGTCAAGCCCGCGCAACAAGTCGTCCCCGGCGACCGCGTCCGCGTGTGGAAGGACCACCACGAATACGACCTGGAGGTGCTAGCCACCGTGCGCAAGCGTGTCGGGGCGCCGGTCGCGCGCACCTGCTACACCGACCACGCGCCGCCGCCCCCGCCGCGACAGTTCCAGCCGTCGGTGCCCGTTCGCGCGAAAGGCGCGGGGCGGCCCACCAAGCGGGAGCGCCGCCAGATGGAAAAATTCCGCGGCGGCTTCCGCTAGCCTAGCCGCGCAGCTGCTTTAAGCGCCCGCGCAGGCGCTTGGCGCGATCGGCGCGGTTGCCGGTGCGCGCGGTGGCATCGATGTGCGCCTGCCCGAAGCGGTTGAGCAGGAGATCGTCGACCAGCCGGATATGGCCGGGGCGGAAACGGTACTGGAAGGCCTCCTGCAGGGAGGCGATGTCTTCGTCGTTGAGCAGCTCCTGGAGCTGGCGCACGGTGGTGACCCCGTTGAGCTCGAGCAGTTCCGCCAGCCAGCGGTAGTGATCCGAGCGTGACCGCGGGAAGCGCGAGCCCAGCAGCATGGTGAGAATCCCCGGCAACGTCTCTGCGGTGACCACGACGTCTTCGGTGGTCTCGGTGCGCGGGCTCTTGAGCGCGGCGATCTCGTCGAATTGCTGATCGGCGAGCTCGATCAGCCCGGCGGCCAGCGTGAACAGGCGGTCCACCTGCGGCGAGGGCGGGTTCGGGCCCTGCTTGTAGCGGATGTCGTGCTCGAACTCGGCCCAGGCGTGCTGCAGGACGGTGCGCACCTGCACCTCGAAGGTGAAGCCGCGGTAGGCGGCCAGCTCCTCAATGGCGTCGGTCACCCGCAGCACCAGGTGGTGCGAGCCGTAGCCGAAGCCGCCGGAAATCCGCGTCTGCGCCGCCTTGTCGACCGAGCGCAGGACCTCGAAGGACTCGCTCAACACGTCGATGGCCTGCGGGATGGCGGTGGAGTGGAAGACCGTCGCGCGCACGCCGACCAGATCGTGGATATCCTCCCACGGGTGCGGGTAGACCGGCTCGCCGTCGGCGTTGCGCTTTTTCGCCTTCGCCTTGAACGAGGACCAGCTCTTCACGCGGGCGGAGACGTGATCGAAGATGACGCCGGCATCGTTGAGCAATTCTTCGATGGCGGCATGGAAGTCCGCGGCGGCGTGCGGGTGCTGCCGGTTCCAGTCGTGGTAGCGGTTGCCCAAGCGGGCCACGGGGCGGCTCCTTTCCCTAAATGCTTAAAAGTCGAGGCAGTAGTCCTGCGGAAACCCCTGCACCAATAGTAACGGCACCGACGACAATTGCACCCGATGCCGCGGCCGCGTTTCCTGCGCCCGCCGCGCCCAGGCCGTGGCCTCCTGGTGGCTTACCCCGGCCAGCGCAAGCACCGTGACCGGGTCGGGCACGAGGTAGACCAGGCGCTCGGCGGCCAGGATGTTGCACAGGTGCTCGTCGAGCAGCAGGAAGGCGCGCGGGTGGGCCAGCCAGGAGCTAATCGGGTAGCGCGAGGTGGCCACCTGCACACCGTTGGGGCAGCCGGGGCCGAGGACCGCGCTGGCCGGCCGCATCCAGAACTGGGTGCCGTACTCGGAGCGGGAGGCCTCCGCCAGGTTGATGGCGGCGAAATCCCATGCGTGTTGGATGGACACTCCCAGCTCGTCCAAGCCGCGCTGGCTGACGTTGATGCCGCCGTCGGAGGTTTGGCACCGCAGCGTCATCGACCAGTTCTGTGACAGCGGCAGGGTGGCCACGGAGTCGCAGAAGCCATCGTCGGACAGGCCGGTGTTACTGGTCCAGCGCTGGCGGACCAAGCGGGGCAGGAGACCGTCTAGGCTCAGCTCCGGGTGCGTGGCGGGGTGGATGGCGGTGGTCACGACTACTCTCCTGACGGGTCGGCGGGAATCCCTGACGAGTAGTTAGACTGCGCCGCGGCCGCAACGGTTCCCTAGAACGGAGGTTCCTCGCTCAACCCCACGGCATCGAGGAGCTCGTTGGCGCTCCAGAAGGTGATCTCCTGGCCCTTGTCGCGCAGCTCCTCGGCACGCTTTTCCTTGGATGTCTTCTTCGCCCACGTGCCGACGACCAGCAGGGTGGTCTTTTTCGTGACGTTCTTGCCGATCACGCCGCCGCGCTCGGCGATGGCGGACCACAGCTGGCCCTTGTCGAAGGGCTCGAAGTCGCCGGTCAGCGTGACGTGCTGACCATAAAGCGGGCCTTGCGGGTCGGCGTCGTCGTTGGGCTCGGGGATGGTCTCCGGCGTGGCGACGGTCTTCCAGGGGGCGGGGCGGCGCGCGCCGGACTCGCGGGTCTGCGAGCGGAAATCCGTGCCGGCGCCTAGGTCGGCCGCCGAGGTCGGCGCCACGTTGTCCTGGAGGACCGGCATGACCTGCTCGGCAGACAGCGCCCCCAGGCGGAAGCCGCACTCGTCGAAGAGGCCGGCGATGCCGCCGGTCAGCCCCAGCTTCTGCGCCAGGCCGGCGACGATGACCCCGGCGGCGCGGGCGTCGGCGCAGGCGTCGTGGTGGCTAAAGGACTCCATCCCGCACGCCGCGGCGACGGTGGGCAGCTTGTGGTTGGCCACGTCGAGCACCCCGCGGGCGGAGCAGTAGCGCGCCAGCGCCAGGGAGCAGGCCAGCTGCCAGTCGGGGACCTCGCTGGAGGTGGCCTGCAGGGCGGCGTGCAGGGCGCTGGAATCGAACTGCGCGTTGTGCGCGACGAAGACGTCGCCGCCCACAAAATCCACCAGCTCGGCGGCGACGGTGGCAAAGGGGGCGGCATCGGCGACATCGGCGGCCGTGATGCCGTGGATGGAGATGTTGACGTCGTCGAAGTCGGGCCAGGTAGCCGGCGGCTGGCACAGCCAGGTTCGGGACTCGGTCTCGCGGCCGTCGCGGAAGCGGACCGCACCCAACTGGCAGATAGACCCCCAGTGCCAGTTGGCGGTTTCGACGTCGACGGCGGTGAAATCCAGCCCCGGCACGCCCGGGTCGTGCTCGCCGCTTTGGGCGGCGGCGATCAGCGCGCGGATGGCCTCGGCGTCCTGGTGCGGGTCGACGGGGATGGTCACGTCCGTGCCCTCCAGCGCCACCCAGCCCTGCGCGGTGGCGGTGGGCTCGCGCACGCTCACCCCGTTGATGTCGGCGAGCGGGACCGAGGTGGTGGCCGGCTTCCCCAGGCTCAGCGACAGTACGGAGTGGTGGATCTCCACGCTGGTAGCGGTGACATCGACGAGGGCGCCGTGGGCTTTAACCGACACTAAAATCAGGGCCTTTCCAAGCAGGAACTAATCGAGAACGGGCGGCTCCACCTGCTTGAGCAACAGCGTGGAGCGCGGTTGCACATCGATGGTACCCGCTGCCGGGATGAGGATTTCTTCGGTGGGGTACCCGCCGGGGTGTGCGGTGTCGACCACCAGTTTCCACTTCGCGCCGAGATCCTGGGTGGGCAGCGTGAACTCGATTTGCTCGTGGTGGGCGTTGAAAATCATCACGAAAGAGTCGTCGACGATCTTCTGGCCGCGGGCATCGGGCTCGCTGATCGCGTTGCCGTTTAAATAGACCATCAGGGATTTGCCGAAGTCGTGGTCCCAGTCGTCCTGCGTCATCAGCTTGCCCGAGGGTACGAGCCAGGCGATGTCGCGGTCGCGCGCGTCGGTGCCCAGCGGGCCGCCGGCCAGGAAGCGGCGGCGCCGGAAGACCGGGTGGCGGTGGCGGATGCCGATGAGCCGCTTGGTGAAGCCGTAGAGCTCGGAGTTTTTCTCTTGATCCAGCAGCGACCAGTCCATCCAGGCGATCTCATTGTCCTGGCAGTAGGCGTTGTTGTTGCCGGACTGGGTGCGGCCGAATTCGTCGCCGTGGCTGAGCATCGGCGTGCCCTGGCTCAGCAGCAGCGTGGTCAGGAAGTTGCGCTGCTGGCGGCGGCGCAGGCGCTGGATGTCCGGGTCGTCGGTGGGGCCTTCGGCGCCGTGGTTCCAGGAGCGGTTGAAGGACTCGCCGTCCTGGTTGTCCTCGCCGTTGGCCTCGTTGTGCTTGTCGTTGTAGGAGACCAGGTCGGCGAGGGTGAAGCCGTCGTGGGCGGTGATGAAGTTGATGGAGGCGGTCGGGCGACGGTCGTTGTTGCCATAGAGATCGGAAGAACCGGTCAGCCGGGAGGCGAATTCGCCGAGGGTGGCCGGCTCGCCGCGCCAGAAGTCGCGGACGGTGTCGCGGTACTTGCCGTTCCACTCGCTCCAGATCGGCGGGAAGTTGCCCACCTGGTAGCCGTCATGGCCGACGTCCCAGGGCTCGGCAATGAGCTTGACCTGGCTGACCACCGGATCCTGCTGGACCAGGTCGAAGAAGGTGGCCAGCTTGTCGACGTCGTTGAGCTCGCGCGCGAGCGTGGCCGCCAGGTCGAAGCGGAAGCCGTCGACGCGCATCTCGGTGACCCAGTAGCGCAGCGAGTCCATGATCATCTGCAGCGAGGACGGGTGGCGCACACTCAGCGAGTTCCCGGTGCCGGTGTAGTCCATGTAGTACTCGGGGTTGTCATCGTCCAGGCGGTAGTAGGCCTGGTTATCGATGCCCCTAAACGCAATGGTCGGGCCCATATGGTTGCCCTCGGCGGTGTGGTTGTAGACCACGTCCAAAATGACCTCGATGCCGGCGGCGTGGAAGGCCCGCACCATCGTCTTGAACTCGGCCACGGCCTCGCCGGGCTTGCGGGCGAAGGCGTAGTCCTGGTGGGGCGCGAAGAAGCCGAAGGTGTTGTATCCCCAGTAGTTGCGCAGGTCCAGCTCGCGCAGGCGGTCGTCCTGGAGGAACTGGTGGACGGGCATGAGCTCCACGGCGGTCACGCCGAGGTTGCGCAGGTAGTCGGTCACCGCCGGGTGCGCCATGCCAGCGTAGGTGCCGCGCAGGTGCTCCGGGACGCCGGGGTGCTGCATGGTCATGCCCTTGACGTGGGTCTCGTAGATGACGGTTTCGTTTTCGGGCGTGTGCGGGCGGCGGTCCCCGCGCCAGTCGAAGAAGGGGTTAATGACCACCGAGTACATGGTGTGGCCGAGCGAGTCGGAGGTGTTGCGCCCGGTGCCGGGATCCTCGGCGTGGATGTCGTAGGAATACAGCGCGGCGTCCCGGTCGAATTCCCCGGTGAAGGCGCGGGCGTACGGGTCCACCAACAGCTTGGAGGGATCGCAGCGCAGGCCGGCCTCGGGGTCGTAGGGGCCGTGGACGCGGTAGCCGTAGCGCTGGCCGGGCGAGACATACGGCAGGTAGCAGTGCCAGACGTGGGCGCTGACCTCGGTAAGTTCGATGCGCTCTTCCTGGCCGGCGGCATCGATAAGGCAAAGCTCTACCTTGTCGGCTACCTCGGAAAAGAGGGCGAAGTTGGTACCGGAACCGTCGAAAGTGGAGCCCAGCGGCGAGGGGGAGCCGGGCCAAACTTGGGTGATCTGGGGGCGGTGAGTTGCGCTCATGGCTGCTTAGCTTAATGCCAACCGGGCGCTTTCACCTGTCGAGCGAATCGATGCCCGCCAGCACGATGTCCACCGCCCGCGCGAGCTTGGCAGCCCCGGCCTGGAGATCTGCGCTGTCCTCTGCGTCCTCGCTACCGGTGGCCGCCTGGAATTGCAGCAGCGACTGCTCCAGGGTGGTAGAGCCTAAGACCAGGTGGACTACCGACTCGGCGCCGAGCTGGCGGGTGGCATCGTCAGCGCCGTGGCCGGCGCTACCCAGCGCGGCCTTGAAGCGCGCCACGAGCTGCTCCCAGGCCAGCGAGTGCGGCTGGGACAGGGCCGCGGAGACGACCTCCGCGCCATCGCGGTGGGCCAGCAGGCTAGCGCGCAGGCTCAGGCTGAGTTCGGCGGGGGAGGTACCGGACAGGGGTGCCAGGATGGCATCGGAAAGCGCGGAAATCAGGCCCTGTTTGTTGGAAATATGCCAGTAAAGCGCCCCTGGGGCTACCCCCAAGGATCCCGCGACGCGCCGCATGGTGGTGTCTGCCAGTCCGTAGGTATCTAGCAGGTCAAGGGCGGCTTTGATGATGGTCTCGCGGGATAACTGCACGGTGACCCAGTCTAGCGGGCCGGCTCTGCGCGGGCCAGAAGCCCCGCGTTCACAGGTTCCTATGACCAAACTGTAACTGTCCTGCCACACAAAGGTTGTTATGATATTCGACGTTAAGGGTGTACTGCCGCTGCGTTAGGGTAGCGCCCCCCGAAAGCCTGTAGTCCCTCAAATCGTCAGGAGAAACGTTGTCCCTTTTCACCCCGTCTAAGATGTCCGTTGCCGCGCTTGCGCTGGTCGTTCCACTGACCCTCACGGCTTGCGGTTCTGACGAGGAAGACTCCACCGAGGCTGCTCCGTCGACCGAGACCGCCACCAAGGAGGCCCCGAGCTCCAAGGCCAAGGACGAGGATAAGGACAAGGACGCCGAGAAGTCCTCCGAGGCCAAGGATAAGGACAAGGACAAGGATAAGGACGCCGAGAAGTCCGCGCAGGGCAAGGAGCGCTCCGCTGCCAACCAGGACGGCGGCAACGGCGGCGGCGACCAGGCCGCGGCGGCCGAGTCCCTGGTCGACCCGTTCGAGGGCGGCGACCCGCTGCAGGGCCAGGCCGACATCGCCCCGGTCGAGAGCGGCCAGGCGGCCGACGGCGCCGTCTCCGGCGAGATCAACGGCCTGGTCCGCGGCCTGTACGACCAGCAGGACATGCGCTCGTTCATGCGCTACATGCCGGATCACACCTGCCAGCGCGTGCTGGACGCGCAGCCGGAGCTGCGCAACGCCGATTACAGTCAGATCCCGCAGGTCTCCATGGACGAGGCCAGCAACGGCCAGTGGAAGAACACCTTCGTCCAGGACATCCGCGACATCCAGGTCAAGGACAACACCGCCTCCGCCACCGTGGAGGTAGCCACCCCGCAGGGGCCGGACACCACCACCATGCGCTTTGCCAACGAGGGCGGCAACTGGACCTTCTGTAACTAGTAACGCCCGGCAGGGTAGCCTTGAAGGCTATGTTGAGCCGCTCGTTTACTCCACCCCGCAGCGTCGGTTTCGCTGCGGGGTTATTCGCTTGCGTAGTCGTGGTCTTCGGCGTCGCGGGCATCTTGTGGGGGCTATGGCGCCCGCGCGTTGCCCTCGCGGAGCTGCCCGAAGGCGGCTTCGGCGTGGACTTGGGCTCGGCGCCGGCGGTGGCGATGCTCAGCTACACCGTGATTACCGGGGTTGCCGGCACGGTCACCGGGGTGCTGGCCTTCACGCGGGGCGCGCGTTTCCGCGGTTTAGGCACCTTGCTGTGGGTGGGCGTGTGCGCGCTGGCCGGGGCCGCGGCCTTCGTAGTCTTTTCCGGCCTCCTGGCGCCCACCGAGCCGCCCGCGATGGTCGACGGCGCGGAGTTCGTCCCGCCCTTCCCGCTCGGGGTAGCCCTGTTGGCCGCGCCCTTTATGGCGATGTTCGGCTACTGGTCGGCGGCGTTTGTCAGCGGCGACGACGCCTGGGAGGCCCAGCCGGCCCAGGAAGCCCCGGCCGCGGCCCCGGCTACGGCCGGCGACCACCACGCGGCCTAGTTGGGCCACTTGACGGGGGAGACGCCCACGACGTCGCGGGCAATCGAGTCGAGCCCGTAGAGGATGTTGTGCAGCCCGATGCCGATGTGCTGGGTCAGCTGCGCGTCCGTGAGCCCCTCGGCCGTGACGACGGAATAGTCGATGTGGACGTCGACGGTGCTCTCGGCATCTGGGTCCGCGTCCTCCGCGTCGGCCGAATTCAGGTGGCAAAACGCCGACGATGCCTCCGTGGTGCGGTTCCAGTCGTTGCAGGTCAAAAACAGCTTGGAGAATTCCGCGGCCGGCAGCTGCGGCTCCCAGCGGCCGTTGATGACCACGGAGGGGCCGGAGTCGATGGCGAAGCTGACCAGGACCTCGTTGATCCAGGCCAGGACGGGGCCGTCTTCGAGGCCGTGCTGGTTGACCACCCCCATCTGGCGCAGGCGCTCCCGCAGCCGCGGGTAGCTCACGGGCGTCGGACGCTCGCTGTCGCCTTCGGCCGACTCCGGAACCCAGCCGGCCCAGCTGGCGTGCGCGCTGCGGCCGGGGGCCTGGTCGACCTCGGGGAAATGATCGATGAAGAAGTCGAAGGCGGCGCCGGCGTTGGAGAGGGCCCGGATGAGGCAGGACTCCAGCTGCGCGGTGGTCAGGCCCTGGTGGCTGACGATCGCCCCGTGCCCGGAGAGGGTGAGGTTTTCCAGGCCGCTGTGCTCGAAGACCATGGTGGGGGTGAAGCAGTCGTGGTTCCACTCGTTGAGCGCCTGGGCTAGGGCATCGATGGCGGAAAAGGCAATGGGGCCGTCGAATTCCAGCCGGCAGTTGATGACGGCGGGGTTATCCGGGTTGAGGGAAAAGGTCAGCCGGCAGTGCGGGCTGTGGTGGTAGACCAGCTGGGGCTGGGGCCCGTCAGCCCAGCGCAGCGGCAGTCCAATCTCCTGGGCGCAGGAGTAGACCCGCGGCAGATCGACCGGCGCCAACGAGTCCGGGTAACCGGGGCGGGGGGAGGTGGTCAACGCCTAACACCTGCTTTCTATTCGGTCTGTTTGGCGCCCGGGGCAGCGGCGCCGGCCGGGTGGGGGCGAAAAATCGGTCGTGCTCCAAGTCTATCTGGTGATACAGGCCCGGCACTGCGAAATTGCTCCTAAGATGGTCTCTACTACCGTTTTGGCCCTTTGAGGAGGCATAAGATTGCTCAATACCATTGATTTGCGGAATACCGAGCTGACGACGTCGGCGCTGCGGAAGGTTTTGCCCCGCGGCGGCGTCAACGTCGAATCGGTGGCCGGCACCGTCGCCCCCGTCGTCGAGGCGGTGAAGGAGGGCGGCGAGTCCGCCGCGCTGGACTACGGCGAGCGCTTCGACCACGTCCGCCCGGCGGCGGTAAAGGTCCCGGCCGCGGCTATCGATGCCGCCGTTGAGGTCCTGGAGCCGCACGTTCGCGCCGCGATCGAGGAGGCCATCGCGCGCGTGCGCAAGGTCCATGTTGAGCAGGTTCCGCAGCCGCACACCACCCAGCTGGGCGAGGGCGCCACCGTCACGGAGGTTTTCGCCCCCATCGAGCGCGTGGGCCTCTACGTGCCGGGCGGGCAGGCGGTCTACCCCTCGTCCGTGGTGATGAACGTGGTTCCGGCGCAGGCCGCCGGGGTGGAATCTCTGGTGGTGGCCTCCCCGCCGCAGGCTGATCACGACGGACTGCCGCACCCGACGGTGCTGGCCACCTGCGCCCTGCTGGGCGTGAAGGAGGTCTGGGCCGTCGGCGGCGCCCAGGCCGTCGCGCTGATGGCCTACGGCGACGACGCGGCGGGCCTGGAGCCGGTCGACATGATTACCGGCCCGGGCAATATCTTCGTGGCCGCGGCCAAGCGCCAGGTCTCCTCGTTTGTCGGGGTGGACGCGGAGGCCGGCCCGACGGAGATCGCCGTGCTGGCCGACGACAGCGCGGATCCCGTCTTCGTGGCCTATGACCTGATTTCCCAGGCCGAGCACGATCCGATGGCCGCCAGCGTGCTGATTACCGACTCGGAGTTTCTGGCCCAGCGCGTCGACGAGGAGATCGAGGCGCGCTACACCGCCACGGCCAACGCCGAGCGCGCCGCCGAGGCTCTGCGCGGGAAGCAGTCCGGGATCATCCTGGTCGACGACATCAACGCCGGCATCCGCGTGGCCGACGCTTATGCCGCCGAGCACCTGGAGGTCCACACCCGCAACGCCCGCACCGTCGCGGAGCGCATCCGGCACGCCGGCGCGATCTTCGTCGGCGAGTTCTCGCCGGTGCCGCTGGGCGACTACGCGGCCGGCTCCAACCACGTCCTGCCGACCTCCGGCACCGCGCGGTACAGCGCCGGGCTGTCCACGCACACCTTCCTGCGCCCGGTCAACCTCATCGACTACGACGAGACGGGCCTGAGCGAGGTAGCCAGCCACGTCATCGCCTTCGCCGACGCCGAGCGCCTGCCCTTCCACGGGGAGGCCATCCGCGCCCGCACCGAACGCTAAACCGCCAACTGCCACCCACACCGACCCTGTCAGAAAGGCTTGTCGTGTCCTTGTCCCTGGAAAACCTTCCCCTGCGCCCTGAGCTGCGCGGGCGCAGCGCCTATGGCGCCCCGCAGCTGACGGTGGCCAACCAACTCAACACCAACGAAAACCCGTACCCGCCCTCCGCCGAGCTGGTCGAGGAGCTGGTCAGCGAGGTCCGCCGGATCGCGCCGCAGCTCAACCGCTACCCGGACCGCGACGCCGTGGAGCTGCGCGAGGCCCTGGCCGACTACGTCACCGAGCGCACCGGCGTGCAGGTGGCGGCCGCCCAGGTCTGGGCGGCAAACGGCTCCAACGAGGTCCTGCAGCAGCTGCTGCAGGCTTTTGCCGGCCCCGGCCGCAGCGCGCTTGGCTTCACGCCGTCCTATTCCATGCACCCGGTGCTCTCCGCCGGCACCCAGACCGAGTTCCTGGAATGCCCGCGGGGCGCGGACTTTCGCATCGATATGGAGGCGGCGCTGAAGGCCATCGCGGAGCACCAGCCAGACGTGGTATTCGTGACCACGCCGAACAACCCGACCGGCGACGTCACGGAGCTCGGCGACATTGAAAAGCTGGTCCAGGCCGCGCCGGGCATCGTCATCGTGGACGAGGCCTACGCGGAATTTTCCGAGGGCCCTTCGGCCGTGCGCCTGCTGGCCGACTACCCGGAGAAGCTGGTCGTCTCGCGCACGATGTCCAAGGCCTTCGATTTTGCCGGCGGCCGCCTGGGCTATTTCGTGGCCGACCCCGCCTTCGTGGAGGCGGTCATGCTGGTGCGCCTGCCGTACCACCTGTCCGCCCTGTCGCAGGCCGCGGCCCTGGTGGCGCTGCGCCACCGCGCGGCGACCCTGGAGACCGTCGCGAAGCTCGCGGCCGAGCGCGACCGCGTCGTCGCCGGCCTGCGCCAGCTGGGCTACCGGGTCGTCGACAGCCAGTCGAACTTCATCTTCTTTGGCGAGTTTGGCGATCAGGCCGCCGCCTGGCAGGCCTTCCTCGACCGCGAGGTGCTCATCCGCGACGTGGGCCAGACCGGTTTCCTGCGGGCGACCGTGGGCCTGCCGGAAGAAAACGACGCCTTCCTCGCCGCGGCCGCACAGCTGACCGACTACCAGACCGACGCAGAGAAAGGACGCGACGCATGAACCAGCCGGAACCCCGCCGCGGGAAGGTCACCCGCCGCACCAAGGAATCCGACATCACGGTGAGCGTGAACCTCGACGGCACGGGCCAGTCGACGATTGACACCGGCCTGCCGTTTTTCGACCACATGCTCACCGCTGTGGCCACCCACGGCGGCTTCGACCTGGAGGTGAGCGCGAAAGGCGACATCGACGTCGACGCGCACCACACCGTCGAGGACACCGCCATCGTCTTCGGCCAAGCCTTCGCCGAGGCCGTAGGGGACAAGCGCGGCATCCGCCGCTTCGGCTCCCAGCTTTTGCCGATGGACGAGACCCTGGTCGAGGCCGTCGTCGATCTGTCGGGCCGCGCCTACTTCGTCATGCACGGGGAGCCGGAGCACCTCCAATGGCAAATCATTGGGGGCCACTACGCTACGGTTATCAATAGGCACTTTTTTGAAACCTTTGCCGCCCACAGCAAGACCACCCTGCACGTCAACGTCCGCTACGGCCGCGACCCCCACCACATCACGGAGGCCGAGTACAAGGCAGTCGCCCGGGCACTGCGCCAAGCGGTAGAATCCGATCCGCGCGTGGACGGCATACCATCGACGAAGGGAGCGCTGTAGCCGCATGTACATGATGGTCTGGATCCTTTTCCTGCTGGGTGGCCTCTTTTTGGGCGGGGCCTGGACGGCCTACCAATCCGGCTCACGTTTCTGGACCATCGTCGCCGCCGCACTCGGCGGCATTACGACCATTACCGCGTTAATTTGGATGATTGGGGAGATGCAATAGATGGCAGAAGCAGGCGCAACGCAGGGCAAGGTTAGTCTGTGGAAGGTCCCGGGGTTCCCGGAGACCATGGTCGCGGTGGCGGCTGCCTTCGGCGCGTGGTCGCTGCTGCTGCCGGTGCTGCCCATGGCGGTGCTTGATTCCGGCGGGTCGAATACGCTCGCCGGCGGCTCGACGGGTGCGTTCATGGCCGCGACCGTCATCACCCAGATGTTTACGCCTTGGCTGCTCAGCCGCTTCGGCTACCGCCCGGTCATAGCCGTGGCCGCCGGCATGCTGGGCATCCCCGCCCTGGGCCACCTGCTGGGCATGGAGATCTGGCAGGTGCTGCTGTTTTCGGCGCTGCGCGGCGTCGGCTTCGGCGCGCTGACGGTGGCGGAATCCGCGCTCATCGCGGAGCTAGTCCCGCTGCGCCTTTTGGGCAAGGCTACCGGCACCATGGGCCTGTTCATTGGTCTATCGCAGATGATCTTCCTGCCGGTGGGCCTGGCGATGGCCGAAAACATCAGCTTCGCCTCGACCTATTACACGGCCGCGGCCATCGCCTGCCTGGCGGTGGTCATGTGCCTGCGCCTGCCCAGCGTTCACCCGCGCACCGGCGGCGAGTCCGAGACCACCGAGGCGCCTCGGGCCTCCACCTGGAAGCTGGTCATCGTCCCGGCCCTGGCGCTGACCACGCTGTCGATGAGCTACGGTGTGGTCTCTTCCTTCCTGCCGGCCTCGGTCCGCGAGATCGACCCGGCCACCGGCGCGGTCCTCGGCGGGCTGATGCTGTCCATCGTGGGCGGTTCCGTCATGGTCTCCCGCCTGTTCGCGGGCGTGGTCGCCGACCGGCTGGGCGAGCCCGGCCACCTCTACATCCCTGCCCAGTTCATCGGCGGCGTGGGCATGCTGCTCATGGCGGCCGCCATGGTCAATGGCTGGTCCGTGTGGTGGATGGTGCTGGCCTCGGTCTTTTTCGGCATCGCCTTCGGTATCGGGCAGAACGAAGCCCTGCTCTCGATGTTCAACCGCCTGCCGCGTTCGAAGATCTCGCAGGCCTCGGCGGTGTGGAACATCTTCTACGACGCCGGCACGGGCTTGGGCTCGGTCGTGCTCGCCGCCCTGGTCACCGGCTACGGCTACGCGGGTGCGTACGGGGCCGGCGGCGCGATCATCCTGGCCGGCATCCTCATGACGAGCCTGGATGCCTTCCTCGGCCGGCACCGCGTCGCCGAATTCGACAACATCCGTACGCGCCTGCGCCGCCTGCGTAGGGCGCCGGCCCAGAACCAACGCCGAACCGTGTCTAGGACCGAAGAACTTAACAACGACAACCGCACCACCAACAACAAGGAGCTGGACTAGTGGCGCAGAAATTGGTAGCCCTGCTGGATTACGGGGCCGGGAACCTCCGGTCGGCCCAGCGGGCATTGGAAGCAGCCGGGGCCCGGGTCGAGGTCACCGCCGATCCGAAGGTGGCCACGGAAGCCGACGGCCTCGTCGTGCCCGGCGTGGGCGCCTTCGCCGCGTGCATGGAGGGGCTGCGTGCCATCCAGGGCCCGCGGATCATCGGCCAGCGGTTGGCCGGGTCCAGGCCGGTGCTGGGCATCTGCGTCGGCATGCAGGTGCTCTTCGACGGCGGCAACGAGCACGGCATCGAAACCGCCGGCTGCGGGGAGTGGCCCGGCCTGGTCACGCGCCTGCAGGCCGACGTGCTGCCGCACATGGGGTGGAACACGGTGGAGCGGGACAGCGACGGCGCTATGTTCGCCGGCATTGATCCGGAGGAGCGCTTTTATTTCGTGCATTCCTACGGCGCGCGGACCTGGGAGCTGGAAACCGAAATCACCACCCCGCCGTCGGTGGCGTGGGCCAGCCACGGCGGCGACCGCTTCGTCGCCGCGGTAGAAAACGGCGCCCTGTGGGCCACGCAATTCCACCCGGAGAAATCGGGGGAGACCGGGCTGAAGCTTTTGTCCAACTGGATGGGCACCCTGTAGGTAGGATGTAGACGATGACTCAGCACACAGATTCCTTCGTCCTCCTGCCCGCCGTCGACGTCGTGGGCGGCCAGGCCGTGCGCCTCGAGCAGGGCAAGGCCGGCACCGAAAAGTCTTATGGGGATCCGCTCGCGGCCGCCCTGCAGTGGCAGGAGCAAGGCGCGCAGTGGCTCCACTTCGTCGACTTGGACGCCGCCTTCAACCGCGGGTCCAACCACGAGATGATGGCCGAGGTCGTCGGTAAGCTCGACATCCCCGTGGAGCTGACCGGCGGTATCCGCGACGACGCCGGGGTAGAGCGCGCCCTGGCCACCGGCGCGCGCCGCCTGAACATCGGCACGGCCGCGCTCGAAGACCCGGAGTGGATCGCCCGAGTCATCGACAAATACGGCGACAAGATCGCCGTCGATCTGGCGGTCCGGGAAGAGGCCGGCGAGTGGCGCACCCGCGGCAACGGCTGGGAGTCCGACGGCGGAGACCTCTGGGAGGTCCTCGAGCGCCTCGACGCCGCCGGCTGCCAGCGCTTCGTGGTCACCGACGTCACCAAGGACGGCACCTTAACCGGCCCCAACCTGGAGCTGCTCCAGGACGTGACCATGGCTACCGATGCCGCGGTGACGGCCTCCGGGGGCATCTCCGCGTTGGAGGATGTCACGGAGCTGGCCACCTTCTTCAACCGCGGCATCGACTCCGCGATCATCGGCAAGGCCCTCTACGAGGGGCGCTTCCGCCTGGACGAGGCCCTTAAGGCCGTGGCCCAGGTCGAACCGCTGCCGGCAGAGACCCCCATCGACCTCCTTGATTCCTCGGAAGACAGAGGATAAGCCCGAAACAAAACACCGCAGGATAAACCCCGACCGAGGATGAGTGAGTACGTCATGACATCGCCGCTGGAATTGCTGGCCTTCGCCGAGGCCATCGTGGATGAGACCACCGATCGTTTCCGCACCGGGCTAGGCGCGAAGCCGGCCCAGTTCAAGGGCCAGGGCGATTTCGCCACCGAGGTCGACATCGCCATCGAGACCAACCTGCGCCAGCGCCTGACCCAGCTGACCGGCATCCCGGTCTACGGGGAAGAATCCGGCGGCAAGCTGGCCGAGACCGTCTGGGTGGTCGATCCTATCGACGGCACCGCCAACTACTCGGCGGGCAACCCGCTGTGCGGCACCCTGGTGGCGCTCGTCCAGGACCACCAGCCCGTCGTGGCCGTCGCGGACTTCCCGTTGCTGGGCCGGCGGGTAGCGGCGGCTGACGGTGCGCCGCTGCGTTCCGTCGGGGGCCCGCCGAGCGGCTTCGGCGGCGGGGAAGACGCCCTGGGCTTCGACGAGGCCCGCGGGCACGTTGGCTGCTCGTCGCACCTGCAAACGCCCATCTTCAACGATCTCAAGCGCAAGGGTCTGCGCCCGCGCATCACGGGATCCGTGGGGCTGGACAGTGCCTTCGTGGCCCAGGGGGTCTTCGACGGCGCGGTGAATTTCTCCCCGCACGCCTGGGACAACGCCGCGGGCGCGCTGTTTGTGCGCTCGGCCGGCGGCCTGGTCACCGACCCCTACGGCGAGGAATGGTCCGTGCATTCGGCCGGTATGGTGGTCGGCACCCCGCAGGTGCACGCGACCATCTTGGATTCCATCCGCGCCAACCAGGCTGACAACTAAAACAGCAGCCACCAGACCAGTAAACACACTGTTAAAACACACTGTTAGAAAAATTCCGAAGGAGTGTGCTCCCGTGACCTTGTCTGTGCGGGTCATTCCCTGCCTCGACGTCGATAACGGCCGCGTGGTCAAGGGCGTCAATTTTGAAAACCTCCGCGACGCCGGCGACCCGGTGGAGCTGGCCGCCCGCTACGGCCAGCTCGGCGCCGACGAACTGACCTTCCTCGACGTGTCCGCGTCGAAGGAAGGCCGCGGGACCCTCATCGATGTCGTGCGCCGCACGGCCGAGCAGGTCTTCATCCCGCTGACCGTGGGCGGGGGAGTGCGCAGCGCCGAGGACGTGCGCGCGCTGCTGCGGGCCGGCGCGGACAAGGTCTCGGTCAACACCGCGGCCATCGCCCGCCCTGAGCTGTTGCGGGAGTTGGCGGAGATTTTCGGCTCCCAGTGCATCGTGCTCTCCCTGGACGCGCGCCGGACCGCGCAGCAGCAGGACTGGGCCCCGTCGGGCTTCGAGGTCACCACGCACGGCGGCACCCGCTCCGCCGGCCTCGATGCCCTGGAGTGGGCCCGGACCGCCGCCGACCTGGGCGTCGGCGAGATCCTGCTCAACTCCATGGACAGCGACGGGACCGAGGGCGGCTTCGACACCGAGCTCATCGCCGCCGTGCGCGCCGCGGTCAACGTGCCGGTGATCGCCTCGGGCGGGGCGGGCGCGCCGGAGGACTTCCCGCCGGCCGTCGCCGCCGGCGCGGACGCGGTCCTGGCCGCCTCCATCTTCCACTTTGGCAAGACCACCATCGGCGCGGTCAAAGACGCCCTGGCGAACGCCGGTTACCCGATCCGTCCGGTGCCGGCGGCGGAAGCGGAGGCGCAGCCGGCCGCGGCCAGCCCGGCGGAGTGCGCGCTGGCCCCGGCCATCGCTAGCCGACTGAAGCGCAACGCGGACGGGCTGGTGCCCGCCGTCGTCCAGTCGGAGGACGGGCAGGTGCTGATGCTGGCCTGGATGGACGATCACGCGCTGGCCTACACCTTGGCCACCCGCCAGGGCACGTACTATTCCCGCTCCCGGCAGGAATACTGGGTCAAGGGCAAGACCTCCGGCAACACGCAGGAGGTCTTGGGCGTCAAGCTCGACTGCGACGGCGACACCCTCCTGGTGACCGTCCGACAAAAGGGCGGGGCCTGCCACACCGGCGATCGCAGTTGCTTCGACGCCGATGTACTACTCTAGGATCCCTGAGTAACCGCAGGAAGGGAGTAGACGTGGGAAAGCGAATTGGCCCGCTGCTCATGGCCCTCGGCGCGATTGGGCTGTGGGGCTCGTCGCGCATGAGCTGGGTCCAGGCCTCCGCAGAGGACGACAAGTCCGGCGGGCAGGTCGTGGATATCCTCGGCTCGCACTGGTCGGTCGAGCTCATGGCCGTCATGCTGTTGCTGCTGGCCGGCACGCTGGCCGGGCTGGTGCTGCGGCGGCTGGCCCGCCGGGTGGTGGCGATCGTCTGCGCGGTGGCGGCGGCCGCGGTGGCCTGGCGGCCACTGCAGCTGCTGACCGCCGGCCCGGACGTGCAGCGCGCCCAGGACATCCTGCAGGCCGGCCAGGACAATGACCTGGCGGTGGACGTGACCTCCATTTCGGACTGGGCCGTCATCACCGAAGCCTCGGCACACACCGCCGGCCCCGTGCTCGCCTTGGTCGCTGCGGCCGTCGCGCTTTTCGGCGCGGTGCTGCTGGCCACCCGCCCGGGCGAGGACACCGCGCGTTCCAACAAATACGAAACTCCCGCCATGCGGCAGGAGAAGCTGGCCCAGGATCTGGAAGAATCCCCGGACAGCGGCCGGGTGCTGTGGGACGCGCTGGACGCGGATATTGACCCCACCGATTTAGACAACCAACGTGGGCGTTTAACCTAAAGTTTGCCAATCGGGGGTACCTCTGGATTTCCTCTGGGCACGTTTGAGGGGATAGCCTTTAGGTGAGACTGCGCATGTGATCCTTGTCGCTTACTTCGAGGAGGTGCCCCGGTGCCCACCCCTATTGCCGTTGACCGTCTAGTCACCGGCGTCCTCGAAGACGTAGCCGCGCGGGAGGCGAAGGTCTCCTTCCAGGACATCAAGGCGAAATCCCGCTCGATGGAACCGCCCCGGGACGCCAAGGCGGCGCTTTTGACCAACGGTTGCTCGGTGATCACTGAATTCAAGCGCGCGGTGCCGTACCTCGGCGAAATCGCCCGGCTGGACAACCCCGAGCGCATGGCGCGCCTCGCCCAAGACTTCCAGGAAGCCGGCGTGGTGATGATGGCCTGCCAGACCGACCGGCGCCGCTTCCGCGGCTCGCTGGACGACATGCGCCTTATCCGGGCGGCCACCGAGGTGCCTATGATCTGCCGCGACATCATCGTCGACCCCTACCAGATCCACGAGGCGCGCTGCTTCGGCGCGGACGTCGTTCCCTTGCAGGTCGCCCTCCTGGAGCAGGCGCGCTTGGAGGCGCTGTTGGATCGGATTGAGTCGCTCGGCATGGTCGCCCTGCTGGAGATCCGCAGCAGCCAGGACGCGGACCGGGCCATGCAGGCCGGCGGGACCGTGGTGGGCATTAACGCGTGGTCGCTGTCCTCGGACGCCATCGACCGTGGGGTCTTCGCTGAGATTGTGCCGGGCCTGCCCGAGTCCCTGCTGCGGATCGCCGTCGGTGGGGTCGAGAACCCCCGCAACCTCCTGGGCTACGCCTCGCAGGGCGCCGACGCCGTGATGGTCGGCGAGTCGGTGATGTCCGCCCAGGATCCGACCGCACTGGCTCGCAGCTTGGTGGCCGCCGGCAAGCACCCGGCCTGCCCGTCGCGCAAGACCCCCTGATCTCGCATTCGGGTGGGCTTTGGGGCACACTGTGTACGTGCAGATTATGAACTTGGCCAATATCCCGTCCCCGCCGCAGGGCGTGTGGCACGTGGGCCCGATTCCTATCCGCGCCTACGCGCTGTGCATCGTCGCCGGCATCCTGGTGGCTATGTGGATGACCCTGCGCCGTTACCGCGCGATGGGCGGGAACCCGGACACCGTCTGGGACGCCGCCATCGTGGTCATCCCCGCCGGCATCGTCGGCGGGCGCCTCTATCACGTCATCACGGATTACGATAAGTACTTCTGCGCCGAGCGCAATCCGGTCGACGCGCTGAAGATTACTAACGGCGGCCTGGGCATTTGGGGCGCGGTGGCGCTCGCGGCGGTGGCGCTGTGGGTGATGTTCAAGGTCAAGGGCATCCCGCTGGGGCCGTTCGCGGACGCGGTGGCGCCGGGGCTGGTGCTGGCCCAGGGCATCGGCCGTCTGGGCAACTGGTTTAACCAGGAGCTCTACGGGGCGGAAACCGACGTTCCGTGGGCGCTGGACATCTACTACCGCGTCGACGAGGCCGGCCGGGTAGCGCCGGTCAGTGGCACCTCCACGGGCGAGGTGATGGCCTCGGTCCACCCGACCTTCCTCTACGAGCTGCTGTGGAACGTCGCCGTGTGCCTGTTCCTGCTCTGGGCGCACCGCGCCTGGAAGCTGGGGCACGGGCGGGTCTTCGCCCTCTACGTCATGGGCTATACTTTTGGCCGTTTCTTCATCGAGCAGATGCGCACGGACGAGGCCACGCTGATTTTCGACGTGCGTGTCAACGTGCTGGTTTCCGTGGTGGTCTTCGTGGCGGCCTGCATCGTCTTCTTCCGTCTGCCGCGCGGGCAGGAGTCCGCGGACGAGGTGGATCCGAAGTTTCCCGCGGCCGCTCAGGAGCGCTCCGAACCCTAATGTGGGAATCTGTGGGATTGTTTCCGTTTTTGCAGTGGCACCCGCCGCGGGGGCGGGGTACGTTGGGAATGGTTAGGCAGTCACCATTACAGGAGTAGGCACAGATAAATGTTGGATAGAAGAACCAAAATCGTATGTACGCTCGGCCCCGCGGTCGCGAGCGAAGACGCTATTCACCGCTTGGTCGAAGACGGCATGGACGTTGCCCGTCTCAACATGTCCCACGGCGACCACGCCGATCACGAGCAGAACTACCGCTGGGTGCGCGAAGCCACCGATAAGACCGGCCGCGCGGTCGGCATCCTGGCCGATCTCCAGGGCCCGAAGATCCGCCTCGGCCGCTTTAAGGAGACCGAGACTTACTGGGAGACCGGCGAGGTAGTCCGGATTACCATCGACGACGTCGAGGGCACCCACGACCGCGTGTCCACCACCTACAAGGGCCTGGCTAACGATGCCCAGCCCGGCGACCGCCTGCTCGTCGACGACGGCAAGGTAGCCCTGGTCTGTAAGGAAGTCGACGGCAACGACGTCGTCTGCGAGGTCACCGAGGGCGGCCCGGTCTCCAACAACAAGGGCGTGTCCCTGCCGGGCATGGACATCTCCGTGCCGGCGCTGTCCGAAAAGGACATCGAGGACCTGCGCTTCGCCCTGCGCCTGGGCGTGGACTTCATCGCCCTGTCCTTCGTGCGCTCGCCTGCGGACGTGGATCTGGTCCACGAGGTGATGGACGAGGAGGGCCGCCGCCTGCCGGTCATCGCCAAGCTGGAGAAGCCGGAGGCCGTGGACGCGCTCGAGTCCATCGTCCTGGCCTTCGACGCCATCATGGTCGCCCGCGGCGACCTGGGCGTCGAGGTCCCGCTGGAGCAGGTCCCGCTGGTGCAAAAGCGCGCCATCCAGATCGCCCGCGAGAACGCCAAGCCGGTCATCGTCGCCACCCAGATGCTGGACTCGATGATCGAAAACTCCCGCCCGACCCGCGCGGAGGCCTCCGACGTGGCCAACGCCGTGCTGGACGGCGCGGACGCGGTGATGCTCTCCGGCGAGACCTCCGTCGGCGTCGACCCGCACAACGTGGTGCGCACCATGGCGCGAATCGTCTCCCGCGCGGAAACCGACGGGCGCGTGCCGCCGCTGGCGCACGTCCCGCGCACCAAGCGCGGCGTGATTTCCTATTCCGCCCGCGACATCGCCGAGCGCCTCAACGCGAAGGCAATCGTGGCGTTTACCACCTCGGGTGACACCGCCCGTCGCGTGGCCCGCCTGCACTCGCAGCTGCCCCTGCTGGTCTTCACCCCGAACCAAGCGGTGCGTTCCCAGCTGGCGCTGACCTGGGGCGCGCAGACCTTCCTGAGCCCGCAGGTCGGCTCGACGGATGAGATGATGGAGGCCCTGGACGAGGCCCTGTTGTCCATGGACGCCTACGACGAGAACGACCTCATGGTCGTCGTCGCCGGTACCCCTCCGGGAATCTCCGGCAACACCAACATGATCCAGTGCCACCTGCTGGGAGAGACCCGCTCCTAAGGCACTGACACGGCGAGCGCCCGGCACCTGAACTGGTGCCGGGCGCTCGTGTGTGTCCGGGCCCGCTAGTCGATGGGCAGGGAGTCGAGGTGCCAGACCTCGGTGGCGTAGTCGTGGATGGTGCGGTCGGCGGAGAAGCGGCCCGAGTAGCAGATGTTGAGCCAGCACTTGCGGGCCCAGCCGCGCGGATCGTCGGCGTAGTCGGCGGCCGCCTGGTCGCGCTTGTCGCGGTAGTCGGCGAAATCGCCCAGGACGTAGTAGGTGTCGGCGGCGGAGGTGCCGTAGCCGTCGGTCAGGCTGGAGCGCAGGTCGTCGAAGTTGCGGTCCAGCGTGCCGTTGGTCAGGGCTTCGAGGGCGCGGGCCAGGCCGGGCACCTCGTGGTAGAGCGCGCCCGGGTTGTAGTTCTCGCGCAGGCTGGGCAGCTCGTCGTTGCGGGCGCCGAAGATATAGGCGTTCTCGCGGCCGACCGCGTCCACGATCTCGACGTTGGCGCCGTCGAGCGTGCCGAGTGTCAGCGCGCCGTTCATCATGAACTTCATGTTGGAGGTGCCGGAGGCCTCCTTGCCGGCGACGGAGATCTGCTCGGAGACGTCGGCGGCCGGGATGATGTGCTCGGCGGGGGAGACGTTGTAGTTTTCCACGAAGACCACACGGATGATGTCCCGGGTGGCCGGGTCGTTGTTGACCAGGTCGGCCATGGAGTTGATGAGCTTGATGATTTCCTTGGCGCGGACGTAGCCGGGCGCGGCCTTCGCGCCGAAGATGAAGGTGCGCGGGGTTGGCTCCTCGCCGTCCTGGGTGATGCGGAAGTACAGGTCCAGGATGTAGAGCGCGTTGAGCAGCTGCCGCTTGTACTCGTGCAGGCGCTTAATCTGCACGTCGAACAGGGAGTCCGGGTCGACCTCGGCGCCCTGGTGGCGGTGAATCCACTCGGCGAAATCGCGCTTGTTGGCGGCCTTGACCTCCGTGAGCTCATCGAGCAGCGCGGCGCCGTCCGGGCCGTCGGCGAGCCCGGCCAGGCCGGCCAGCTCGTCCAGGTTGGTCACCCAGCTGTCCGAGCCGTTGGCCCGGGTGAGCAGGTCTGCCAGGCGCGGGTTGCACATCTTGAGCCAGCGGCGCGGGGTGACCCCGTTGGTCTTGTTGTTGAACTTCTCGGGGTACATCTCGTGCCAGTCGCGCAGGGTCTCGGCCTTGATGATCTCGGTGTGCAGGGCCGCCACGCCGTTGATGGAGTAGGAGGCGTAGCAGGCGATCCAGGCCATGCGGACCTGGCCGTCAGCCACCGGGGCCAGGTAGTCGATGGTGCCCTGGTCCAGGCCGCGCTGGGCCATGTCCTCGCGGAAGCGGCGGTCGATCTCTGCGACCAGCTCCCAGATGCGCCAGAACAGCCGCTGGAAGATTGAAACCTCCCACTTTTCCATGGCCTCGGCCAGGACGGTGTGGTTGGTATAGGCGAAGGTCTCGGTGACCACCTTCCAGGCATCGTCCCAGCTCATCTGGTGCTCGTCGAGCAGGATGCGCAGCAGCTCCGGGATGGCCAGCACCGGGTGGGTGTCGTTGAGCTGGATGCAGTTGTAGCGGGCGAAACCGCGCAGGTCGTCGCCGTGGTGCTCGAGGTAGTTGTCCACCATCTCCTGCAGGGAGGCGGAGACGAAGAAGTACTGCTGGCGCACGCGCAGGACCTTGCCCTCGTAGGTCGTGTCATTGGGGTAGAGCACGCGGCAGATGTCCATGACGCGCTCGCGCTCGACGATGGCGTCGGTAAACCGCTGGGAGTTGAAGGCGTCGTAGTCGAAGTCGTCGATGGGCTCGGACTTCCAAAGGCGCAGGGTTCCCACGTTGCGGGTGCCGTAGCCGGTGATCGGCAGGTCGTAGGGGATGGCGCGCACGTCCATGTCGTCGAAGTGAATGCGGCGCTGCGTGCTGGCGCGGCGGACCAGGAAGTCGTAGCCGTTTTCCATCCACGCGTCCGGCTTCTCGACCTGGTAGCCGTTGTCGAAGGTCTGCTTGAACAGGCCGTAGCGGTAGAGCAGCCCGTAGCCGGTCACTGGCAGGTTCTGGGTGACCGCGGAGTCCAGGAAACAGGCGGCTAGGCGGCCCAGGCCGCCGTTGCCCAGGGCCGCGTCGTGCTCGGCCTCGAGGACGTCGGCCAGCTCGCGCCCGGTGGACTCGACGTAGGCGCGGGCGTCGTCGACCAGGCCCAGGTTCGTGAGGTTGTTGAGGAGTGCCCGGCCCTGGAGGAATTCGGCGGAGAAATAGTGCTGGCGGCGGGCCGGCGCGTAAGTGCGGCGGGTGGTCTCCCAGTCCGCGGCGATGTGGTCCATGACCGCGTTGGCGAGTCCGGACCAGTACTTGCGGTTAGAGGCGGCAGGAGGGGTCACGCCGGCGGCGGCGCGGACGTGACCGGGGATGACAGAGGAAAAATCCGTGGGAGAGGCCATGGGCAAAGACACCTTCGCGTCGAGGGAGCGTGTAAAACACTGCCTACTGTAACGGAAGGTCGCCCGGCCCGCCCGACTTCGCGCGGGGCGCCTTAGCGGCCCAGATAGGCCAGCACCGCGGTCAGACCCGCCTGGGTGGAGGCCTTAACGGTCGGGGCGTAGTCGGGCAGGAAGTCGGCCTGGTGGTTGACCGGCGGGGTATCTAGCTGCTCGGCCGGGGTGCAGCCGACGTGCCAGAAATAATAGGGCACGCCCCAGGCCTGCGGGAGATAGCAAAAGTCCTCGGAGGCGGTGCTGCCCGTGGAGGTGACGGACTGCTCGCCGAAGACGGCATCGAAGGCGGGACGGAGGGCGGCATCGACGCCCGCGTCGTTGTCGGTGACCTCGCCGTGGGCGTAGTACTCGAAGGTCGGATCCTGGGGGCTGCCGGAGGCCCAGCACTCGGCGCGCACGACGCGCTCCAGGCTGGCGTAGACGCGCTCGGCCACCTGCGGGTCGTAGTAGCGGGTGTTGAGGACCAGCTCGGCGGAGGCCGGGATGATGTTGTTCTTGTCGCCGGAGTGCAGCTCGCCGACGGAGATGACGAAGAACTCGTGCGGGGCCACCTCGCGGCCGACGATGCCCTGCAGCCGCACCACGATCATCGCCGCCAGGAAGGTCGGGTCGATGGAGTTGTGCGGCATGGAGGCGTGGGCGGAGCGGCCGAAGACGCGGATGCGCAGGCTGTCGCAGCCGGCCATGATGGGCCCGGGCGTGCTCTGCACCGTGCCCGCCGGCCCGGGCATGATGTGTTGGCCGAAGCAGACGTCCGGCTTCGGCACGCGATCGGTCAGCCCGTCGGCCAGCATGTATTTCGCCCCCATCGAGGACTCCTCGGCCGGCTGGAACAGCGCCAGGAAGGTCCCGGACCAGGCGTCGCGCCGGGCGTCGAGCACCGCGCACACGCCGAGCAGGGCGGTGGCGTGCATGTCGTGCCCGCAGGCGTGCATGGCGCCGTTGGTGGAGGCGTAGTCCGCGCCGGTGGCCTCCCGGACCGGCAGGGCGTCGAAGTCGGCGCGCATCAGCGCGGTGGGGGTGGCGTCGGTGGCCGCGTTGCGGAAGATGGCGACCATGCCGTAGCCGCCGATGCCGTCGACCACCTCGCAGTCCATCCCCTCCAGCCGGGCGCGGATCTGGGCCGCGGTGCGTTCCTCCTCGTGGGAGAGCTCCGGGTGGCGGTGGAGATCCTGATAAAAATCCTCCTGCCAGGACAGGTCGACGCCGTGCTCGCGCACGAATTCCGGATTTTTTGTGGGGGAAGCCATAGATCTCACTCCGTTAGTTTGGGTAGGGTTACCTGCATGCCACTTATTCAGTTCGATGTTCTCGTCCCCGACCACCAAGCCGAGCGCGTGGAGGACGTCTTCCGCGAAGCCTTGGACCGGCTCGTCGACAACGGGCAGTTGGCCCAGGCGAGTGTAAAGCGTCATGATACTCCGCGCCTGGCAGAGGGGGTAGAAGACCAGCTGCGTCAGACCTACCGCGACGAGCACGAAGACCGCGACCTCGACGACGCCCAGGTCCGCCGCTACGCCCTGTCGGTCGAGGGGGCGACCGGTTCTATCAACCAGCTAACGATGGTGCTGTCCCGCCTGCTCACCCCGTACGCCGCGCTGCCGAAAGACCACGTCCTGCTCGAGGACGAGACCGCCCACGAGCGCCCGGCCATCTTCCCCTGGACCGTGGATATCCAGCGCTAGCCCCCTAGCTGTTCCTTGATCTGGCGGGCCAGGGCCTGGCCGGCCGCGCGCAGGCGTTCGGGCATCTCGCCGCCCGCCGGCAGCGCGGCGCTGAGGCTGCCGGCGGGCGGCTCGGC
>NZ_JBPPVW010000005.1:0-182508 GCF_053546955.1 Corynebacterium sp. 32222D000AT | reverse complement strand
GGGCAGGGCGGCTCCCGCGGCTCCCGGCGCAAGCGCGGCGGGCGGCGGCGCGGTGGGCGCGGCAACCGCGGCGGGCAGCGCAACAGCAAACCGCAGGCAAATTCTTAAAAGCCCACCCGCGTGCACAATCGCGCCCGGGCCCACCGGCGGACTAACCTGTAGCCTATGAGTTTTAACCTACGCAGAACGCTCAGGAAGGTGCGGACGTCCGTCGCCACCTCGGCCGCGAACCTGGCCACCACGGCTTCCCGCGCCACCGGGCGCGGCGCCGGCGGGATGATCGGCGGCCTGGTGGCCAACGCCATCGACCCGAGCATCATGTCCTCCCTGGGCGGCGGCCGCCCGGCCGTCCTGGTCACCGGCACCAACGGCAAGTCCACCACCACCCGGATGCTGGCCGCGGCCCTGCGTACGCGCCACACCGTGGCCACCAACGACGGCGGCGACAACATGGACGCCGGCATCATCTCCGCCCTGCTGGCGGGCAAGGAGGCCTCCCACCTGGTCCTCGAGGTCGATGAGCTGCACGTGCCGCACGTGGCCGACAACCTGAACCCGCAGGCGCTGGTGCTGCTGAACCTCTCGCGCGATCAGCTCGACCGCGTGGGCGAGATCAACAAGATCGAGCGCGCCCTGCGCTCCTGCGTGGAGGCCCACCCGGACATGCTGGTCATCGCCAACTGCGACGACGTGCTGATGACCTCGGTGGCCTACGACGCCCCGAATGTCATCTGGGTGGCGGCCGGCGCCGGCTGGCTGGGCGACTCCGTGACCTGCCCGCGCACCGGCGGCCACGTGGTCCGCGAACCGGAGGACTGGTACGCGGTCAAGAAGCTGCCCGACGGGCGTGAATTCCGCCGCCCGCAGCCGGAGTGGACGGTCAGCGAAGAGGGCATCATAAGCCCCGCGGGCACCTTCCCGCTGAACCTGGCGCTTCCCGGGCGCGCCAATCGCGGTAACGCGGCCCAGGCCGTCGCCGCCGCCGCGGAGGCCTTCGGCATTGCTACCGACGCCGCCGTCACCGCCGTGGAAAGCATCGACGACGTGGCCGGGCGCTATTCCACCATCACCCGCGGCGAGCACGAGATCCGCCTGCTGCTGGCCAAGAACCCGGCCGGCTGGCAGGAAGCGCTGTCCATGGTGGACCGCAGCGCCGAGGGGCTGGTGATTGCCACCAACGGCCAGGTGGCCGACGGCGTGGACATGTCCTGGCTGTGGGACGTGCGCTTCGAGGACTTCGAAGGCATTTCCGTCAAGGCCGCCGGCGAGCGCGGCACCGACCTGGCGGTGCGCTTGGTCTACGCGGACATTACCCACGAGCTCATCCCGGATCCGGTCCAGGCCATCGACGCCTGCCCGCCGGGCCGCGTGGAGGTCCTGGCCAACTACACCGCCTTCCGCGATCTGAAAAAGGCCTTAGAGCGCGACGCCGCTGCGCAGCACGACAACTCGGAGAATAAGGAGAACCGCCATGCCTAATACCCTGTCCATCGGCCTGATTCTTCCCGATGTCTTGGGCACCTACGGCGACGACGGCAACGCCCTGGTGCTGCGCCAGCGCGCCCGGCTGCGCGGCTTCGACGCCGAGATCGTGCCCATCAAGCTGGGCGAGGCGGTCCCGGAACAGCTGGACATCTACACCCTCGGCGGCGGCGAGGACTCGGCCCAGATCCTGGCCGCGGAGCACCTCATCTCCGACGGCGGCCTGATCCGCGCCGCCCACGCCGGGCGCCCCATCTTCGCCATCTGCGCGGGCCTGCAGGTCTTAGGCGAGTCCTTCCGCGCCCCCGGGCGCGTGGTCGACGGCGTCGGCCTGCTGGACGCGACCACCTCTCCCCTGCAGGAACGCGCCATCGGTGAGGTCCAGTCCACCCCCTGGGCGGCCGGCTACACCAGCGAGCTGACCGAGCCGCTGACCGGCTTCGAAAACCACCTGGGCGCGACCATCCTGGGCCCGTCGGCCCAGCCCCTGGGTATCGTCAAGCGCGGCACCGGCAACAGCGATGCCGCCGCCACCGCCGATCTGCCCGACGCCAAGCAGCAGCGCGTCGGCGAGGGCGCGGTCCAGGACAGCGTCATCGCCACCTATATGCACGGCCCGGCCCTGGCCCGCAACCCGCAGCTGGCCGATCTGCTGCTGGCCCGCGCCACCGGCCAGCGGCTCCAGGACCTGGCTCCGCTGGACCTGCCGGCGGTCCAGCAGCTGCGGGCGGAGCGCCTGGCCTAGACCGTCAGACGGCCCGACAGGGCGCGCGAGAGCGTCAGCTCGTCCACGAATTCCAGGTCGCCGCCCAGCGGCATGCCGGAGGCCAGGCGGGTTATCCGCAGGTCCGGGAAGTCCTTGAGCAGGCGCACCAGGTAGGAGGCGGTGGCCTCGCCCTCCGTGTTCGGGTCGGTGGCCAGGATGACTTCCTTGATCTCCGGCGTGGAGTCGTACTGCGGGTTCTCCTCCGTGGAGTCCGCGAGCTCCCGGTCGGGCAGCACGCCGCCGATGCGCTGCAGCAGCTGGGAGATGTTCAGGTCTTTCGGGCCGATATTGGCCAACGGATCCAGCGCCCCGCCCAGCACGTGGTAGCGCCCCTCGTATTCGCCGGTGCGCTCGATGACCTGGATGTCCTTCGGCTCCTCCACCACGCAGATGGTGCTGCGGTCGCGCTGCGAGTTCACGCAGATGCGGCAGACCGATTCCCGGGAGATATTGCAGCAAATCCGGCAGAAGGTCACCCCGTCGCGCACGGCGGCCAGCGCGTTGCGCAGTCGCTCGATGTCCTCGGGTTCCATGTGCAGAATGTGAAACGCGATCCGCTGCGCGCTCTTCGGGCCCACGCCCGGCAGCCGGGAGAGCTCGTCGATGAGATCCTGCAAAGGTCCTTCAAACACCGGGCACCGACCTACTTTCTTTACTCCGGGAAAGGCAACGAGAACAAGAATAAGGCCGCAGCCTGCTTTTTCCCAAAAGCAAACCGCGGCCCGGTAAGACGGCTACGTCACGCAGCCGGGGGCAAGACTAACCCATCAGGTTGCCCATGTCGCCCGCGCCGCCGCCCATGCCCTGGGACAGCGGGCCGATCTTTTCCTGGGCCAGCTCGCCGGCCTTCTGGTGGGCGTCCTTGAAGGCGCCGATGACCAGGTCCTGCAGGGTCTCCACGTCCTCCGGGTCCACGACGGACTTGTCGATCTTCAGGTCCTTGAGCTCCGCGCCACCGGTCATGGTGCAGGTCACCAGGCCGTTGCCGGCGGTGCCTTCGACCTCAGAAGCCAGGATTTCTTCCTGGGCCTTCTGCAGTTCGGCCTGCACGCGGGCGGCCTGGGCGATCAGTTCATTCATGTCTGCGGGTTGATCCGGCTGGGTCATGGCTATGCCTTTCTCTCAAGAAATTTAGGGATAAATTCGCCAGTGCCCGAGTCTACCGCCAAAACTCGGGCGTTGAAGAGGCTGCGTGCCCCTGATCGCTACAAGCGACGCGCCCCCAGCTGATCGCTGAGCAGCTCCATCGCCACCTCCAAAGCACTGCGGTGGTCGCGCTCCCCGGTCTCCTGGGCCGCGGCCGCCATCATCTGCTCTTCCTCGTCCCGCAGCGCCGCCGCGTCCTGTGGGCCGGGCTGGCCTTGCGCCTGGCCCTGCTGCGGGGCCGCTGGCTGACCGGCCGGTTGTTGCGGCACGTAATCGTCTTCCGGCGGGACGCCGTAGCCTTCCTCCGGGCCCGGGTCCGGCGGCAGCGGCACCCCGTTGCTGAAGGTGTTGGCATCGCGCTTTTTCGCCTGCGCCGCTGCCTGCTGAATGCGGTCCTGCCAGCTCGGGCGCGCGTTAGCGGCATTCCCTCCGCCGGCGCCCGCACCTGCACCCGCACTGGGACCCTGCGCGGTGGGCGCGGCGGGCGGGGCCTGTTGGGGCTGCGGGGACGGTGCTGTCCCCGACTCTTCCGGCCCGCCTAAAGGCCGTGGGCTGCCCCAGCCAGAATTATCCGCGGGTTGCGGTTCGGGCGTGGGGGCAGCAGAGCTAGGCCTCTCGGACTCCTGATCGTCGCTGGATTCGCGCTGGTTTTTCTGCGGGTCCCAGGCCGGCTTGGCGCCCGGCTGGGCGTTGAAGCCCTGCTGGACGGGGTCGGTTCCGACCACGCACTCGATGCCGAGCTCGACCTGGTATTCCTCGCGCAGGACCCGCTGCAGGTCCCCGGCGTTTTCCGGGGCGTTCAAGCGCTGCGCCAGCGCCCCGGTGGTGTGTCCTAAGACCAAGGTGTTGTCCCGGATGCCCAGCACGCGCGCCTCGGTCAGCATGATCTCGGCGACCTTGTTGGTCGCGCCCACGCGCTCGCGCAACGTGGCCCACTGGTTCCGGATAGCCGCGGTCAGCTCCTCCGGGTCGGAAGCCTGCGCCTGCTCCGGTGCCGATTCCGCGGCCTGCCCAGACTGCTCGGCGTTATCCTCCTGCTCAGCGGGCTCCGCTTCCGGGCGCTCCGGCTGCTCGGTCGGCTGCGGCGCTTGCTCCGGCTCCGCGTCCGCGCCGTTCGTCGCCTGCGCGGCCGGGGCCTGTTCCTGGTGGGGCTGCTCCTGCTGCGCGTCAGCCGCTGCGGCTTCCGCCGGTTGCTCACCCGGGTGCTCGGCAGGCACCGGCTTTTCGACGTGGACCGGTGCCGGTTCCTGTGCGGGTGTTGGTTCGGATCCGTGGTCCTGGTTGCCCTGGGCCTGAGAGCTTGGGGCCGGAGAGTTTTGGGCCTGGGTGCCGTGGGCTTGGGCGTCGCGGTTTTGAGCGTTGCCCTGCTGCTGGCGCTCCCGGCGGGCGGCTGCGATTCGAGCGGCGGTGGCCGCGGCGGCTGCCGCGCCCTCCTGGGCGGAGCCGGCGGGCCGGGACTGGGCCTGCTGTGGTTGCTGCTGCGGCTGGCCGGACTGGGCCGCCGGGTGGGGCTGGCCGCTGGTGGTCGGCGCCGCGGGGCCGACTGCCGGGCGGGCGGCGGAGACCAGGTGAGCGCAGAGGATCTCCAGCAGCAGGCGCGGCGAGGTCGCCCCGCGCAGGCCGGCGATCTGCTCGCTGACGGTCTCGGCCAGAAAGACCAGGTGGTCGCCGCTGAAGCGCTGCGCCTGATCGGTTAGCACCTCGGCGCGGTCGGCGGGGGCGTCGACCAGGCCGGCGGAGATGGCGTCCGGGACGGCTTGGAGCACCATGAGATCGCGCAGGCGGTCCAGCAGATCGACGGCGAAACGGCGCGGCTCGTGGCCGGCCTCAATGACGTGGTCGACCAGCTGGAACAGGGCGGTCTTGTCGCCGCTGGCCAGGGCGGCGACGGCGTCGTCGATGAGGGTGATGTCCGTGACGCCCAGCAGCGGGCGGGCGAGCTCGTAGGTCAGGCCGTCCGGGCCGGCGCCGGCCAGCAGCTGGTCCAGAATGGAGAGGGTGTCACGCGGGGAGCCGCCGCCGGCCTGGATGACCATGGGGTAGACGGAGTCTTCGACCTGCACGCCCTCGGCGGCGACGGTGCGCTGCAGCAGCCCCTTCATCGCCGGCGGGGTCAGCAGCCGGAAGGGATAGTGGTGGGTACGCGAGCGGATGGTGCCGATGATCTTTTCCGGCTCCGTGGTCGCGAAGATGAAGATGACGTGCTCCGGCGGCTCCTCAACCACCTTGAGCAGGGCGTTCGCACCCGAGGCGGAGATCATATGCGCCTCGTCGATGATGAAGATACGGTAGCGGGACTCCGCCGGGGCGTAGTAGGCGCGGTCGCGCAGCTCACGCATGTCCTCCACGCCGTTGTGGGAGGCGGCATCCAGCTCAGTGACGTCCAGGTTGCCCGGCCCACCCGGGGCCAGGGAGACGCAGGACTCGCAGACCCCGCACGGGGTGGAGGTGGGCCCTTCCACGCAGTTGAGCGAGCGCGCCATGATGCGCGCCGAGGAGGTCTTGCCGCAGCCCCGCGGCCCGGAAAACAGGTAGGCGTGGTTGATGCGCCCCGAGTCCAGGGCAGCCGACAACGGGGTGGTGACCTGTTCTTGGCCTACCACCTCGGAGAAACTTGCGGGACGATATTTCCGGTAAAGAGCCACGCCGTAAATCCTACCGCTTAGCCATCGGCCCGGGAGAAGTCGAGCAGGTCAATCCCGCTGTCGGCGACTGCCTGCTGGAAAGGCCCCACGCCTTCGTCGGCGGCGTAGGAGTATTCGGCGTCGGTGAGCACCAGCAGCTGGCAGATCAGCGTCAGGCGTTTGTCCTCTGCCACCTGCGGGGTCTGCCCGCCCCAGAGGTAGGGGGCGATGAGCAGCCCGTGCCGGGCCGTGACGGATTCGTCGCGCTCCAGGGCGCTGCCCGCGGCCATGTTCGGCAGTAGGACGCCGGGCTGGGCCGGGATGACCCCGGCCGCCGCCGCAATCTGATCCGCGGCAGCCTGCACCGCCGCCGCCACCGTGGCGGGGTTCGTCCGGCCCACGGCCAGCAGCTCACAGCGCACGTCGACGCCATCGTCGGCGCGCTGCAGGCCGGTATCAACCTGGCTAAAGCCCACGGTCACCGCCAGCGCCTGGCCGTCGCCGAGCTCGGCGGTTCCGATCCGCCAGCGGGTGCCACCGTCAGCGGAGGAGACGTCGCGGAACTCCAGGGAGGCCGGGATTACTTGATCGAGCCAATACGCAATTTCCGTGTTGTTAATTGCGCTACGCCCCCAGCTTCTCGAGGGCGGCCAGAAGCACGCAGACGGCCACGCCGTCCATGGCGGCCTCGACCTCTTCCAGCGGCGGCATCGACGGCGCCAGGCGGATGTTGCGGTCGTTCGGGTCCTGGCCCAGCGGGAAGGAGGAACCGGCCGGGGTCAGCACAATGCCGGCCTCCTTGGCCAGCTCCCACACGCGGGTGGCGGTGCCGTCGATGACGTCCAGGGAGACGAAGTAGCCGCCGGTGGGCTTGGTCCACTGCGCGACCTCGTACTTGCCCAGGCGCTCGTCCAGGATGCGGAGCACGGCCTCGAACTTCGGGGCCAGCAGCGCGGCGTGGCGGCGCATGACCGCGCGCACGCCCTCGGCGGAGCCGAAGAACTCCGCGTGGGCGAGCTGGTTGACCTTGTTCGGGCCGATGCCGCGCTTGCCGGCGATCGACTTGAACCAGTCGAGATTCGCCTCGGAGGAAGCCACGAAGCCCACGCCGGAGCCGGCGAAGGTGATCTTGGAGGTCGAAGAGAAAACGAAGAAGCGGTTGGGGTTGCCCACCTCGCGGGACAGACCCAGCACGTCGATGATCTCCGGGAATTCGTCGGTCAGCGTGTGGACCGCGTAGGCGCTGTCCCACATGATGCGGAAGTCTGGGGCGGCCGTGTCCATGGAGGCCAGCTCGCGCACGACCTCCTCGGTGAAGGTAACGCCCGAAGGATTGGAGAACATCGGCACGGCCCACATGCCCTTGACCTGCGGGTCCTTGACCAGCTCGCGGATGGCCTCCACGTCCGGGCCATCTTCCAGCATGGGCACGGTGACCATCTCAAAGCCGAAGCGCTCCGTGATGCCGTGGTGGCGGTCGTAGCCCGGCACCGGGCAAATCCACTTGATCGTGTCTTCCTGACTCCACGGGCGCTCCGAGTCGTTGGTGCCGAAGGTGTAGGCCCAGGAGATGACGTCGAACTCGAAGTTCAGGGAGGAAGAGTCCCCGGCCATTAACAGGTCCGGGTTGATGCCCAGCAGCTTGCCCCACAGCTGGCGGATATCAACGATGCCCTGCAGGTTGCCGTAGTTGCGCACATCCGCGCCGGTGGCGTCGGTGTAGTTGTTGCGGCCCGGCAGCTCCAGCAGGTCCTCGGACAGCGCCAGCTGCTCCTTGGAGGGCTTGCCCCTAGTCAGATCCAGTTTCAGGCCCTTGGCCTTCAAATCTTCGTAATCGGCACGAATCTGAGTTGCTAGTTCGGCGCGCTCTGCCGCGCCCAAATCTAGAAGAGACATAGGAGCTAGTCTGCCTACCTTCCGGTATCCGAGGAGAGATCAGTGATTGCTTATTGGCCCCCTAGCATAGCGCCGCCTACGTGATTTAGCACTCAGCTGCGGGCGAGTTTAACCCTATCCGCACTACCCGCCCAGCGTGTGCGGGACCGCTGGATACTCACGCCGGCCGCCACTACCCCCACCACGGCTACCGGGATACAAAAGAGGAATACCCCCGGCAGCGGCGCGGGCACGGAAATGCCCAGCACCTGGTCGATGAACCACGCGACGGCGATGGCAACCGCGATACCGGCGAAGACCACCACCCACTGCGCGCGGGCCGAGCGGCGGGCGCGCACCGCGCCCAGCCCCACCCCGACGAGCGCGGCGGCTAAGAAGATGGTGAAGACCACCAGGAGAGTCAGGACCACCTCGCGCCCGCCTACCCCGGCGTCGGGGACGATATAGGGCTGCCCATTGGTATCGAGCCATTCCACCGGGCCGGAGGTGACGATGAAGCTGTCGTAGCCGGAGTAATACGGCGAGTCATCCTGCATGACAAACATCGCCACACCAAGCACGCCCGCGGCCACCGCGGCTGCGACTACCGCGCACACAACCGCGGAACCCAACCAGCGGCCGGGTGCGACCTGGTAGTCGAGCAGGTGGGCCGAGTCCGCCGCGGCGAGGGTGAAAATCACGGTCGTGGCCACGACGGTCAGGATGGTCCACGACCCGCCGTCCATAAAAAGGAAGCGGCCGCCGGCGGCCAGCCCCAGGGCCACCGCCATGCACCCGATGATCAGCCACGGTTGGCTGGCGATAAATACTGGCATTTTCATTGTTATTCCTCCCCTTGTTTCTGCACCAGCGCACCCGCTACCGCTACGTCCAGCAGCTCACTGGCTTCGAGATACGTCACGTCTACGCCGCGGGACTGGGCAAAATCCCGGGCTGAGGCCGAAAGACCGGTACCCAGCACCACCCGACGGTGCCCACCCAGCGCCTTGTCGGATAGCACCGGCGCGTTGCCGATGACCTCCGCCACCGCCTCCGCCGGCCCGTTCAGCACGGGGTGGGTCTCGCGCAGTTCATCCATGGCCACAGGCTCCTGGGCGCGGAAATCGCACATGACCACCACCGCATCAACCAGGCCCGCTAGATCCTGCGAGTGCTGGGAACTGACCCATACTTCGGCAGTTTCTGCGGCCTGCCGCAGCCGCTCCCGCACCTGGTTGCGGTGTGGGGCGTCCAAGCCGTTGAAGGGTTCGTCCAGTAGCAACACCGGTTTGCCGGCGGCCACTACGCTGCCGACGATGACCAGCTGGCGCTGGCCCACGCTCAGCTTTGCCAGCGGCGTGGTCGGGTCGAAGCCCAGCGTTTTCTCCGCTTCGCTCACGTCCAGCCCCTGCCAACCGCGCTGCACAGCGCGAAAATGGTCTCGGGGCGTGGTGCCGAAGAAGTGAATATCGGCGCTGGCTTGGCCGAAGGCCACATCGGGCTCCGTGCTGCGCCGGCGGAAAAACGTGGTCTTGCCGGAGCCGTTCGGCCCGATCAGCCCCACGATGGGCCGCGGGCTCCCCGTATCTTGCGTGCTAGTCATGGCCTTAACTCCTTAGCGATCATCTGGGCGATATCGTCTTCCCCCAAGCCCAGGGCACTGGCCTCCGCCACCAGTGGGCGGACAAAGTCTTGGGCGAACGCCTTCTTCCGTTGGTCCCTAATGCGCTCCCGCGCCCCGGGCATGACAAACATCCCTCGTCCTCTCTGGCTCTCCACGAGCCCGGCTTGCGCCAGCGCCGTGAGCGCCTTCGATGCTGTCGTGGGCGTGACCTCATGAAAATTTGCTAGTTCGTGCGTCGACGGTGTCCTGTCGCCTTCGGGCAGCTGCCCGGACAAGATCATGCCGCGCAGCTCCTCCGCTATCTGCTGATAGATAGGGCGGGGATCCTTAGCCGTTATAGCCATCCCGTCACCTTCCTTGTCGTTCCCGCAGCAAACCGACCTACCAACATGGTTTACTACGTAGGTAGTAAACCTAACCCAGACTGCCCACCCCGTCAAGACCCACAAGCGGACCAGACATAGAAAAAGGCCACCCGGCACTAACCGGATGGCCACAAAAATTAAGGGGACCTCGCGCACCCGTCAGAGCCTGCTGACCCTTGCTGCATTCCTGCCCTGGGGGAGTTCACAGGATGGACGCCACGCGAGATCCTGCTCCATACTCTAGCCGGGATTCCGGCGATAGTCCAAACAGTCCACTCCCCGCCCAGGCGCCCACGCGCGCCACCACCACCGGCCCCAGCAACCACCCACCCGACAGACACCTTTATGGCCTTAGAACACCCACCCATTTCCCAAGCTGACCTGCCGATTTTGTCGCTACTTGCCGGGGCTGCTACAGTTTCTTCTCGGAGGATTCGACTAGCGGCCTATGTCACACGCCTGGAACGCGTGCGGGGCTCACGCCCCTCGTGGGTTCAAATCCCACATCCTCCGCCACAACGCGCTTCACTTCGGTGAGGCGCGTTTTTCTTTGCGCCAACTTGGGATAAGAGCTCTAGGTTCAGCAGCCGGACGACGATCCCCTCGAAGCCCCAGTGAGCGCGCCTTGCTCGAAGGGGACGATGATCCACAACCACTACGTAGCTTCAGCCTAAACACCGATTTGGTCTGTCACATCTTTATTCTTCAGAAACCGCAGCATTTACAGCGTTAATGATCTCAGAGGATTGCTTCACGCGCCGGTACACATCGTCAGTGAAATCCCTGCTGTGCCAGCGGCGGAAAAGATTAGAGCCCGTGTAGCGCATTTCGGTAAGAGCAAACTCGCGTGCTCGGACGGTCACGTCGGGCCGCTCCAGCAAGAGGTCGCCTAGGTGACCAATGGGAAAGCTCACACGCTGGGTGGGCCTGCCGCGGCCAATGTAGTTGGCTATCCCCTTCGACCACAAGTAGGAATTCTTCAACCGTTTCTCAATCTTCAAACTCGGGTGGGGCCCACCTGAACGGTAATACTCAATATTGAGATTGCCCGGGAAGCATTCGAGTTGCTCTGCCGTAAAGCGCTTCGGAGCGCCATACCAGTCGCCAAAAGTCCACCGCGGGAAATACAGAAATTCCAAGCGCCCGGTATTCAACGTGGCGAACCGGCCACCGGAAGTCGACGGAAAATCGCTGAGCGTCCAATAGTGCCCGTCGGTCTCTAGTGGCGCCGGGATGAGGCAACCGATGGCGATGGCCAGATCGTTCAGGACGGCATCGTAAAGCGCCGGACGTCCCCGTTTCTTTTTCGACCACGATTTGAATTTCCCGGGCCTAATTCGCTGTCGCAGCGGGTGCGATTCGAAATCGCTCCGGCATACACTTTCGTGGCCCTGGATCCAATGCTCCTGCTCTACGACAGTCACCACCTGGTCCATCGGCGAGGGCGAGACGCTGTCGAGCACGAACTGCCGGTTACGAAGCGGAATACCTTTGGCCTACAGCCGGTGAATCTCCGCGCGCTCCGGCTCGTTGAGGTCCTGCCCCGCTGGGACTTCGGCAAACCGCAGCGCTACAACGTCCTCCCAGGCCTCGTGGTGGCCACTCCCGTGGTAATGACTGTTGTACCGCCCCACCACGTCCGTTGCCTGGCCCACGTACATCGAACCGTCCGCGTACTCGAGCACGTAGATGCCACGGCGGCCTTTGCCCGCGAACAACGCGGAAATACGCCTCGGATCCTTCAAAGTCCAACGATTGAAGGTGTCTTTATTACTCACCTATCCCTTTCTACCAGTTCTAGCCGCCTGTAGAGCGCTTCCCAACTCCCCAGTTTCAGTTACCAGGAAGGACTTGAAAATACGACGTATCCTGGGAATTAAGCGAGCGCACACAACAGGAAGGAACGCCCATGAAAGCCGCCCGTCTTTACGGCAAGGAAGACGTCCGGATCGATGACATTGAAGAGCCCCAACTGCAGCCCGGTACGGTAAAGATCGCGCCCGCCTACAGCGGCATCTGCGGTTCTGACGTGCACCTTTACTTCGACGGCCCGTTCCGGCCAGCACCCAGTGAGACCGCACCGCACCCGGTCTCCGGGGAGACGCTGCCCGTCGTTTTAGGCCACGAGTTCTCCGGCGTTGTGGAGGAGGTCGCTGACGATGTCGAGGGGTTCAAGCCAGGTCAGTCCGTCGTGGTCGAGCCGTTCATGGTCGATGGCACCTGCCACGCGTGCCAGCGTGGCGACTACCATCTGTGCGACAACATGGGCTTTATCGGCATCTCCGGCCGGGGCGGCGGTATCGCCGAGCATATCGTGGTCGAAAAGCGCTGGGTCCACCCCATCGGCGATATCCCGCTAGACCAGGCGGCCCTGATCGAGCCGCTGTCCGTGTCCCACCACTCCATCGCACACGCCGGATTCGCCAACGGCGACCACACCGGCGAAGTCGCAGTCATCGGCGGCGCCGGCCCCATTGGGTTGCTCGCCGCCGCAGTGCTGAAGGCCTACGGGGTGAAGGTCATCATCTCCGAACCGTCACAGGCCCGGCGCGAGAAAGCCCTGGAGACCGGGGTCGCAGACCTGAGCGTGGACCCGATGAACGAGGATCTAGCCGAGAAAGTCCGCGAGTTCACCGACGGCGCCATGGCCGACGTCGCTTTCGAGTGCACCAGCGTTCCCACGGTGCTCCAGCAGCTGATCGACGTCACCCGACCCGGCGCGCACATCGAAATCATCGCCCTGCACAACCGGAACTTCGAGCTCGACATCGTGGGAGATCTGACGATGCCCGAACGCTCCATCGGCAGTTCCGTAGGATACAACAACGACCACCCACAGGTAATCAAGATGATCCAAGACGGCCGCCTAGACCTCGCGCCGTACATCACCTCCCGGATCCCCATGGACGATCTCGTGGAGAAGGGGTACAAGGCCCTAAAGGAAGACCCAACCGAGGTGAAAATCCTCATCGACGTCCAAGGCCGCAGCTAGCGCGCGCCTCAGCCCTCCGCACTAAGTGCGGCGGGCGCATACCCTGGGAAACAAGCTCAACAAACAAGAGGAAGAACTTCATTTTCTTTTCCTGCACGGTGACACCGTTGACCGGGCACTTACTGGCAGGTGATGTCCAGGTACTAGCCCCAGGCTAGCCGAACGCCGGGTGGTAACGCGCCTCACCGAGTGGAATCTCGGGTCCGAAGGAGCAGGCGGTGAAGTACCGTGCGGGTACGCCGGGGTATTCCAGGCCGGGTACGGAGTGAAAGCCGAAGCGGTTGTAGTAGGCGGGCTCACCGAGGACTACTGCGCCGGCTGCGCCTGCTGCGCGCAGGTGGTCTAGTGCGGCTTCTAGGAGGGCGCTGCCGATTCCTTCGCCTTGGCGCTGCGGTGCGACAGCGACGGGGCCGATTCCGTACCAGCCGTGCGCGCCTTCGCCACTGGTGCCCAGGGGGACTGGGGAGGCGGCCACGTGACCAACCAGAGTGTTGTTGTCCTCAGCAACCAGGGAGACAGTCAGTGCGCCTGCAGCGCGGAGGGCATCGGCGATGTGCTGCTCGGTGTGATCGGACAGCTCCACGGGGGCAAAGGCGGCCTCCACGAGCTGGTGGATACCCGTGCTATCGGCGGGGTTCTCAGGGCGGATGGTGGCCAGGGCGGCTCCTTTGTTGGCTGAAGGCGGCATGGGTTGCCGGATGCCTCAGGGCACCAAACGCCGGGCGGGTGACTGGTTGTCTCACAGTCGTGCGCGGCCGGTGTACGGCAGGCGCTAAGCTGGGCCCCATGGACGCCCTCACCTACGCCGGTTTAGAAGACTCGCTGGACTATCTCTACGCGTTCTTGGACTCTGACCTGCTGGCACGGATTAAAGACGAGCTGCAGTACATCCCGGCCGGGATGGAGGACTTCCTGCTGGATGACTCGCTCGAGGACTTCGTGTGGCTGTGGTTTAAAGACTCCGGCGCCAACGGCTTCCGCCAGTACCTTGCCGACGGCGGTTTCGACACCGCAGAGGTGGAGCAGGCCTACGTTTTCTGCCGGGCGGAGTGGGGAATGAACACCCCGCCGCAGGTGGAGTGGCTGCGCGAAGACGGCTTTGATTTAAGCCCCATCCGCCGTGAAATCGACAAGCTGACCGGCCGCGAATCCTAATCACCGGCGGCTTATTTCCGGGCGGCGAGCACCATGCGGTCGACCTCGTGGAGGACCTCGTCGACTAGGGCTGGGTTGTAGCGGGGATCGTTGCGCATCTCCAGCAGGACGGACTGGGAGGCCTGGAAGGCGGTGGCGCGGGCCTGGGCCGCGAAGGCGCGGGCGCGGTGGGCCTTTTCCAGGCGGGCCTTCTGATCCTCCGCGTCGAGGTCGTCGGTGCCGAAGACCTTGTCGAACCAGTCGTCGATGTTGGCGGCGACCTCCGGATCCAAGTCATCGTGCTGTTTGCGCAGGCTATCGATGGCGGCCTTGCGGGCGCGCTCCGTGACTTCGGCGTGCATCTTGTCCGAGGCGGCTTGCGAATCCGCCGCCAGATCCAGCTTGCTCATCAGCCACGGCAGGAGCATGCCAGGCAGCACCATGGTCACCAGCAGCACGGTCAGGGCGATGACGGCGAGCTCGTTGTAGAACGGGATGGCCCCGCTCGGCACCGACAGCACCAGGGCCAGCGTGACGAGTCCGCGCATGCCGGACCAGGTCATCAGCAGGACCTCCTGCAGGCGCAGCGGGGCGACGCCGGGCTTCCCGCGCCGCAGGTTGATGCGGTAGAAGATGTACATCCACGCCAGGCGCACGGCGAAGGCCACCAGGGACAGGATGACGCCCACCAGGACCGAGTGCCACAGATCCGAGCCGACCTGCGTAATGGCGTCGTTAACGGACAGCCCGATGAGCCCGAAGGCCAGGCCGGTAAACAACAGGTCCACCGTGGACCAGAAGGCCTGACCACTGACGCGGTCCTCGGCCTCAATGGGCGCGCGGGAGTTGAGCTCCACCGCGGCGATGACCACGGCGATAACGCCGGAGGCGCCCAGCTCCTCGGAAAGGATATAGGTGGCGAAAGGGATCACCCAGGTCAGTGCGTTGCGCGCGGTGACATCGTGCACGTGCTTGATAAACCAGCTGGCCACCCGGCCGACCAGCAGGCCGATGACGCTGGCCACCGCGGCGGAGTACGCGAACTTCAAGATCCCCTCTCCCACGGAGAGTTCCGCACCGCGGGTCACGGCCAACAGGGCCATGTGGAAGACGACGATGGAGGCGGCGTCGTTAAACAAGCCCTCGGTCTGCAGGGCCGAAATGATACGGCGCGGGATGCCGGCAGGCTCGGCCACCGCGTCCACCGCGACCGGATCCGGCGGGGCGATGGCCGCACCAATCAGCAGGGCCGCGGCCACCCCGACGCCGGGCAGGAAGACGTACGCGGCCGCGCCCACCGCGGCCGTGGTCACCACCACCAGCAGCACGGACAAGCTCACGATGGTCAGCCACTGCTGCCGGATAACTCCCCAGGAGGTCCGGCGCGCCAGCGCCCACAGCAGCGGCGGCAGGAAGATGGGCAGGATGAGATCGGCCGGCACGTTAAGCGCCGGGATGCCCGGGATGAAGACGATGACCATCGCCACGACCGATAGCAGAGCAGGCCACGGCAGCCCGATCTTTTCCCCCACTGCGACTGAAATGATGCTGAGCAGCAGCAACGCCACTACCCCTAGAACTATTTCCACAACGCCTTCTCCCCGCGCCTTTTCTCTTTACGTTTTAAGTGTAGGACGCGGGGCTGGCAGCCACCAGTCAGTTTCCTGCCGGCTCCCAGAAAACCGGATCCCAGCCCATCCGGGCCGGGTCGAAGCGCTCTAAGATCTCCTCCGCAGTGCGGGCCCCGGCCAGCCCCAACGATGCCGCCAGTTGCCCCACCACCTGCTGGACACTGGCGGTCTCCAGCAGCTGGCGCAGGGTCACCGCCCCGTCGCGCTTGGACAGGCGCCGGCCGTCGCTGTTGAGCACCAACGGCACGTGGACGTACTCCGGGGCCGCCTTCCCCAACAGGTGCGCCAGGTACGCCTGGCGCGGGGCGGAGGTAAGCAGGTCGTCGCCGCGCACCACCTGGTCCACGCCCTGGTAGGCGTCATCAACCACCACGGCCAGGTTGTAGGCGAAGTCCTGGTGCTGGTTCGCGTTCCCGCCGCGGCGCAGAATGAAGTCATCAACCTCGCCGGTGTAGTCACCGCGGTGGTAGTCGTGCACGGTGTACTCGTCGCGGTCGGCGCGCAGGCGCAACGCCGGCACGCGGCCGGCCGCGGCCAGCTCCGCCCGCTTGGCCTCCCGCTCTTTATCACTCAAGTCCCGGCACGTGCCCGGGTACTGGCCCGGAATGGCGTGCGGGGCGCGGGCGGCTTCCTGGATGTCCTTGCGGGAGCAATAGCACTCGTAGTGCGGCAGGCGCGCCAGCGCCGCCTCGTACGCCGCAAACCGATCCTGCTGGCGCAGCACCTCACCGTCCCAGTCCAGGCCGATGGCCTGCAAGTCCTCTTGCTGCCGCGCGGCGGATTCCAGCGAGGAACGCTGGGTGTCCACGTCCTCGACCCGCAGGTAGAATTTCCGGCCGGACCAGCGCGCAAACAGCCAGGCCAGCAGCGCAGTACGCAGGTTTCCAAAGTGCAGGTCGCCGCTCGGGCTGGGCGCGTAACGCCCGGCCGCAGGAAGGGTCTCAGAACTCATAAATTACAGCGTACCGCCCGCGTTCTGGCACGATAAGGTGCATGACAAAACAATCGGCAACCGCAACCACCAACCCCGGTGGCGAGAGCATCCGATTCATCCCGGTGCAGGCCAGCCTGTACCCGTGGCTGGTCACGCTGTTCGTCGTCACCTTCCTGATCTCGAATATCAACGCCACGAAGGGCGTCGAGCTTGGCCCCCTAGTCACCGACGGCGCCTTCTTCCTCTTCCCCCTGGCCTATATCACCGGCGACGTGCTGGCCGAGTGCTACGGCTTCAAGTCCACCCGGCGCGCCATCTACATCGGCTTCGCCATGGCCCTGCTGGCCGTGCTGTCCTTCTACATCGGCATCTGGCTGCCGGAAGCCGAGTTCTACGAGGGCCAGGAGGCCTTCGCCGCCACCCTGGGCCTGGTCCCCCAGATCGTTCTGGCCTCCCTCTGCGGCTACCTCGTCGGCCAGCTGCTCAACGCCTGGGTCATGTCGGTGCTCAAGCGCCGCAACGGTGAGAAGAAGCTGCCGGTCCGCCTCATCGCCTCGACCGTCGTGGGCGAGTTCGGCGACACCCTCCTGTTCTGCGCCATCGCGGCGCCCGTCATCGGCATCTCCACCGCCGGCGACTTCATCAACTACGTCATCGTCGGCTTCCTGTGGAAGACCCTCATCGAGGTCGTCCTCCTGCCGGTGACCACCCAGGTCATCAAGTGGGTCAAGAAGAAGGAGAACTACGTCGCCGGCGGGGCGGCGGCCTAAATTCGCGGGCTTTCCCCTTAGCGCTTAATATCTAACCTCCGGTAACGGTTCACCGCGGCCAGGATCTCGTGCTTGCGGGGGCGGGACAGGTGCCCGGGGTGGGAGCGCCCCGGGGTCAGCGCGGTCAGGGACTCGGCGGTGATGGTCGCCAGCAGCTCGTCGACCAGTTCGGTGACGGGGCGGGAGTCGTTGTGCTTGCCCAGCCACTCCAGGCACAGCGCGATGGCGGCGGTCTGCGGGGCATCGGCCAGCTGCGAGACCGCGCTTAGGTCGATGTCGCTCTTGGCAAAGCTGATGGTGTCTAGCCCGCGCGGCTTCGCGCCCTGGGGCTTGCCCTTGTGCCCGGCGGTGGGTTTGAGGCAGCCCGGGGCCAGGGCGCGGAAGCTGGGATCGAACATGCCGGGCCCCAGCGCCAGCTCGTGCGGGCGGGAGCCGGCGGCAATCTCATGGGCGCGGGAGGTGATGTCGTGCGGCTGGTAGCGGTCCATGGCGATGACCGTGTCGGCCAGGCTGAGGTAGGCGCCGGAGCCGCCCGCAATCAGGACGGTGGAAATGCCCTTGTCCTGGTAGAGCGCCTTCACCCGCGCCACGTACGGGGTGATGGGCTCCTGGTCGCCGGGGACGAGCTCCTGCATGAGGCGGTCCCGGATCATGAAATTCGTCGCCGAGGTGTCCTCGTCGATCAGCAGGGCGGTGGCGCCGGCCTCAGCGGCCTCGACGACGTTGGCGGCCTGGGAGGTCGAGCCGCTGGCGTTGGTGGTGGAAAAGCGGCGGGTATCCGCCCCGGTCGGCAGGTTGGTAATGAACGGGGAGATATCCAGGTCCGTGACTGGGCGGCCGTCCTCGGCGCGCACGCTGACGGCATCCGCGCGGGTGATGACCCATTCGCGGCCGTCGCCGGCCACGTGCGGGTAGACGCCGCGCTCCAGGGCGCGCAGCAGCGTGGACTTGCCGTGGTAGCCGCCGCCCACGATGACGGTCAGGCCGGCGGGCACCCCCATGCCGGTCACGGTGCGGCCGCTGGGCAGCTCGAAGCTGTGCGTGAGCTCCTCCGGGGCGATGAAGGCCGCGGCGGTATCCGCGTCCATCGGCTTGTCGCTATCACCGGCCCGGCGCGGCAGGATCGCGCCGTTGCCCACGAAGCCGACCAGGTCGCGGGTAGCCAGCTGCGCGCGCAGGGCCTCCTGGTCGCGCAGGAGCCACACGTGACCAGCCAGGTCATCCGGGTTGAATTCCTCGGCCACAACGGCCTCTTCCACCGCGTCCGGCAGGTCCTCGGCCAGCAGGCCGGCGGCGCGGTGGCCTAAGACGCGGCGGCCCTGGGCCGGCAGGCCGACCAGCAGGCGCACCTCGATCACCTCGTCGGTGACCACGACGGCGCTGCGCTCGAGTACCTCTTGGCCGATGAAGCCGACGCTCACGCTGTTGGACTTGCCGCTGCCCTTGCGGCCTTTGCCTGCCTTGCCGCCGCCGATGGCGGCGACGGTGCGCGCAATCCGGCGGGCGAGAAAGTCGGCCACCGCGACCTTGTCGAGCTCATCGGTGACCACCTCGGCCGGCAGGTCGGCCACCGCGCGGGGCACGCGCACCCGCACCTTGGACGGGGCGGCGAAGGGATCGCTTTGCACCTTGTCGATCGCCACCGTCAGCCCGTCCGCGCCGGGCTCGGTATAGGTGCCGGCCAGCTTCTTGTACGCGCCGTAACCGGCGCCGTCGATACCGTGGCAGGCCTTAGCGAGGTCCTCTAAAGTACCGCCTGAGCGGCGGTCACCGCGAAAATTCTTTCCAGACATACCCGCCACCGTAACACCCGCCTAGGCGGCACAGCGCGGGCCCTTCGCGTTAGCGGCCGGCGTAGTAGCGGCCCAGGAATTCGTCGCGGTAGGCCGCGTAGTAGCCGCCGTCGATGGCGGCGCGGATATTGTCCACCAGGCGGACCATGAACTCCAGGTTGTGGATGGTGCACAGCGTCCCGGCCAGGTACTCCTTCGCCTTGAGCAGGTGGTGGAGGTAGGCCCGCGAGTAGTTCTCGGAGACGTAGCCGCCGAATTCCTCGTCCACGCCCGCGAAGTCGCGCTTGAAGCGCGCGTTCGACAGGTTCAGCCGCCCCTCCAGGGTGTAGACCCCGCCGCGGCGGGCCAGGCGCGTCGGCGCGACGCAGTCGAAGGTATCCGCGCCGGCCTCCACCGCGGTAAACAGGTCGTCCGGCTCAGAAATGCCCAGCAGGTGGCGCGGCTTGTCCTCCGGCAGCTCGTCGCAGACCCAGCCGACGATGGTGCCCAGGTTTTCCTTCTCCAGCGCGCCGCCGATGCCGAAGCCGCCGAAGCCGCGGCTGCCGGACTCCCAGGCCTTATCGGAGATCTCCACCAGGCCGCGGGCGGCCTGGCGCCGCAGGTCCTCGTACTGGGCGCCCTGCACCACGCCCCACAGGGACTGCTTGGGCCGGTGGGTGCGCTCCTGGGTCAGCCGCGTGTGCTCATCGATGCAGCGCTGCGCCCAGCGGTGCGTGCGCGCCACCGACTCCTCCTGGTAGGCGCGGGTGTCGATGAGCGTGGTCAGCTCGTCGAAGGCGAACATGATATCCGCGCCCAGCCCGTGCTGGATCTGCATGGATTTTTCCGGGGTAAAACGGTGCTTGGACCCGTCGATGACGGACTTGAAGTCCACCCCGTCTTCATCCACCTGCGCCATGCGCTCCTTCTTGGCCGCGCGGATGTCCTGCTCCGTCAGGTCGGCCAGGTCCATGGCCAGCACCTTCTTGAAGCCCACGCCGAGGCTCATCACCTGGAACCCGCCGGAGTCGGTGTACGTCGGGCCGTGCCAGTTCTCGAAGGCGGCGACCCCGCCGGCGGCGTCCACGATGTCGTGGCCGGGCTGCAGGTAGAGGTGGTACGCGTTCGACAGGATTGCCTGCGCGCCGGTGGCCCGGATCTGCTCCGGGGTCAGGGTCTTGACAGTGGCCTTGGTGGCCACCGGGATGAAAGCCGGGGTCTGGATGTCCCCGTGCGGGGTGCTAATCACCCCGGTGCGGCCGTGCTTTCCCGCCCCTTCCTGTTCCAGGCGGGTACGGACCTTAAAGCTCAAGTCACCTGCGTGCGTCATGCTGGTCAGTATATTCCCTCTGCTTAGTGGCCTGGGCTTCCCATTCCTTTTCCAGCTCGTTGCCCTCGATGTCGATGGTGGGCAGGATCTTGTCCAGCCAGCGCGGCATCCACCAGGTGCCGCGGCCCATCAGGAACATCGTGGCGGGCACGAGTGCCATGCGCACGAAGAAGGCATCGAAAAGCACGCCCGCGCCCAGGGCGAAGCCGAAGATCTGGATGAACGGCAGCGGCTGGTTGATGAAGGCCACGAAGACCGAAATCATGATGATGGCCGCCGCGGTGACCACGCGCGCGCCCTGGGTGAAGCCGACGATGGTGGCCTCTTCGACCCCGTTGTAGGGCGAGCCCGGCCGGGAGGTGCCGCCCGTCCGCGTGTAGTGCTCGCGCATGCGAGTGACCAGGAAGACCTGGTAGTCCATGGCCAGGCCGAAGGTCACGCCGATGAGGAAGATCGGCATAAAGGAAATCAGCGGGCCCGGCGCCGGCACCAGGCCCCACAGGCCCTCCTGCCAGAACAGCACGGTCACACCGAACGCCGCGCCCACCGAGAGCAGGAAGCCGAGGCCGGCCACCAGCGGGACCAAGACCGAGCGGAAGACCACGAGCAGCAGCAGGATGGCCAGGCCCACCACGATGCCCAGGTAGAGCGGCATGGCCTGCTCGAGGCGTTCCGTGATGTCCAGCTGCACGGCGGTCAAGCCCGTCATGCCGACCTCGGTGCCGGTCGCGTCCTCGATCCGGGAGTTGGTATCCCGCAGGGCGTTGGCCACGCCCACGGTGGCCTCCTCCGTGGGCGAGGTCTCCGGGGTGACCATGATCTGCGCGGCGTTCTGGTCTTGGCTGAGCCCCACCAGCTGGGCGTGCTTGACCCCGCCCACGCCCTTGAGCTGATCCGTGGCGTACATGAAGGAGGAGAACGCGGCCTTGGAATGTTCGTCGTCGCCCTCCTGCGCGGACATCAGCGGCTGGAGCGCGGCGGAGTCCTCGTTGACGTCGGCCGCGTCCACGATGACCAAAAACGGCCCGTTCACGCCGGGGCCGAAACCCTCCGCGAGCAGGTCCGCGGCCTTGCGCTGGGTGGTGTCCGGGTTCGAGGTGGTATCCGCCGGCAGCGCCAGTTCCATGTTCAGCACCGGCGCCGAGAGCAGGCCGAGGGAAAGGACCACGCCGGCCATGGTCAGGCCCGGCACCTTCTGGACCGCGCGGACCCAGCGGTTGCCCATCGTGCGGCGGCGGGAGCGCTTGCCCTTGCGGTTCGGGTTGCCGGCCACGCCCGGGATGCGGCCGGCGAAGGCCTTGTCGCCCAGCAGCCCCAGCAGGGCCGGAATCAGGGTCAGGGCGACCAGCACTGAGATGGCCACGGTGCCGGCGGCGGCCAGGCCCATGGCGGACAGGAAGCCGATGCGGGCGATCACCAGCGCGAACAGGGCCACGAAGACCGTGGTGCCGGCGAAGACCACCGAGGAGCCGGCGGTGCCGGCGGCCATGCCCGCGGCCTCCGGCCCGGACATGCGCTCACGCTCGGCGCGGTAGCGCGACAGGATGAACAGGGCGTAGTCGATGCCCACGGCCAGGCCGATCATCACGGCCAGCACCGGGGTCATGTTGTTCAGCTCCACCCAGTGGGTGGCGATCATCAGGCCCAGCGAGCCGAGCCCCACGCCAACCACCGCGGAGATGAGCGGCATGCCCGCCGAGACCAGCGAGCCGAAGGTGAAGATCAACACCAGGAAGGCCACGCCCAGGCCGATGACCTCGGAGGTCGAGTTGACCCGGATATCGTCGCCGAAGCCGGCGCCGCCGGCCTCGACCTGCAGGCCCGCCGCGCGGCCTAAGTCCATCGCGTCGTTGACAATCTCCTTGTCTTCCGAGTCCACCGAATAGGGGCTCTCGGCGTCGAAGTCAAAGGTCGTGTAGGCGATGGTCTCGTCCTCGCTGACCATCGCCAGGTTGTCCGCGTCCTGGCGGGCAGACTCCTCCGGCAGTCCCATCGAGGTGAACTGATCAACGACCTGGTCCTGCAGCTGGGGCGAGACCTCCAGCGGGTTGCCAAAGCGCATGGTGTCGCCCATCTCCAGGTTGTCCCGGAGGTAGTCCACCACCTGGTCGATGGCCTGCGCGTTGTCTGGGTCGCTGAGCTTCTCGCCCTCCGGGGCGTGGAAGACCAGGTTCACCGTGGGCGCGTTCGCCGGGTTGCCACCCTCGGGGAAGAGCTCCATGGTCCGGTAGGTCGCGTCGATGGACGGCGTGCCCGCGATGGAGAATTCGCTCGTCATTGGCTTCATCAGCGCCACGGCCGCGCCCGCGGTCGCGGCCAGGAGCACAAGCCAGGTGACGATGACTTTCCACTTGTTCAGGTAGGACCAATGCCCCAGCCGGTACAGGAGTTTAGCCACGAGGTGAACACCTTTTCTGCATCAATATTCCCACCGCTGCGCGGGAAAGAAACGGGAAGGAAGTTTAAAAAAATTCTAGGTTAAGGACTGCATAGCCGTATTGCCCTAGTCTAAGTTATGGATCAAAAAATTCCCTATCCCACCGGAATGCGCCGGTCAGATAGGGAATTGAGTTGGCGGTGGCGGCGGGATTTGAACCCGCGGTTGGGGGTTACCCAACAATCGCTTTCGAGGCGATCACCTTCGGCCGCTCGGACACGCCACCGCGTAACAGGTTACGGCAGGCGCCCCGCGTTAACAAAATCGCCGGGTAGCGCCCGCCGCACCGGGTCTTAGACTTACTTGTCGTCGCCGGTCAGCTTGCCCAGGGCCTCGGAGGCCTTGTCCTTGATGTTGTTAGCAGCGTCGGACAGCTTGTCCTTGGCGTCAGCAGCGGTCTGCTCGCCCTTGCCCTCGTTGGCAACCTGATCGTTGTCGGTGGCCTCGCCGTAAGCTTCCTTAGCCTGACCGACGACCTTGTCCTTGGCGTTCTCGAAATCAGCCATGATTTTCCTCCTTGTTTCACGCGGAATTGTTTCGCAGGAACCAGCATACCCGTGATTACTCGACCGCGCCGCCACGAAGGTGTCGTGGCTCACACTTTAGCGTAGTGATTCAAAAAATCCTGCCATAAGCTGGGCGCATTCTTCCTCGAGGATCCCCGCCCGCACCTGCGGGACGTGCAGCCCGCCCGGCGCGCGCAGCAGATCGACCCACGATCCGCAGGCCCCCGTCTTCGGTTCGAAGGCGCCGAAGACCACCGAGGCGATTCGCGCCCCCAGCAGCGCCCCGGCGCACATGGCGCACGGCTCCAGGGTGACCACCAGCTCGCAGCCGGATAGCCGCCACCCGTCCCCGTGTTCTTTGACCGCGGCCCGGATGGCCTCCACCTCCGCGTGGGCGGTCGGGTCCTGGCGCTGCTCGCGGCGGTTGACTCCGGTGGACAGCTCGCGCCCGGCGGCATCGAAAAGCACGGCACCGACCGGCACGTCCCCGGCCGGGGTGCCGGCCGCCACCTCGAGCGCGCGGCGCATGCGGCGTACTGCCCGGCGCGACCCCTCGCTGGCCGGCAGGCCGTGGGTGGGCGCGGGCATCAGTCGAGCTCGTCGTCGGTGTCGCTGTCGAGGTTGTCGATGGCCTCCTCCAGCTCGTCGCCGAAGCCGATATCGCCCGCGATGCGCAGCAGCATGTCCGAGGGCCAGTCCTCGTCGTTGTCCACGATGAAGCCGAGCTGGTCCTCGCCCAAGCCGAGATCCGCCAGGATATCGAAGTCGCCGTCGGCAAAGCCGTCCACGTCGTCCAAATCATCCGGGTCGATATCCGGCACGTCCAGGCCCCGCATGTCCAGAAAGTCCGCCGCGTAATCATCATCGACCGCCATCGTGGCGTCCGAGAGCAGCATGTAGACCCCGCCGGGCACGGGGCGGATGATGACGAAATAGTCGTCGTCGACGCAGACCAAACCGAAAGCGGCACCCTCGGCTCGCAGGCTCCGCACGGCCCGCACGGTGCGCTCGGCGTCGTCGAAGTCGTCGTCGAATTCGCGCACCACCCAGCGGCCGTTATCTTGGTGAACCGTGACCGCGAAGGAGTACCCGGAAAAATTTGCGTCGCTCATACCTCGTGAGAGTAGTCGCAATGTGGGAAGATTGTCACTGTGAGTTCTTCAGATGTCCAACGTCCCATTTGCATTATCGGTCTCGGCCTTATCGGCGGCTCTCTGCTGCGCGATTTGACCGAATGTAAACACTCCGTTTTCGGTTACAACCACTCCACGTCCGGCGCCCGCACCGCAATCAAGCAGGGCTACGACGTCACGGACGATCTGCCGGGCATCCTCCGCCGCGCCGAGGCCGAGGGGGCCCTCATCGTCGTGGCCGTGCCCATGGAGGCCGTAGGAGAGGTCCTCGACGCCATCGCTGAACACGCCCCGACCTGCGGCGTCACCGACGTCGTCTCCGTCAAGACCGCCGTCTACGACCTGATTAAGCAGCGCCAGATGGAGACCCGCTACGTGGGCGGCCACCCGATGGCCGGCACCTCCAACTCGGGCTGGAACAACTCCCAGACCGGCATGTTCAAGCGCGCCGCCTGGGCTATCACCTTCGACCACGCCCAGGAATGCGAGGCCCGCGGCGAGCGGATCGGCCAATTCTGGATCGATCTCTTCGCCGACGTGACCCGGATGACCCAGATGGTCGGCGCGGAAGCCGTCCCGGTGACCGTGGACAACCACGACGCGGCCGTGGCCCGGATTTCCCACCTGCCCCACATTCTGGCCGAGCTGCTCGCCGTGGTGGGCGACAACGGCGGCATCCTCGCCCAGTCGCTGGCCTCGGGCTCCTTCAAGGACGGCACCCGCGTGGCGGGCACCCGCCCCGAGCTCGTCCAGCAGATGTGTGAGACCAACGCCCCGGCCCTGGTCGACGCCCTGGACGAGTCCCTCGAGCTCCTCCAGGCCGCCCGCGACTCGCTGTCCTCCGCGGAGCCGTCCATCGCGGACCTCGCCGATGCCGGCTACCGCGCCCGCACCCGCATTGAGGCCCGCTCCGGCGCGCGCAAGGAGTCGGTCTCCCCCATCAAGATCTCCTCCCGCCCGGTCCTGCGCCTGCACCCCGGCGGCCACGGCTGGGTCGCGCTGCTGCGCCAGTCCCAGTCCCTGGGCGGACGGATTGAAATCTTTTAGCCCGCTCCCCCAACACCTCGCCGCCCGCCGGCGCGCCCAGCCGCTGACCTACCAGCCCGCGGAGCTTTACCGCCTCCCGCAGCTGCGCGCCAGCCGCGTCCTGGACGCCGACTTCGACACCGCCGCGGCCGGCCTGCGCGGCTGGCGGGTCCAGGCCAGCGTCTTCCGCATCCGCGCCACCGGCCCGGCCCTGCACGGCGCAGTAGTTGAGCTGGGCTTCGGCCTGGGCCCACTGGTGAAGAAGTTCTATTGCCGCGTCACCGACGTCATCGACGAGCCCGACCGCTGCGGTTTCACCTACGGAACGCTTTCCGGCCACCTCGAGCGCGGCGCCGAAACCTTCACCCTAACCCGCCTGCCCGGAAACCGCGCCCGCCTGGACATCCTCGCCCGCTCCGAACCCGCCACCCGGTGGCTGCGGCTTACCCGACCCGTCATCGACCTCGCCCGGCGGGCCCTCACCTCGCGGCGGTACCTGCGGGCGCTGGGTTAGGGTTTCCCATCGGAAAATTATCGACCTCTGACAGATTTCTTCGCCGTTTTCCCAAGTGGAATGGTCGGATACGGGCACAAGTCGATATTCTCCGCACGCCCAAAAAATTCCCCACGCCACACCAAACCCGACACGTGATCCACATCATTGACTGAAGTTATATTCTCCCGGATACTCGAATGGTGAACCAATAAACGCGGGTTCCCGCCCGCCTACCGGAGGGAGTTTCATGACAAACCAACGCATTGATGACAAGGTCGCACTCGTTACCGGCGCCGCTCGCGGCATCGGTCAGGCCATCGCCCTGCGACTGGCCGAGGACGGCGCCAACGTGGCAGTCTTGGACTTGGACGCCGATAAGTGCGCGGACACCGTCGCGAAGATCGAAGGCACCGGCCGCAAGGCGATCGCCATTGGCGCCGACGTCTCCTCCCGCGACCAGATCTACGCCGCCATCGACAAGGCCACTGAGGAGCTCGGCGGCTTCGACATCATGGTCAACAACGCCGGTATCGCCCAAGTCCAGCCCATCGCGGAAATCGCCGACGGGGAGGTCGACTCCATCTTCGACATCAACGTCAAGGGCGTTCTGTGGGGCATCCAGGCGGCCGCCGCTAAGTTCAAGGAGCTGGGCCACGGCGGCAAGATCATTAACGCCTCCTCCATCGCCGGCCACGACGGCTTCCCAGTCTTAGGCGCCTACTCCGCCACCAAGTTCGCCGTACGTGGCCTAACCCAGACTGCGGCGCAGGAATACGCCGCAGACGGCATCACCGTCAACGCCTACTGCCCGGGCATTGTTGGCACCGACATGTGGGTCGAAATCGACGAGCGTTTCCACGAGCTCACCGGCGCCCCGCTGGGCGAGACCTACCAGAAGAACGTCGAGGGAATCGCCCTGGGCCGCGCCCAGACCCCGGAGGACGTCGCCGACTTGGTCTCCTTCCTGGCTAGCCCCGGCGCGGACTACATCACCGGCCAGGCCATCCTGACCGACGGTGGCATGGTCTACCGCTAAACCAACCCGTGCATAGCTAAAGCCCCTAGCTGTTTTCACAGCTAGGGGCTTTGTGTTGTGCGCCCGGAGGTGTCTGAGTTCACCACATATTTGACCCCCTGTTCCTGCGAAGGCAGTCCTGATACTTGACAGGTGAGTCGCGACAAACTTGACACTTAGCCCACCCTTACCGTGTCTGGGGTTACCCGCAAATCGTGGACACGTTGTTAAGCTGATCCGGCCGGTCAGAAGCATGCCCGATAACGACACCAAACTCATGATGCCGAGACCACCCAGCTGGATGAGCACAATGATGACTGCTTGGCCAAAGGGCGTCCAATACGTACCGGTGTCCTCCAACACAAGCCCCGTCAGAGAAACTGCTAAGGTCGCCGTAAAAAGCGCAGGAAGAAACGGAGTCCACTGCCGAACGTTGGCGGAAATCGGCAGCATCAAAAGCACCGTTCCCGCAAGAATGAGCAGGATAAAGCCCGCGGCAGTGAGCCGAGCTGGGCCCAAGAAATGACCGCGTTTCACAGCGATTCACACTAACGCTTAGCACCAATCTGAGGAAACCCATTGGCCTGTGAATATTCCGACAATCTTATGCGCTACATCAACTTGGTCTTCTCCAAGGTCTCTACCCAGCCGTTGGTGAATTTCTCCAACGGCTTATGGAAGACAACGCCCAACACCAGCATCGGCACCGCAAAGAGCAGCAAGCACAGCAAAGACAGCCAGAAATCACCGTGATAGGTACCAGCGATGGCCGCGCGGAAGGCACGGATGGTGTAGGTGGCTGGCAGCCAGGGACTAATGTTTTGGAACCACTCAGGAAGCACCTGCAAGGGGTAGGCGCCTCCCGACGAAGACACCTGAATCACCAACATGAGCACCGCCAGCGCCTTGCCCGCGTTGGCAAAGGAAACCACGAAGGTGTAGCAAATCAGCATAAAGATAAGCGAGCTAACCCAGCCGGCCAACAGCATGAGGATCGGGTGCGCGGGCTCGATGCCCACGAAGAAGATGAGGCCCAGAATGAGCATCGTCGACTGCACGAGGCCAACCGTGGCAAACATTCCGAAGCGGCCGAAGAAACGCTGCATCGGCGAGTACTTATCCTTGTCAACCACATCCGTGCGCACGCTCACTGCAGTCAGCAGTGCACCGACCCACAGCGCGAGCGCCGTATACATGGGCGTCATACCAGCGCCGAAGCTCTTGACTGGGTAGACCGCTTGCCTGTCGACGTCCACTGGCGCAGCAATCGCACGCGCCAAAGCATCGGGATCAGAACCAATGAGGTCCGCCAGCTTCTTGAGGTCACCGGACGCCGCAGCGGAATCAATATCCTTCTTCAGATCGGCGAATTTGTTGGCCTTATCCTGCAGGCCAGAGGCAAGCTTCTGCACTGCGTCCTGCGCGTCCGTCAGCGAGGAGGAATCGATAGTGACGGGGGTCTTCGCGATATCCAGGTCCGCGCTCACCTGCCCCAAGGAATCCTGCAGCGCACGCAGGGATTCACGCAGGCCAGAGGTAGAAATTCCTTCCACTGCCTTCTTCGCATCGTCGAAGCTAGACAGGTCGGGCTTCGTGGGTTCAGGCGCGTTGGCCGCTGCGGTGAGGCGCGCGTGGAGAGTACGTTGAGCCTCAATCGCCTCCTCGATACGGCCCAGCACCTTCTCCTTATCTCCGGCAGGAAGTGGCAGGGCTTCAATGCGGCCGTGTAGGTTCTGGTACTGGGCAATGGTGCCCTCTACCTGGCCGGCCCAGGTGTTCAGCGCAGCTACGCGGTCGGCGCGGGAGGTGGAGGCGTCGTCGAAAAGCGCATCAACGCGTTGACGCACCACGTCATAACTAGCACTGGTGGCATCAAGAGATTGTTGCAGGGCGTCCGTGGAAATGTTGAGTGAGGAGGACTGGACTTCCGGCAGATCCAGATCCGCCGAGTCCGCAATGCGCTGAGCGCTCTCCATGAGTGGAACCGCAGTATCGACCAGGCCGGCAAAGGAGCGCGCGGTACGCGCCGCCATATCCAGCTGTGTCTGCACGCCATCCGCGCGCGCCTGCATCCGGTCCAGGACAGCCCTGGTATCGCCCTTGTTCAAGAAATCCGACAGCGAGGTCACCAGGTCGAAGGATACGTCACCGACCGTCGTGGTGAAGGCCTCAGCAACCTGGGCCGACACGCCTTCTGCACCTTGGCCGGTAATCTTCGGCGCCAGTGCGTTCTTCTTCTCGTTCATGTAGAAAGACAATTCCGCGGGTTTGGAACCATCCGTGTAGAAGTTCATCATGTCGGTACTGAAGTTTTCCGGAAGCACGATGGCTGCGTAATACTCACCGGACTTCGTACCTTCAATCGCCTCGTCGGATGTGGTCACAACCCAATCTAGCTGCTCATTTGCACGCAATTCATTGAGCACCTGGTTGCCGACGTTGATGGGCACCGGTAGTAGATCACTTTCATAGCCGGTGTCCTTGCTAGCCACCGCCACCTTGAGCTGGCTCGTGTTGTCGAAGGGATCCCAACTAGCGAGCACGTTGAACCACGTGAACAGCATTGGAATCACGACGAGGCCCACCAGCATCACCGCGCTCATCACGTTGCGGCATGCGGTGCGCATGTCATTGAGGAAAAGATCGAGTGTTCCACGCATTAGCTCTCCCCCTCCGTGGAATCTGCGCCGATGCGGGCCGGATGCTTAATTTCGTCCTCATCCATCGTCACGAGCTTTGCCGACTGCTTGAGGCTGATGCGCAGGTATTCCAGGGTCACCGCGGCGACGATGATGAGGAAGCACCATGCGGTCCAAATGCCCAGGATCAGTGGCTTCTGGGCAGGCAGCAGCCCTGAGACCACGATGAGGATCACCACTCCGATGACGCCGGCAATGGCCACCAGCTTGAGCCAATAGCCCCAGTCGTGTGCGCGGCGGTCCAAGTCTTTCTTGAGACCACTGCGGCTATCGAGCGCCTGGATAACGTCTGCGATGCGGTAGCCAGAGCCCACCACCTGCACGTTTTCATAGTCAAAGAGCTCGGTATCCCGCAGCTCGCGGTTAAAGATGACGTTGAAGTGCGCCAAGGCCTTACGCAGCAGCAGGCCGAAGACGAAAAACAGGATGAACATGAAGGCCAGCACGACCATAAACTTGAAGTAATGGCCGCCATAGAACCCACCAATAGTTTCGCGCATCGCGTCGATGCCATACGTAAACGGCAGCAACGGGTAGATGGCGTGGAAGAAGTTGGGCAGCAACTCGATTGGATACAGGCCCGAAGCACCCGGAATCTGGATGATGGCAAAGACCACACACAGACCGCGGCCGAGGTGACCCAGCGAGGTCGACAGCGCGTAGATGATGCTCAAGTAGGCTAATCCCACGAGCACGCCCGTAAAGACGAAGGCCGGCGCATTCACGGTCTGCACACCGATGAGCAGGTCACCCACGGTCACCGTGACGGCCTGGACAATGACCATCAAGGCCATGAGAAGGAAGCGACCCAGGTAGGCCTGCCCCACCGTGATGCGGTGGAACCCTTCCTTATCCACCTCGACACGGAAGATCACCATGAGGACGAAGGCGCCGATCCACAGCGAAAGGTTTGTAAACAGCGCCGCCATCGCGGAGCCGTAGCTATTCACCGGGTACACGGTCTCGGACTTCAACTCGATGGGTTCTGCGAAGAACTTTCCGATCTCTTCAGCCTGTAGCCCGGTGACATCTTGGGCCACCTTGGAGTTCATCGCGGCTTGCAGCGAGCGCACATCACCCTGCATGGCGCGCAGGCTGCCCTGGAGCGCAACGAGGTTGGTGTCGAAGTCCGAGAGAGTGTCCTTCGTAGCCCGAAGCTGTTTGGCCACGCCATCCAAAAGACCATCGGCCTCCTGCATGGTACCCTTCTGCGCCTCCAGCGTGGAGCTCAAAGCACTCGCGGTGGTACTCAGGCTGCTCATCGCTCGGTTGATCTCTGGGACGGCGGACGTCACGGTATCGCGCAGCGTCTGCGAGGTGGCCTTGGTATCCGCCGCCGCCTGGTTGATGGCGTCTGCACTAGCCTGCACGTTTGTCGCCGCGGCCTGGGTATCCTTGCTCAGCGCATTAAGGTTCCCAACAAGCTGGCGGTTGGATTCATTTCCCTCATCGAGGCGCTGGATCGCATCATCAATTTCCTTGGCCGCCTGGGGTGATAGCGTCGCGGAATCGCGCAATGCCTTAAGCTGGGCAATCGAGTCAGCACTAGCATCGATAGCGGTGTTTGCTCGCTGCGTGGCGTAGTCGAAACGGTCACCGGCCTGGTTCAAGCCCGCAGTGACATCCGCAATGGAATCCTGGGCCTGGGCGGTGCCGTCAGCCACCGCAGTAGCGCCGTTGACGAAGGCCGCCGTGGTCTGGTCGGTGAAGTCACCGATGCCCCCTTGGGCCTGCTCAACCAAGGAAGAGATCTCAGCGAGGGCCGCTTGGGCGTCGCCCAGCGCAGTACTCACATCCGCCACGGTGGACTTGGCTCCAGACGTGGAGTCGGCAGCGGCGTCAAGCTTGTCCTGAATGCGTGCAAGATTCTCGCGGTTGCTGTCGATCTCCTGCGCGGTCTCCCCGAACGCGGAACTGGTGTTGTTCATCGCGCGCGTAACTTTTCGCTCAAAATCCGTACCGGTGTCCTTGACGTTCTCCGCAGCGACGGTGGCCACCTGCTCCTTGAACGCCGAGGTGATCTGTTTGTCCAGACCTTTAGCACCGGTGTCCGTAATCTTCACGGCAATGGCGTTGTTCTTCTCATTAACGCGGTAGATCAGCTGTGGCTGCGTGAACTTCCCGTCGAGCATGCTCACGAGGTTCTTGCTGAAGTCCTCCGGGATCGTCACCGAGGCATACACGTCTCCCTCTAACAGGGCCTTCTCTGCCTTCTCACCGTCGAGGAATTGCCAGCCGAGCTGATCATTCTTTTTCAGCTTCTCTATAACTTCGCTGCCGACATCAATGTCCCCCGTGAGCTCGTTGTTTGCACCCTTGTCCTCGTTGACCACGGCCACCTTGATGTTGTTGGTATGGCCATAGGGGTCTCGAAAGGCCGCGATGTTCACCCATGAATACAACGCGGGGGTGATGATAAGCCCGATGAGGATGATCCACGCCCTGGGGACGCGGCCAAGCCTGGCTACATCTCTGATAAAAATCTTCCAACTTTGGCGCACTGAAGACAGTGTACTCGTTGCTGGTTCGAGTCTCTAACCTGCCAAAACACATAAAGTAATTTCGATGATTAACAATTAAAGATTAATATAGTTTACCGAATCAAACCCCTTGGTTATGAAACATGAACTTGTCTTAACAACTAAACGCCGTCAACATTTCCGCTAGGCAGAAAACCGGCATACATAGGCGCTAAAATCGACGGCCATGATTGAAGTCGCCGCCATCGTCATCCGCAACCCGCAAGGCCACGTGCTCACCGTGCGCAAGAAGTCCTCCACGAAATACCAGCTGCCCGGCGGCAAGCTCGAGGAGGGCGAGGCGCTTGTCGACGCCGCCCTCCGCGAAGTCTCCGAAGAAGTAGGCCTCCACCTCGATGCGGAAAACCTCGACAAACTAGGAACCTTCGACGCCCCCGCCGCCAACGAGCCGGGCGAGACAGTCGTCGGCACCATCTTCACCTGCACCCACACCGTCACAAACGACGAACCCCACGCCGCCGCCGAAATCGGCGATATTGCCTGGGTCAACCCAGCAGCACCCGACCGCGACCTCGCACACCTGTTGCGCGACCGCGTCTTCCCCGCGCTGAACTAGCAGAAGCTGCCCATACTGCGACCCCATTGACCCTCAAGGCGCCAGGAACTACCCTTTTGAACATGTTCACTGAACACGTTCACTCACCACGTGCAGCCGCCAAAGCCGACACCGTCAGCAAGGTCCTAGCCACCGCCTACGACCTCTTCCTCACTCAGGGCTACGCCACCACCAGCATCCGGACCATCGCATCCGAGGCAGGCGTTAGCGTGGGCACCGTCATGGGAGTCGGCGACAAACAGACGCTGCTCATCCGCACTATTGGCCAGCATATTTCAGATCTGCACGACGAAATTCGGGGGCAATCCGATAGTCTCCTCGATGTCCTGAGACCTTTCCTCCAGATGTTTACTGGCCACGAAGAGCTCTCCCGCGCCTTTGGCGCGGCGCTCATCCAACAAGGCAACCAAGGCGAAGCGCTCACTGCGCTCAAAACGCTCCTGACAGATGAAATCACCTTGCGCCTCGGCTCCGGGTTCAGCAACGAAGATGCAACCGAATACTCCAACCTGCTGTACAACGTCTACCTCGGCTTACTCATCGGCTGGGCCGCCGGTCTCTACGACACCGAACACCTCACATCCCAAGCCGCTTCATCGATCGAACGTCTCAACACCGCATTTGGAGTCAACCAATGATTCTAGAATCCTCCCCCGCCTGGCCATCCCTGCTGCTAGCGACGATTCTGCTTGGCGACGCCGCACTCTCCCTCAAACCAGTCCCCTTCATCGAGGCCTGCCTTAGCGGCGTCAAACTTCCTCAAGACTGGTGGTGGGCGCTCATTGTCATCAAGTGCCTTGCAGCCACAGGCCTCATCGCCGGCCTCTGGTTCCCCGGCGTAGGAATTGCAGCCATGGTTGGCGTCATCGCTTATTTCTGCGCGGCCGCAGCAGCCCATATCCGCGCCCACTTTCTCGGCAGCGCGTTCTGGCTCAACTGTGTGGGAATGCTCGCATTCTCGACCGCAGTGCTCGCCCTAACGTTAGTACTGAATTAAGCACTCATTCCCGACGAAGAAAACAGAAAAACCCGAGCCACCGGTAAATCGATGATTCGGGTTCTACAATTTGCGGAGACGAGAGTGTCTGAGTTCACGACATATTTGACACCCTGTTCCTGCGACGGCAGTCCTGATACTTGACAGGTGAGTCGGGACATGTTTGACACCATGAACAGTCCCAACCGTAACCTCGCCATCGTCAAAGCAGTCCGTGAGCAAAAGCGAAGCCCATCACAAGTAACCAAGCAATTCGGCATCTCTCGCCAACGCGTCTACCAAATCCTCAACGCCTTCGACACCGGCGGCACCGACGCCATCGCGCCAAAATCCCGCGCCCCACGCACTCACCCCAAGCCGTGCCAGACACCGTGCGCAAAGACATCATCGCCATCCGAAAACAACTCACACGCCACGGACTCGACGCAGGCCCAGAAACCATTGCCTACCACCTGCAACAAGACGGCAAACGAGTCCCTTCAACCTCGACAATCCGCCGCATCCTCACCACAGCAGGACTTATTCACCCCAGCACCCAAGAAGACGCCCAAAAGCTCTTTCATCCGCTTTGAAGCGGCCATGCCCAACGAATGCTGGCAGGCTGACATCACCCACCTGTACCTAGCAGACACCACCCGCATCGAAGTCCTTGACTTCCTCGACGACCACTCCCGTTACCTCCTATCAATCACCGCAGCCCCAGCCTTTAGCGGCACACAAGTCGCCGAGGAACTATCACGCCTGATAACTGAATACGGACCGCCAGCATCCACCCTCACCGACAACGGCCTCGTCTTTACCGCCCGCCTAGCAGGGCGCAAAGGTGGACGAAACGCCTTTGAAAAAGTCCTCACCACCAACAAAATCCAACAGAAAAACGGCCGGCCAGGACATCCCCAAACCCAAGGAAAAATCGAGCGCTTCCACCAAACACTCAAAAAATGGATCACTGCCCGCCCACTCGCTAAAACCGTTGCTGAACTGCAGAAACGCCTTGACGAATTCCGCGATTACTACAACACCACACGCCCCCACAAAGCCCTAGGCCGACGCACCCCACACCAAGCCTACACCACCGGCGCCAAAGCCAGCCCAGCCCACAACCCAACACAAGAATGGCGCACCAGAAACGACGTCGTCTGGGACAACGGCAAAACCACCGTGCGCTACGCCGGCAAACTCTTCCACCTAGGCATCGGCCGCCAATGGAAAAGACAGAAAATCCTCATGGTCATCGCCGACAACCACGTCATCACATCACTAGCCGAAACTGGCGAAGTCATCACCGAGCACTACATCGATACCAGCCGCAACTATCAAAAGCCCTACTGGAAACAAACAGACCCACACTTAGCCCCAGAACAAAAAGAAACTGAGATGCCGGTTTGTCAACCATGTCGCGACTCATGACAATTGGTGCGCCCGGAGGGATTCGAACCCCCAACCTTCTGATCCGTAGTCAGATGCTCTATCCGTTGAGCCACGGGCGCATGTTGCCTAACTCGAAGAACTGCTGTTCTCTCGGCAACGAAGAATTACTATACCCGTCCTTGTGGCGAGTACCAAAACGCCAGCTTATTGCACATAAACCGGCGTTTCGGAGGCGGGTTTTTACAAGACCATCCCGAAGACGGGGACGGCAATGAAATAGGTCGCCAGGGTCACCAGGACCAGGGCGATGACGTTGAGCCAGAGGCCGCCCTTGAGCATCTCGCCGATGGTGACGTAGCCGGAGCCGTAGGCGATGGCGTTCGGCGGGGTAGCCACCGGCATCATGAAGGCACAGGTGGCCACGAGCGCGACCGGGACGGTCAGGATCATCACGTTGATGGCGGCCGCGTCGGTCAGGCCGATACCGACGGCCACGCCGCCCATAATCGGCAGGAAGGTCGCGGCGGTGGCGGTGTTCGAGGTGAACTCGGTGAGCACCAGCACCAGCGCGGCGACAGCGGCCACGAGGAGGAAGAGCGGCAGGACCTGCAGGCCCTTGGCCATCTCACCGACCCACAGGGACAGCCCGGACTTGGTGAACATGGCGGACAGCGACAGGCCGCCACCGAAGAGCAGGAGCACGTCCCAGGGCAGCTCGTTGGCGGTCTTCCAGTCCAGCAGGCGCACACCGTTCTTGCTATCGGCGGGCAGCAGGAAGAGCAGCAGGCCGGCGATGATTCCGACGATCGCGTCGTCGTAGCCGACCTCCCAGCCCTGCCAGTCGATGAGCAGCGGGACGAAGACCCACGAGATGGCGGCCAGCGCGAAGATGATGGCGACGCGGATCTGCGGGGCGGTCCACGGGCCCATGTCCTTGATCTCCTGGTCGATGAGCTCCTTACCGCCCGGGATCTGTTTCATCTCCGGCGGGAAGACGGTAATCAGCACGACCCAGGCCAGGAAGGTGAAGATGATGGCCACCGGCATGCCGACCAGCATCCACTGGGCGAAGCCGATCTCAATGCCGTGGGTTTCCTTCATGTAGCCGGCCAGCAGCAGGTTCGGCGGGGTACCGATGAGGGTACCCAGGGAGCCGATGGAGGCCGAGTAGGCAATCGCCAACATCAGGACGGTGGCGAACCGCTTCTGGTTCTTCATGCCGCCCACCGTGTCGGCGGTCAGCTGCAGCACGGACATGCCGATGGGCAGCATGACCACCGCGGTCGCGGTGTTGGAGACCCACATGGACAAAAAGCCGGTGGAGATCATGAAGCCCAGGATGAGGCGCTTGGGCGAGGTGCCCACCAGCTTGACCACCATCAGCGCCATGCGCCGGTGGACGTTCCAGCGCTGCAGCGACAGCGCGACGAGGAAGCCGCCCAAGAACAGGAAGATGGTGGACGAGGCGTACGGCGAGGACACGTCGGAAATCTCACCGACCCCGGCCAGCGGGAAGATAGCCAGCGGGATGAGCGCGGTCGCCGCCAGCGGCAGGGCCTCGGTCATCCACCAGGCACCCATCAGGATGGTCACCGCCGCGACGGTGCGCAGGGCCATGTGGCTGTAGTCCGCGTCCGGATCCGCGCCGCTGGAGTTCATCACGGTCTCCACCGAGCTGGCCGGAAAGATGAAGAAGACGATGATGGCGAGCGCGAGGCCGCCGACGATCCCGATGAGCTGGCGGCGCAGTTCACCCTTCTTGACGCCTTTGTCCTCTTCGCCTTCTGGGTGGGCGGTGGACTCGTGAGTCTGTGGAGTTGTCATGGGGAAACACCAATCTGTAAGACTGAGATATCGCGACTAGGTGATATAGCGCCTAGGTGTGCGCATATGGGGTAAGGAAACAAACAACACTTTGTTGCCTAATGTGGGGAACTTTACAAAACTTGTGTCACATATGCCACAACCTGGCCGCCTAGCCACCCCCGAAAACGGCCCGCGCGGGGCCGCCTCGACACCCGCTTAAGCCCGGTAACTCCCCCGGCCCCTAAATGCCCAGGACAGCCTTGGCGATGAAGAAGTAGATGATGAGGCCGGTGGCGTCGCAGAAGGTGGAGATGAACGGGTTGGAAAAGACCGCCGGGTCCGCGCCCACGGCCTTGGCCAGGATGGGCATCATGCCGCCCACCGTGGCGGACATGGAACAGACCAAGAACAGCGTGATCCCGATGACCAGGCCGATGTCGAAGCCGTAGGCCAGCGTGGCCAAGCCGACGCCGAGCAGGCCGAGCACCGCGCCCAGCAGCATGCCCACGCGCAGCTCGCGCCACATTACCGCCAGGATGTCCTGTTTTCGCACGTCGCCCAGCGCCAGCGCGCGGGTGACGGTGGTGGCGGCCTGGTTGCCGGTATTGCCGCCAGTACCGGTCAGCAGCGGGATGAATAGGCTGAGCACCACGGCGGCCGCGAGGGTCTCCTCGAAGGCGTCGAGCACCTGGACGGTCAGCAGGGCGGAGACCGCCAGCACCAACAGCCAGACGATACGCGAGCGCACCAGCTTCAGCAGCGGCGTGGACATATACGGCTGCTGCAGGGCCTCAGTACCACCGGCGCGGGCGCTATCCTCGGAGTCCTCTTCCTCCACGATGTCCGTGGCGTCGTCCCACGTCAGCAGGCCGACCAGGCGCTTGGATTCGTCGACGATCGGCATCGCCAGCAAGTCCAGGGGCAAAAACCAACGGGCGGTTTCCTCCGCGTCGTCGTAGGCATAGGCGAAGACCGGCTCGCGCATCAGGTCCTCGACCATGCGGTTGCCGCGGGCCATGAAGAGCTCGCGGAAGCTGACCACGCCGACCAAGCGGCGGTCCTTGCGGGTGACCGGCAGGGTGTAGATGGTCTCGACGGCATCGGCAGTAGCGCGCAGCTTGGCCAGGGCCTCGTCCACGGTCATCTCCCGGTAGATCTCCGGGACCTCCGGGGACATGCGGCGGCCGACCGAGCCCTTCGGGTAGCCCAGCACGACGCCGGTAACGTCCCGCTCGGTCTTGTCCAGCGAGCGCAGCAGGCGATCTGCGATCTCTGCGGGCAGCTCGTCCAGCAGGGAGACTCGGTCGTCCGGGTCGAGCTCGTCGAAGAAGGCGTAGACGTCGGCGTTGCCCAGCTCGTCGATGATATCGGCCTGGTGCGCGGAGTCCAGCGCGTCAAAGACCTCGATGGACTTCTCCCGCGGCAACAGGCGCAGCACCACGGCCGCGCGGACGTTGTTCTGGCGCTCGACCAGCGCCACGATGTCCTGGATGGGAGGCGTGTCTAGGAGCCTTTGCATGTCCGGCGCCGCTTTCGGATCGATTTCCCCTTCGGTCCGCAGCAATTCCTCTAGCCGATCGATGGCCTCGTCTACCGAGTTGCTCATACCCGCCACCTCCCTTGATATCCACACTGATTGGCGTTGGTTTGGTGCCGGGATTCCCGGCGTGCCTTGCTAAGAATAAACCCAAAGTGCGGAATTTGGGCAACGGACGCGACTGCCAGCCTTTTGCGCCTTTCGATGCACCGCATCAACCGGCCAAAGCGCCGGCGGTCCCGGTGTAGTCTATGGCCCATGCCCACTCCGACCATTAACGTCAGCGCCGTCATTTTCCGCAACCGCACCGGCCAGGTGCTCACCGTCCGCAAGGCCGGCACCGAGCTCTTCCAGTTCCCCGGTGGGAAGCCGGAGCCGGGCGAAAACGCCCGTCAGGCCGCGGTGCGCGAGGTGGCCGAGGAGCTGGGCGTGGAACTTGCCGGCGCGGCGTTGAAGGAGCTCGGCACGTTTAACGCCCCGGCGGCCCACGAGGCCGGGTACGCCGTGTCCGCCGCGGTCTTTAGCTACCCCTACGAGGTTTCCGCCCAGGCCAGCCACGAGATCGCCGAGCTGGCCTGGGTCAACCCGCACGCGCCGGACAAGCCGCTCGCCCCGCTGCTGGCCGAGGAGGTTTTCCCGGCGCTGGCGGCAAGATCCGCGCCGCACTCAGTCGCGGTGTACACCGGCGCGAGCACCGGCACGGACCCGCACAACCTGGAGCTGGCGCGGGAGCTGGGCACCGCGCTGGGCACCCACGGGGTGCGCCTTATCTACGGCGGCGGCAAGGTCGGGCTGATGGGCGCGGTGGCGGACGCCGCCCACGCCGCCGGCGCGCCCATCACCGGGGTCATCCCCCAGCACCTGGTCGACGGCGAAATCGCCCACCCGGGCCTCGACCGGCTGTAGGTAGTAGAGACCATGCACGAGCGCAAGCAGCGCATGAGCGATCTGGCCGAGGCCTGCGTGGCTCTGCCGGGCGGCGCCGGGACCTTGGACGAGTTCTTCGACGTCTGGACCCGCCAGCAGCTGGGCCTGCACGCCACGCCCCTGGCCCTGTTCGGCGCGGCCTTCTGGGCCCCACTGGTGGACCTGCTGGACCACCTGGTGGAGCAGGGCCTGGTGCGCGCTGCCGACCGAGACAGCCTCATCGTGGCGGACACCGCCGAGGAGCTCTTCGCCCAGCTGGACCGCTGGGTCGCGCCCCGGCCCAAGTGGTCCTAATCAGCCGCCCGCGCCTAGCGCCGGCGCCCCACCCGGTCGGCCACGCCGAAGCCCAGGGCCGCCAGGCAGACCGCGGTAATCATGGCGAAGCCCATGATGATGGCCCCGGGCCAATCGGCGTCGGTGTTGCCCAGGGTGGCGAAGACGATGGCGGTGGTCACCGCCAGGCCAACCGCGGTGCCGATTCGCTGCCCGGTCTGCATGACCGCGCCGGAGGAGCCGGCGTAGTTGGCGGGCACTTCGGCCAGCGTCAGCGTCTGGTTCGGGGAAACCACCGCGCCCTGGCCGGCGCCAACGAAGCACAGGGTGAGCACCAGCCACCACTCGCTGACGGACCAGTGCGTGGTCCCCCAAATCACCGCGATGGTCGTCACCAGACCGAAGAGCGTGGTCAGCATGCCGATAATCACCACGCGCCGCCCGTAGACCGAGACGCTCTTGCCGGCCAGGGTGGCGGTCACGGAGTTCAGCAGCGCCGAGGGTAGGCCCACGCAGCCGGCCACCAGCGCGGAGTAGCCCAGCCCGTTCTGGAAGTACAGCGCGACCAGCACCCAGATGCTGGTAATGCCCATGAACCACAGCGTCGCGATGATGGTGCCGTTGCGGAAGGTAAAGGTCTGGAAGATACCCAGGTCCACCATCGGCTCGTGGCCGGTGGACTTGTGGTGGCGCTCCCAGGCCACCCAGATGGCCACGCAGACCGCCCCGGCCGGCAGGAGGGCCCAGACCCACCGCGAGCCGGAGGATTCCACGAACGGGAAGAGCACGCACAGCACCGCCAGCCCCAGCAGCAGCGCGCCGACCGGGTCAAGGGACTTAAACGCCTGCCACGCGCCGACCTTCTCCCCGGCGCTGTCGCGCACCCTAGAAAACAGCGGCCGCGGGAACCACATGAGCCCTAAGACGATGGCCAGAAGCCCGATGGGGAAATTGACCAGCATGGTCAGGCGCCAGCCCAGGTCCGCGCCGCCGATGCGGATGAGGAAGCCGCCCAGCACCGGCCCGATGGCCACCGCCACACCCACGGTGGAGCCGAAGTAGCCGAAGGCCCTGCCGCGCTCCGCGCCGCGGAAGTACTGCTGGATCATGCCCACGCCCTGCGGGTTGAGCAGGCCCGCGCCCACCCCCTGGATGAAGCGGGAGAGGTTGAGCGACTCGGCGTTCGGCGCAAACCCCGCCGAGGCGCTGGCCAGGGTGTAGATCGCAATGCCGCCGAGGAAGATGCCGCCGCGGCCCACCAGGTCCCCGGCGCGCCCGGCGGCCACCAGCACCACGCCGAAGGTGAGCGCGTAACCGGACAGCACCCACTGCACGTCGGAGTCGCTGGCGTCCAGGCCGGCCTGGATGGACGGCAGGGCCACGTTGACGATGGACACGCTAATCAGCGACATGAAGATCGCGACAAGCAGGACGATGAGCACGCGCCACCGGGCGGGATCCTGCCCGGCCGGGTACTCCGAGGCATTCGCCTCCGATACTGTAGATGCGTCGTTGTCTAAGCGCCCGGATTTTGTCATTACACTACTTATACTCTGCTCGCGCAGATTCGCAATCCGCCGGGACAAGGCCTGCACAAAGCCAAAAACGCCCGCGTTCCGAGGAATAAACTACCTCGGAGCGCGGGCTATAAATGCGGCGGAGACGAGAGGATTTGAACCTCCGGCCCTCCGTTAAGAGGGCAACTCATTAGCAGTGAGCCCCATTCGGCCGCTCTGGCACGTCTCCAACGTAAAACGTGGTGCTACTAGCTAGCGCGAACCAGCCATCGCACCATGAGTTACGAAGATTTAGGGTACCTGTTAACCAAAACAGAAACAAACTCGCCCCTCCCTACCATCCCGGCAGCGCCCGCCAGACCCACAAGCCAGGACAATTCCGCTAGAAATAGTGACCCAGCGCACTTTTCGCGGCATAATCGGAAGGCAGGACGTCCACAGCACGAGCCACCACCCCGCGCCGTGCTGGCGCACCTTAACCGGAAAGGATTTTTCATGCGCACCACCATCGGCGAGTTCCTGCTGGACCGGCTCAAGGCCATCGGCATCACGGAGATCATCGGCGTGCCCGGCGATTTCAACTTAAGCTTCCTGGAGCAGATCGACGCCGCCAGCGGCATCCGCTTCGTCGGCGCCTGCAACGAGCTCAACGCCGCGTACGCGGCCGACGGCTACGCCCGGCAGCGCGGCGTCGGGGCCTTGCTGACCACCTACGGGGTGGGGGAACTGTCCGCCCTCAACGGGATTGCCGGTTCCCGCGCCGAGCACGTGCCCGTCGTCTCCCTGGCCGGTGCCCCGCCGCAGTACGCCACGGAGTTCCGGTGGAATATGCACCACTCCCTGGCCGACGGCGACTACGCGAACATGCTGGAGGCCCTCGCCCCCTTCACGGAGGTCTCCACCCGGGTTTCCCCGATGAACGTCGTGGAGGAATTCGACCGCGCGCTGCATACGTGCCTGCGGGAAAAGCGCCCGGTGCACATCCAGATCCCCTCGGACATCACGCACCTGGAGATCGAGGTCGACGATGCCCCGTTCAGCACCGCCCTGGCCCCCTCCGACCCGGAGCGGCTGAAGGCCGCCACCGAGGCCGTCCTCGCGCGGCTGGAGAAAGCAGACCAGCCGCTCGTGCTCATCGACCAGGACACCGATCGCCACGGTTTCACCGCGGCCCTGGACGCGCTGGTGCACCGGGCCCAGATCCCGTACTCCCAGCTGTCTTCCGGCAAGGCCATCCTGGACGAGAACGATCCGCTCTTCCTCGGCACCTACAACGGCGCCTCCTCCGCGCCGGGCGTGCAGGACCGCGTCGAGTCCGCCGACTTCCTGGTCACCACCAACCCGCGCTTCATCGAGGTCAACTCCGGCTCTTACACCCACCAGCTGGACGAGAGCGCCATCATCAACTTCGGCGACCAGCACGTCAACGTCGGCGGCGAATACTTCGTGGGCATCAACACCCGCGAGCTCCTAGACGCCCTCGTCGAGAAGGTCCCGGCCCGCACGCCCGCCTCCCCCGCCCTCGCCGCCGACAGTTCCGCCACCGACGATTTCGGCGCGGATCCTTCCACCCCGCTCACCCAGGCGCGCATCTGGCCGCGGATGGCGCGGTTCCTGCGGGAGGGCGACGTGGTCATCACGGAGGCCGGCACCTCCAACATCGGGCTCGGGCCGCTGCCGATGCCCACGGCGACCAAGTACATCAACTCCCCCATCTGGGGCTCGATCGGCTTCACCCTACCCGCCCTGCTCGGCTCCCAGCTGGCCGCGCCGGGCCGCCGGCACGTGCTCTTCATCGGCGACGGCTCCTTCCAGCTGACCGCCCAGGAGCTATCGACCATCCTGCGCCAGGAATTGGACCCCATCATCGTGCTGGTCAACAACCGCGGCTACACCATCGAGCGTTACATTCTGGGCATGGAGCAGGAGTACAACGACATCCAGAACTGGGATTATGGCGCCCTGCCCAAGGTCTTCAAGGCCGATACCACGATGGCCTCCTACAGCGCCGCCACCGAGGGCGAGCTCGACGCCGCGCTGGAGCAGATTGCCGCCAGCGGGACCGGCGCCTTCCTCGAGGTCCGCCTCGATCCCTTCGACGCGCCGCAAGACCTCAAGGCCTTCGGCCCGACCACCGCTGATTTCGATTTCGGCCCACGCGGGCCCCGCAACCCCTAAGGTTAATTCCATGATTCGCCCTGACCTTTCCTCCCTACCCGCCTACCGGCCCGGCGCGCGCAACGATGACGCCGTGAAGCTGTCCTCCAACGAGGCCAGCCACCCACCGTTGCCGGCCGCGCAGGAGGCGATGAACCGTGCCGCCGCCGGGGCCAACCGCTACCCGGACATGGGCGCCGTGACCCTGCGCGAGGCCCTGGCCCAGCACCTGGGCGTGGACTTCGACGAGGTGGCGGTAGGTACCGGCTCCTCGGCCATCTGCCAGCAGCTGGTGCAGGTGACCTCCACCGCCGAGAGCGAGGTCATCTTCCCGTGGCGCTCCTTCGAGGCCTACCCGATCTTCGTCCAGGTGGTCGGCGCGCAGCCGGTGGCCATCCCGCTGGGCGCGGACCACGGCATGGATCTGGCCGCTATGGCCGGCGCCATCACGGAGCGCACCAGCCTGATCTTCCTGTGCAACCCGAATAACCCGACGGGCACCACCATCACCAACCAGGAGTTCACCGACTTCATGGACCAAGTGCCCGGCGACGTCATCGTCGCCCTCGACGAGGCCTACTTCGAGTACAACCGCGCCGCGGATACCCCGGACGCCACCCAGTACCTGCGCCAGTACCCGAACCTGGTGGGCATGCGCACCTTTTCCAAGGCCTACGGCCTGGCCGGGGTGCGCGTGGGCTACGCCTTCGGCGCCGCGAATATCATCGCCGCGCTCAATAAGGTGGCCGTGCCGTTTTCCGTCAACGCCGTGGGCCAGGCCGGCGCCCTGGCGTCGCTGGCGGATGCTGCCACGCTCCAGTCCCGCACCGACGAGGCGGTCGAGCAGCGCGAGCGCGTCGCCGCCGAGCTGGCCGATTTCGGCAGCCCGCACTCTGAGGCCAACTTCGTGTGGCTGCCGGCGCCGGCCATCGCCGCTTTTGGCACCCCGCAGGAGCTGGCCGCCCAGATCGCGGCCGAGGGCGTGCTGGTGCGCGCCTTCGACGAGGGCATCCGCATCACCGTGACCACCGCGGAGGAAACCGACGCGCTGGTGGCCGCCTTCCGCGCCGCCACGGCACAGGCGGACTGACCGCTAGAATGGGGCGAAACGTCAACCGCTAGGAGTGCCCCGCCATGCGTACCCTCGTCAACCTGGCCCTGAACGTGGTGGCCATCGCGATCGCCCTGTGGGTCGTGGTCACCTTCGTGCCGGGCGTGGACATCGTCCCGCCGGCGGCCAACGGCTTCAACGAAATCGGATCGACCAACGAGCCCGGCTCGTCTGGCACGTTCATCGCCGTGGCCATCGCCTTCATCGTGGTCAACGCGGTGGTTACCCCGGTGCTGCGGATCCTCGGCGCGCCGATTACCTGCCTGACGCTGGGGCTGTTCATCCTGGTCATCAACGGCGCCGTCCTGCTGCTGGTCGAATGGCTGCTCAACCAGCTGGATCTGGGCGTGGGCAACCTGGCCATCGACGGTTGGTGGCCGGCCATCCTGGGCGCGGTGGTGCTCTCACTGGTCTCCGGCGTGGTCAACTTCTTCACCAGCCCGGTCCGGCGCCTGGCCAGCGGCGGCCGCTCCTAGCCGCCCGCGAAAGGCGGCAGGACGTCCACGCGGGCGACCCCTGCCAGGGCTACCTCGCGGTAGCTGTCCCCGGCGGCCGAACCGTCGACGAGGAAGGTGCAGCGAGGAAGGATTTCCTCCAGGCCCATCCCCGCCTCCGTGGTCCCCGGGTGCGCGGCGGCCAGCTGGTCCAGCAGCTCGCCTAGGCGGGCGGGCACCTGCGCGTCCGGGATCTGCTCCTGGGCCGTCCCGGCGGCGGCGCGGGCGGCCGCGAAATAGTGCACCTCCAACATGGCCTCTACTATGCCGGGCTAGGGCGTTCCTTGTCGAACCCGCCACCCCAGCGCGACTAGAACGCTCGTTCAGTCCGCGGCCAACTCTTTTCCGCGGCCGCCGCGCCGGGGCGGCTAAGATGGGGCCCATGCGTACTCCGGAACAGCACCATGCGGAAGTCAAGCAATTGCTGGATGACTGCGGCGCGCTCCACCGCAGCCGGCACCACGAGGTAGCACTGAGCGAATCCTTGGGCGCCACGCTGGCGACGGACGTGGTCGCCGCCTATGACTCCCCCCGCTTCGATAATTCGCAGATGGATGGCTATGCCCTGCCCACCGCGGCGGGAGGGACCTTTACGGTCGGTGAGACCATCCCGGCCGGCACGGATCCGGATCGCTTCTACGCGGACGGCCTGGACGGCCAGGCCGCGCCCATCATGACCGGCGCGAAGGTCCCGCGCGGCACCGCCGCCATCGTGCCAGTAGAGCGCACCGAGCCGGCGGACTTTCTGGCTAAAGGTGAGACCGTCACGGCCCCGGCCGTGCCGGAGGGCCAGTTCGTGCGCGCCGCCGGCAGCGATATCTCCCGCGGCTCCACGCTGGTCACCGGCGGCACGCGCATCAACGCGGCGGTCATCGCCACCCTGGCGGGCCAGGACATCCCGACCCTCAACGTGGTCGCCCCGGCGCGGATCGTGATCTGCACCGGCGGGGCGGAGATCGGTAGCAGCAGCGCGGACCTGGCGGATCGCTCGGCCGCCATCCCGGACTCGAACGGGCCCATGCTCACGGCCCTGGCCGCGGAAGCCGGCATCGTCGTGGCCGGCCACGTGCGCACCGACGACGATCCGGACAAGCTGCGCCGCGACCTGGACACCGCCATCGCGGAGCTGCAGCCGGACGCCATCGTGACCTCCGGCGGCATCAGCGCCGGCAAGTTCGAGGTCGTGCGCCAGGTGCTGGAACCGCACGGCTGGTTTGGCCACGTCGACCAGCAGCCGGGCGGCCCGCAGGGGCTGGCCAAGCTTTCCGGGACGCCGGTCATCTGCCTGCCGGGCAACCCGATCTCCTCGCTGGTCAGCTTCCACCTCTACGTAGCCGACCTGCTGGGGACCACCCTGCCGGCCCTGCCCGCCCAGCTCGCGCACCCGGTGACCGGGCTGGACGACCGCGAGCGCTTCCTGCGCGGCCACATGACCATCGGGGCCGACGCCATCACCGCCAGCCAGGTCGGCGGGCCGGGTTCCCACCTGGTCGCGCAGGCCATCGGCGCCGACTGCCTCATCCGCATCCCCATCGCCGCGGAGCTGGACGCCGGCGCCCAAGTGACCATCTACCCGCTGTAATTCTTTGTAATTTTCCCCGAATGTGAAGGAATTGAAGGAGCTGCCATGACCCGCACTGGACTCGTCATCGTCGCCTCGACCCGCGCGGCCGCCGGGATTTACGAGGACCGCTCCGGCCCCATCGCCGTGGAGTTCCTGCGCCGCAAGGGCTTTGATACTCCCGACCCGGTGGTCGTCCCCGACGCCGAGATCGAGCAGGCCGTCGAGACCGCCTTCGCCGCCGGGCACTCCGTCATCCTGACCTCCGGCGGTACCGGCCTGAGCGCGGACGACCGCACCGTCGAGGCCGTCGCCAAGCACCTGGAGCGCGAGCTGCCCGGCATCCCCATGGCCTTCTGGCAGAAGGGCCTGGAATCCGTGCCCACAGCCCTGGCCTCCCGCGCGGTGGCCGGGGTGACCGGCACGACTTTCGCCATGACCCTGCCCGGTTCTACGGGAGGGGTGAAGGACGGTTGTTCAGTCCTGGAAGAATTAGTGGTTCCCCTGGTTGACATGCTAGAAGGGACACATGAGCACTAACGGGGATCCGGATTACGTCCACGCCCAGACCGGCAAGGTCCTGGGCGCTTTCCTGACGCAACAGCCCCTCGAAGAACTGGTCGGCCCCGCCCGCGAGGAGGTCCTGACCCCGGCGATGGGCGCGGCGGTGACCTTCGATGGCATCGTCCGCGATCACGACGGCGGCCAGCGGGTAAAACTGCTGACCTATTCCTCCCACCCCAGCGCCGATGCGGAGATCGCCCGCATCGCTGGCGAGGTCGCCGCCGCGCACCCGGCGGTGCGCCTGTGGACCGCCCACCGCACCGGGCCCCTCACGATCGGCGAGCTGGCCTTCGTGGTCATCGCGGCCTCGGCCCACCGCAAGGACTCCTTCGTCGCGGCCGCGGAGCTCGCCGACCGCGTGAAGGCCGAGGTTCCGATCTGGAAGGAACAGCTGCTGGACGACGACTCGGTGCAGTGGGTGGGAATCGAATGAGCACAGGGCAGCCCGGCGCGGATCCGCAGTTCAGCCCTGCGGAAGTCGCGCGCTACCGCCGCCAGCTCAGCCTGGCCGGCTTCGGCCGTGAGGCCCAGGCGCGGCTGCGCGCGGGGCACGTGGCCGTCATCGGCGCCGGCGGGTTGGGCTCGCCCGCCTTGTTGTACCTGGCCGGGGCCGGGGTCGGGCATATTACCGTCTTCGACGACGACACCGTCGGGGTATCCAACCTGCACCGCCAGGTCATCCACACCGACGCCGCGGCCCGCGCGAACGAGCCCAAGGCGGAGTCGGCCCGGCGGGCCATGCTCGCCCTCAACCCGACTGTCGAGGTCAACGCCGTCTCCGCGCGCCTGACAGCGGACAACGCCGAGAAGCTGCTGGCGGATGCCGACGTGGTCCTGGACGGATCCGACAACTTCGCCACCCGCTACCTGGCCTCCTACGCCTGCGCGCGGCGCGGCATCCCGCACGTGTGGGCCTCCATCCTCGGCTTCGACGCGCAGATGACCGTCTTCTGGGCCGGCCGCGGGCCCATCTACGAGGATCTCTTCCCCACCCCTCCGCCGGCCGGTTCGGTGCCCAGCTGTTCGCAGGCCGGCGTGCTGGGCCCGGTGGTCGGCACCGTCGGCTCCGCCATGGCGCTCGAGGCCCTCAAGCTGCTGACCGGCGTCGGGGCCCCGCTCATCGGCCGGCTCGGATACTTCTCCGCCCTCGACGGGATCTGGGAATACATCCCGGTAAACGGCGATCCTTCCGTCGCCGAGCGGGTCTGCGCGCACGGGCCGGTCACCGACGCCCCAGCCACGGAGGAGCCCACCGCCTCCTCGCCGGCGGCCTACCCGGACGTAGAAGAAACCGAGACCATCCCCGCCGGCGCGCTCGTGCTCGACGTGCGCAACCCGGACGAGGTCGCCACCTTCGCCCTCGACGGTTCGGTGAATTGTCCCCTGCCCCGCCTGCGCGAGGGCTATACCCCGCCCGAGGTGACCGCCGCCTTGGATAATGATCGGACCGTGGTGGTCCACTGCGCCGGCGGCGTCCGCTCGGCCGAGGCCGTGCACCTTTTCCACGAGCGCGGGCTTACCGGCCCGCTCTACTCGCTGCGCGGCGGGATTGATGCCTGGTTGGATTCGAAGGGCTAAGGAAAATATCGACCTTTGCCGCCCCGCGCGCACGTTTCCCCAGGTCGGGGTTCGGCGAAAAGGACAGAAGGCGATATTTTCCGAAGCCTTCGGCGGAGACGGCGGGATTTGAACCCGCGGTGAGTTTCCCCACGCTGGTTTTCAAGACCAGTGCATTCGGCCGCTCTGCCACGTCTCCATCTGCCGCCCGCAGGCGACATGCTCACCTTACCCGAGCGGGTCTCCGCTCCGGTAAAGCGGGGCCTTTGCTGCGGATTCTCTACCTGCGGAAGCTGGGGAAGTTTCGGTACCGTGGAAGGGCATGAAGGCAATCATTCAAAAAGATCCTGATACCCCACGCTCGCTCGAGCTCGCCGAGGTGGACCGGCCCGAGCTGCAGCCCGGCGAGGTGCTGCTCAAGGTCCACTACGCCGGCGTGAACCGCGCCGATATCCTGCAGACGCAGGGCAACTACCCGCCGCCGCCGGGTGCCTCGGAGCTGCTCGGCTTGGAGTGCGCCGGCACCATCGCGGACGCGGGCGACACCGATCTCGAGGTCGGCCAGGAGTTCGCCGCGCTGCTCGCCGGCGGCGCCTACGCGGAATACGTCGCGGTGCCGGCCGGTCAGCTGCTGCCCATCCCGGAGGGCTACAGCCTGGAGCACGCGGCCTCGGTCGTCGAGGTCGCCTGCACGGTGTGGTCGAACATCGCCATGGAGGCCGGCCTGCACGAGGGCCAGACCATCCTGATCCACGGCGGCGGGGGCGGCATCGGCACCTTCGCCATCCAGGTCGCCAAGGCGCTCGGCGCCCAGGTGGCGGTCACCGCCGGTTCGGCGGAGAAGCTGGAGGCCTGCCGGAAGCTCGGCGCGGATATCCTCATCAACTACCACGAGCAGGACTTCGCCGAAGAGCTCAAGAATTCCTGCGACGTCATCCTGGACATCATCGGCGCGAAGTACCTGAAGCAGAACATGAAGGCCCTGGCCAAGGACGGCCACATGGTCACCATCGGCTTGCAGGGCGGGACCAAGGAAGAGCTGAACATGGGCATCCTGGTAGCCAAGCGCCTGACCCTGCAGGGCACGACGCTGCGCGCGCGTTCCCTGGAGGACAAGGCGGCCATCGTGCGGGATACCGTGGACAACGTCTGGCCGTGGCTGGCAGACGGCACGGTGCGCCACCACTGGCACGCCACCTACCCGCTGGCCGAGGCCGCCGAGGCCCACGCGGCCCTGGATTCCGGCGAGGTCACCGGCACGCTGGTGCTGCAGGTCGCGGACTAATTAAGCCAGCGAGGCCACCACGCGCGTGAGGTGCTCCACGTCGCAGGCCGTGTTGAACGGCCCCAGGGCGACGGTGACGGCGCCGCCAATTTCGTCGGCGCCCATCTCGCTCAGCAGCGGGGTCGCCGGGGCCAGCGTGGTCACCAGGCGGTTATCAAAGAGCCGCTGGTGGACGGTCTCCGCGGGCACGCCGTTGACGGCGAAGCTCAGGCGCGGCAGGCGATCCTCCTTCGCGCCCGCGGCGGCTTCCCCGGTCACGCCCAGGATGTGGACGGCGGGCAGGGTGCCGAGGAACTGGTAGAGATCGTCGCGCAGCCCGTTCAGGTAGGGCTCGAGTAGCTCCATCGAGGCCGTCAGGCGGCGCCGCCGGGATCCGCGGCCGACGGCTTCGCCGCCCAGGGCGGCGAAGTGATCGATGAGCGGGCTGACCCCGCCAGCCAGGCCCGTGGACACGGGGGTCTCCAGCTTCGCCGCGCCGTGGCGGCCGGGGCTGAGCGCGTCGATCCGCTTGAACATGCGGGTGTCCCGGAAGACCAGGGCGGCGACCTGCGGACCGCCGAGCTTGCCCAGGTCGACGCCCAGGATGTCGGCGCCGAGCGCGTCGATATCCACCGGCCGGTAGCCCGCCGTGGCGGAGATGTCCACCAGGGTCCAGGCCCGGGAGCGGGTGTTGACCTTCTCGATGATTTCTGCCACCGGCGCCACCGTGCCCAGCAGCTCGTGGCCGGCGGCCAGGGAGACCAGGCGGGTCGAGCCGTCGACGAGATCGGCAAACTGGAAGGCCGGCATCTCCCCGGTCCCCAGGTCCGGCTGCGCCCAGCGCACCTGCGCGTCGACCTCCGTGAAGGCGGAGTAGAGCTCCGGCGGGTCCAGCTTGGACAGCACCACGGAGGAATTAGCGCGCAGCAGCGGCGCGATCGCCCGCGCCAGCGCCTGGTAGAGCACCGGCAGGTTGGCGCCGAGCACCACGCGGTCGGCGGTAGCGCCCACCAGGTCGGCCACGGCGGTGCGCGCGGAGTCGATATAGTACTGCCCCTCCAGGCGGCCGGGCTGCGGCGCTGCGGAGTGCGTGCCGGAGGGGATGTCCTGATCCGCCACCGAGGCGGAGGTGCGGAAAGCACGGGATACGCCCGCGATCACCTTTTCCGGGATTTGCGGCACGTCGTGTGCATTCAGATACGTCCAACCGCCCGACAAGCCGGTATATAGGCCGCGCACACTGGCGACATCGTACCGTGTGACCATGCGGTTCGAACCCTCCTTGGGTGGTTGTTGCGGGCGCGGCTTCGCGCCTTATGCCACCCCACTTTATACGCCACTTCACCACAATACTGAAATGCCCAGGATCGGCTATTCCGCTCTGTTATTAGGTATATATTCACCATCTTTATGCCGCCATTAGCTGCGCTGGAGGCGTGCGGAGCCGGCCGGTAATTTGGCCAGTTGTGCGTTAACTCTCGGGCGGCAAGACCCACTTTTGCCCTTCAGCGCGATAGGGTATTTCACGTGCAAGACGAAAATAAACTGCAGGAAGACGTAGCGCGCATGACGGCTACTCCGGACGGCGGCGCCCCGGAGTCGAAGTCCATGACGTTCAGCGCCGCTTTCGGCGATCTCATCCAAGGCGCCAAGCAGCGCGAACTGTGGTTCATGTTGGGCCTGCAGGACATCAAGCAGCGCTACCGCCGCTCGGTGCTGGGCCCGCTGTGGATCACCATCGCCACGGGCGTGATGGCCGCGGCGCTCGGCCTTTTGTACTCCATGCTGTTCCAGATCCCGGTCGCGGAGTTCCTCCCCCACGTCACCGTGGGCCTGATTATGTGGAACTTCATCTCCGGGGCCATCAAGGAAGGCTCCACCATCTTCATCGACAACGAGGGGCTCATCAAGCAGCTGCCCGCCCCGCTGTCGGTGCACGTCTACCGCCTGGTCTGGCGGCAGACGCTGTTTCTGGGCCACAACATGATCATCTGGCTGCTGCTCATCCTCATCTTCCCCCGCCACCTGGGCTGGGAGTTCTTCCTGTTCATCCCGGGCCTGTTCTTGCTGCTGGTCAACGGCGTGTGGGTAGCGATGTTCTTCGGCATTATTGCCACCCGCTTCCGCGACGTGGCCCCGCTGCTGGAGGCGCTGACCCAGCTGCTGTTCTACGTCACGCCGATCGTCTGGATGACCAACACCCTGAAGGACCAGGGCGGCGCCGTGGCGGACCGCGCCCGCATCGCGGAGATCAACCCGCTGTACCACTACCTGGAGGTCGTGCGCGCCCCGATGATCGGTGAGCCGGTGGCCGCCTACCACTGGTGGATCGTCATCGGCTGCACTATCGCCGGCCTGTTCATCGCCGGTCTGGCCATGCGCAAGTGGCGCTTCCGCGTGAGCTACTGGGTCTAGAAGGAGCACCAACTATGGTTTCTATCGATACTTACAACGCCTGCGTGGACTTCCCCATCTTCGACGCGAAGTCCCGCTCCCTAAAGAAGGCAGTGCTCTCCTCCGCCGGCGGCGCCATCGGCAAGAACTCGGACAACACCGTGGTGGTCGAGGCCCTCAAGGACATCAACCTGCACCTGCGGGAGGGCGACCGCGTCGGCCTGGTCGGCCACAACGGCGCCGGCAAGTCCACGCTGCTGCGCCTCCTGTCCGGCATCTACGAGCCCACCCGCGGCTCTTCCGACGTGCGCGGCCTCGTCGCGCCCGTCTTCGATCTGGGCGTGGGCATGGACCCGGAGGTCTCCGGCTACGACAACATCATCATCCGCGGCCTGTTCCTGGGCCAGACCATCAAGCAGATGAAAAAGAAGATGGACGAGATCGCGGAGTTCTCCGAGCTGGGCGACTACCTGTCCATGCCGCTGCGCACCTACTCCACCGGCATGCGCGTGCGCCTGGCCCTGGGCGTGGTCACCTCCATCGAGCCGGAGATCCTCCTGCTGGACGAGGGCATCGGCGCCGTCGATGCCGCCTTCATGGCCAAGGCCCGCGTCCGCTTGGAGGAGCTGGTCAAGCGCTCCGGCATCCTGGTCTTCGCGTCCCACTCCAACGACTTCTTGGCGCAGCTGTGCAACACCGCCCTGTGGATCGACCACGGCGAGATCCGCTCGGCCGGCGAGGTCGCCGACGTGGTGGCCGACTACGAAGGCCCCGAAGTGGGCGAATACGTCCGCGACCTGCGCAAGCGCTTCGAAAACGAGGACGCGCAATCCTAGTTCCGCTGGGTGTCAGTAGCCGGGCCGGCGCCCCGCCGGTGGCACAATAGAGCGCATGACTGCCACCTTGCATTCCTCCGGCACCACCGCCGCCGTCATCGTCACCCACCAGCGCGCCAAACTGCTGCGCCTTTCGCTGGATCAGGTGGTCAACCAGACCCACCCGGTCGACTGGGTGATCGTGGTGGACAACGGCGCGGAGGACGCCGTGCGCGACTCCCTCGAGGAACTGGCGGGCGAGCGCGCGGTCTACGTGCCCTCGGAGACCAACCTGGGCGGGGCCGGCGGCTTCGCGCTGGGCTTTTTGACCGCGCTATCCCTGGGCGCGGACGCCATCTGGTGCGCCGACGACGACGGCCGGCCGGCCGACCACTCCGTGCTGGAAACCCTCTACCGCGTGGCCGAGGCCCACCACCTGGCGGAGGTCTCCCCGGCGGTCTGCAACATCGACGACCCGCAGCGCCTGGCCTTCCCGCTGCGCCAGGGCCTGGTCTGGCGCCGCCGCCTGGACGAGCTGGAGGGCGACTTTTTGCCCGGCATCGCCAGCCTGTTCAACGGCGCGTTGATCTCCGCCAAGGCGATGGAGGTCATCGGCGTGCCGGACTACCGCCTGTTCATCCGCGGCGACGAGGTCGAGTACCACCGCCGGCTGGTCGGCTCGGGCCTGCCCTTCGGCACCGCACTGAACTGCGCCTACCTGCACCCGGACGGCTCGGACGAGTTCAAGCCGATTTTGGGCGGGCGGATGCACACCCAGTACCCGGAAGGCGAGTTCAAGCGCTTTTTCACCTACCGCAACCGCGGCTACCTGCTGTGGCAGCGCGGCATGCGCAAGCTGCTGCCGCAGGAATTCGCCCGCTTCGGCTGGTTCTTCCTCATCCAGCGCCGCGACCCGGCCGGCTTCATCGAGTGGTTAAAGCTGCACAACCGCGGCCGCACCGAGGACTTCCGCCGGCCTAAGAATTAGCGTTAAAGCCCTAGTAGCTAGCGCCTAGTCCACCTCAAAGCTCTTGCGCGTGGAGCGGAAGATGATCCAGCGCTGGACCCAGAAGTTCACGAAGGTGGCCAGGCCCTGGGAGACGGCGTAGGCCACCACCAGCGCCGGGGTGGACGGCCAGTCGAGGTCGTGGTCGAGGAAGCCAAAGCCCCAGCGGTAGAGCGTGATGTTGACCAGGAAGGTCAGCGCGTAGGTGGCGGCCACCGCCAGCAGGCGCCGCAGGCTGGGGCGCGCGTTGAACGTCCACTTGCGGTTGAGCAGGTAGGCCGTGAGCGTGCCCACGACGAAGCCGACGGAGCGCGCCCCGGTCTCCCCCAGCACGCCGAGGGCGATCTGCAGCAGCCAGGTCAGACCCAAGTCCACGACCGCGGAGATGGCGCCGGTGATAATAAACTTGGTGGATTGGGCGCGCAGCGAGTTCGACTGGGACAACCGCCCCGCCATCTTCGATAGGTCTGCTTGCTCCGCCACTAGTTTCTCCGCTACTTGCCTACTTGAACACGAATACTCGCTGGACGACGAAGTTGGTCACCGTCGCCACGCCCTGGGCGATGACGAAGGCCACGGTGTTTTTGACCGCGCCGTCCAGGCCCAGCGCCATCAGCGGCGAGTTGAGCAGCCAGAACAACAGGTTTTGCACCGCGAAGGTGCAGCCGTAGAGCACCGCCACCGTCGCGGCGGTGCGACCGGTCACCTGCGCGCCGAACGTCCAGCGCGCGTTCGCCATGTAGGCGGCGATGGTGCCGAAGACCCAGCCGATGGCCTTGGCCGCGGAGCGGTGCAGGCCGAGCGCGATTAGCAGCATGGTCAGCCCGTAGTCCAAGGCAGCGGTGAAAACGCCCACCGCGATGAAGCGCCCCAGCTGCTGTTTCAGGGATCCGCGTTGGACTTCGGTATTCTCCGGCATGTCATTCACGGGTCACTAGCCTACCGCCTGCGCCCCGCGGCCTTGATGATCAGCGCCGCAGCAGCGCGCGGTAGATATCCAGGCGCTCGACCGGGGAGGCCTTCTTCTCCCCCAGCCCGCCAATCTCCGCCAGGGCGCTCAGCGAGGCCTCGCACTCGTGGCGGGCCTGGTCGGCGGCGAGCTCGGAGCCGTCGTCATCGACCCAGCCCAGGGCGTTCATGGTGGTCTCGATGACGCTGTCGGTGACCTCGGGCCCGGACAGGCAGGCCAGCCCCAGCACCGTCGACCAGAAGGCGTCCTTGCCCTGGGAGGTCACCTCCCGCGGCAGGCTCGCCAGCACCCGCTGCGCCTGGGGGCTGATATCCCCCTCGCGCTCCAAGTCGAGCGCCTGCAGCAGCGGCACGAAATCATAAAGCCGGGTGCGCTCGACTATCTGGCGCACCTCGTCGGTGACCAGCTCCAGGACCTCGTCGATGGTGTCCTGCCCGGTCAGCGCCGCATTGACCGCGGTTAGGTTGAAGCTCGAGCCCGGGAAGGAACCCGATCCGCCCACGCACAGCGCCCGGGGCGATCCCGCGTCGCGCGGGTAAATATCGGCGACCACCAGGGAAAAGTCCCACAGCCCCCAGGTGTAGTCCACCTGCGAGCCCACGCGCCACAGGAACTCCGAGACCTGGTGGGTGGGATCGATGCGCTTGCCGCGGGCGTCGTGGTGCTCGAAGAAGTGCCAGGGCGAGTCCTCGTCCGGCAGGTCGAAGCAGACGGTGAGGACGTCGTGGAGGTCGTGGAAGGACAGGGCGTCGTTCAGCCCGATCTGGCGGTGGACCTCCGCGTCGGCGCGCACGTTGGAGACCTGGCAGATGACGGTCAGCGGCTCGCGCGCAAGGCGCACCAGCTGATCCCCGCGGCCGCGGGCGGCGCGGATATCGGTGACGCTGGCCATCTCTGACATAGGCCCCAGCGTAGCGCTTTCGCCGCTAGCTAACCGTTGCCCCAGTTGAGACGGACCTTAATCCGCGCGGCGGGCGATCTCCCGGGCCTCTGCCTCGCTGACCACGAAGGTCAACCCCGCCCCGATGGCCCCCAGCAGCGTCCACGGCTTGCTGACCCCGCGCTTGCGCAGCCAGCCGACCACCCGGCGGGTGACCGCGATGTCCAGCGCCGCGCCGAGGGCGAAGACCGCCACGCCGGCCACGATGGACCACGCGGGCAGGGTCGGGGCGTCGTCCGGGACCTGGCCGAACTCCTCGTCGTCTTCGTCCTGGGCGTTCAGGTAGCCCACCAGGCCCAAAAAGCCGGCGGCGGACAGGGCGTAGGCGCCGATGAGCACGGTGCGGTTTTTGATCCAGTCCGGGTAGGAAGTCACCACGCCGATGATCGCCGATTGGGCGATCCTTCCGGCGAGCGTGTCATCCAGGGCGTAGTTGTCAGTATTGTCTGCGCTGACCGTGGTTTCGGTCCGTTCGCGGTCGGTAGAAGTCATGACACCACTGTAGGCAGGGCTAGAATTGGGCGCATGTATTCTTCGGATCCGCAACACCTCACCCCGGCGCAGCAGGCGGCGAAAGACCAGACCCACGAAGACGACCACCGCCACGGCCACTTTCTGGCCACCGAGCACACCAACCTTCCCTTCGACGGGTTCATGACGCGGCTGATGGCCCAGGAGCTGCCGATGTTGGACTCGGCCTCCCGCACCCGGGTCATGGAGATCATCAAGGCCTACGACGGCCCGGTCATCTGCGCCCAGGAGGAGCTTCCCGCCGAGATCCGCGAGCTCATGGATCTCTAGGCTTCCTTCCCGAAAAGATAGAAACCGGGCACAAATAATACGGTTGTACTGCCCGTTTTGTTCCGAATATCACGAACTCGCCGCGCTGGCTTTCACACCTATACCGATCGGCACTAGGTAGGCTAGGGCATTGAACTATCCGTCAAGCAAAGAGTTGAAAGATGGAATTACACACCACTGAGAAGTCTCTCCACGGCTGGGGCCGCACCTCGCCGACCACCGCGCACGTGCTGTCCACCCCGGATGTAGATGTCATCAAGAACGCGGTCGCACAGGTTGCGGACGCCAACGCCGACGCCCCGCAGCACCTGCGCCGCGGCGTCATCGCCCGCGGCATGGGCCGCTCCTACGGCGACCCGGCCCAAAACGGTGGCGGCCTCGTCATCGACATGCAGGCACTGAACCAGATCCATTCCATCGATCCTGACAGCGCCATCGTGGACGTCGACGGCGGCGTCACCCTGGACCAGCTGATGAAGGCCGCCCTGCCGTTCGGCCTGTGGGTCCCGGTCCTGCCGGGCACCCGCCAGGTGACCATCGGCGGCGCCATCGGCCCGGACATCCACGGCAAGAACCACCACTCCGCCGGCTCCTTCGGTGACCACGTGGTCTCCATGGAACTGCTGGTGGCCGACGGCCGCGTGCTCCACCTGGAGCCGGAGGGCAGCTCCGATGACCCGGACGGCACCCTGTTCTGGGCCACCGTCGGCGGCATGGGCCTGACCGGCATCATCCTGCGCGCGCAGATCCGCATGACCAAGACGGAGACCGCCTACTTCATCGCGGACACGGACCGCACCGAGAACCTGGAAGAGACCATCGCCTTCCACTCGGACGGCTCGGAGAAGAACTACACCTACTCCTCCGCCTGGTTCGACGTCATCTCCCCGGAGCCGAAGCTGGGCCGCTCCACCATCTCCCGCGGCAGCCTGGCCACGCTGGACCAGCTCAAGGAATTCGCGCCGAAGCTGGCGCAGGATCCGCTGAAGTTCAACGCGCCGCAGCTGATGACCGTGCCGGACATCTTCCCGTCCTGGACCATGAACAAGCTGACGCTGTCCGCCATCGGTGAGGCCTACTACCTGATGGGCGCTCCCGCCCGGAACCAGGTCAAGAACCTCACGCAGTTCTACCAGCCGCTGGATCTCATCGGCGAATGGAACCGCGGCTACGGCTCCAAGGGCTTTTTGCAGTACCAGTTCGTGGTCCCCATGGACGCGGTCGAGCCGTTCAAGGAGATCATCCGGGACATGCAGCGTTCCGGCCACTACTCCGCGCTGAACGTCTTCAAGCTCTTCGGCGAAGGCAACCGCGCGCCGCTGTCCTACCCGATGCCGGGCTGGAACGTCTGCGTGGACTTCCCCATCCGCGAGGGCCTGGGCTCCTTCCTGGACGACCTGGACCGCCGCGTTATGGAATTCGGCGGCCGCCTCTACCTGGCCAAGGAGTCGCGTACCTCGGCGGAGAACTTCCACCGCATGTACCCCGGCCTGGAGGGCTGGCTGAAAACCCGCAACGAAATCGACCCGACCGGCGTCTTTGCCTCCGATATGTCGCGGCGCCTCGAGCTGCACTAAGAAAGGACACTCATGCTTAACGCAGTAGGCCAAGCACAACACATTCTCCTGCTCGGCGGCACCAGCGAAATCGGCCTGGGCATCGTCGAAGAATTCCTGGACCGCGGCCCGGCCAAGGTCACCCTGGCGGCCCGCCCGGGCTCCCAGCACTTGGAGGCCGCCCGCGCGGAGCTGGCCCACAAGGGCGCGGACGTGGAGGTCATCGAATTCGACGCCACCGACTTCGACTCCCACCCGGCGGTTATCGATGCCGCCTTCGCCCGCGGCGACGTCGACGTCGCCATCGTTTCCTTCGGCACCCTGGGCGATCAGGAACAGCTGTGGCAGGACCAGGCCAAGGCCGTGGCTTCTGCCCAGGTCAACTACACCGCGCCGGTCTCCGTCGGCGTGCTGCTGGGCGAGCGGTTCAAGGCGCAGGGCCACGGCACCATCGTGGCGCTGTCCTCGGTGGCCGGCATGCGCGTGCGCCGCTCCAACTTCGTCTACGGCGCCTCCAAGGCCGGCCTGGACGGCTTCTACGTCAACCTGGGCGAGGCCCTGCGCGGCGACGGCGTCAACGTGCTGGTGGTCCGCCCCGGCCAGGTCCGCACCCGCATGTCCGCCGAAGCTGGCGATGCCCCGCTGACCGTCAACGTCTCCGACGTCGCGAAGGACACCGTGCAGGCGGTCCTCGACGGCAAGCAGTCCATCTTCGTCCACCCGCTGTTCAAGTACGTGAGCTTGGCCTTCAAGTTCATCCCGCAGCCGGTTTTCCGGAAGCTGCCGTTCTAAATCGGTTCGCCGGTTGAGTCATAGGCCCCGGAGCTTTCGTTCCGGGGCAGCTGGCGACATTCCTGTTCCTCGGCATCGCCGAAACGGCTGACGTAGAGGCCCGCATCGCGCTGGGCCTCTTTTTCTGTCTGGCCGTTGCCAATCACCGTGCCCACAACGCGCGTGTCACCGGCCGCTCCCGGGCCTTCCACCGCGCATTCGACGGTCACTCCCACCTTCTGGGCGGGCACCGACTCCGACTCATCTTCGCCAAAGGACTGGCCGACCACGGGGACGGCGATAGCCACCGCCGCGACCGCGCCCGCCGCTGCGACTGCGTATCCTCGCTTCATAGTTTCTCTCTAGTTCTGATCACGGTAACCGCGTATCACCGTACCTAAGATCCCTGGTGCTGTATAGCGACGTACGCAGCCTCGTCCAGTATCCCCGTTCGCAGCGTGCGCTATGAGGAACGAGCCGCGCTATATGAGAAACTAGAGAGCATGTCCACTGAGTCCACCGTGACAACTCCTTCCGCACCTGCCTCCGCCCGGCCGCTGTCCCAGTTCGGCGATCACCGCGATGAGCTCGGCCGTGGGCCGGCGCTGCTGGCCATCCTGCTCGCCGCGCTGGGCGGCGGGCTGGTCACCCTGGCCGGCTGGGCAGTCTTCCGCTCGGTGTCCCTGCCGGCGTTTTCGACCTCGATGGTCACGCGCGCGTTGGCCACGGTAGGTATTGTCGCCACGCTGGTGGTGGTAGGCGTCCTGCTGTTTTTCTGGATCCGGGACGAGCACTCGGCCGGCCCGCGCCCGCGCTGGCGCGCCTGGCTGACCACCGTCGTGTCCTACCTTTCCCCGGCGCTGCTGGTGCTGTCCTCCATCGGCTTGCCGCTGTCGGCCAGCCGCCTGTGGCTGGCCGGCATCCAGGTCGACCAGGTCTTCCGCACGCAGTTCCTGACGCGGATGGCGGATACCGCCACGCACGCGGACATGAACTACCTGGATCTGCCCACCTTCTACCCGATGGGCTGGTTCTGGTTGGGCGGGCGCCTGGCCAACGTGCTGGGCATTCCCGGCTGGGAGGTCTTCCAGCCCTGGGCGCTAATCTCCCTGGCCATGTGCGGGTGCCTCCTGGTGCCTCTGTGGCAGCGCCTGGTCGGCTCCCTGCCCGTAGCCACCGCTATCGCGCTGACCACCACGGCCGTGACGCTGACCATTGCCGCCGAAGAGCCCTATTCCGCCGTCATCGCGATGGGCGTGCCGGCGGCGGCCTTCCTGTGCTCCCGGGCCTTCCACGGCTCCTGGCTGTCCACGCTAGGCCTGGCGCTCTTCCTGGGCGCTTCGGCCTCCTTCTACACCCTGTTCACCGGCGCGATCTCCCTGACCGTCGTCAGCTTCGTGGCCATCATTACCGCGGTGCTGGAGCGGCGCTGGGAGCCCATCGTGCGCCTGATCTGCATCGGAGTCGGCTCGCTGGCCCTGGCCGCCATCTGCTGGGGCCCGTACGTCCTCGGCGTGCTGCGCTCCGATGTCCCCATCAACTCCACCGCGCAGCACTACCTGCCGGAAGAGGGCACGCAGATCCCGGTGCCCTTCCTGGCCCCGACCATCATCGGGCTGCTCTGCCTCATCGGCCTGGTGTACCTGTTCCTGCGCCAGAACAACCGCGACATCCGGACCCTGGGCTGGGCGCTCGGCGGCGCCTACCTGTGGATCGCGGCATCGATGGTGCTGACCCTGCTGGGCAGCACGCTGCTCGGCTTCCGCCTGGAAATCCTCGTGGTCCTCATCATGGCCACCGCCGGCGTCCTGGCGCTGGCCGAGGTGCGCATGCACGGCATCGACAAGCTCTGGCCGCAGGGCTTTAGCCCCGCCACCAACCGCCGCATCACCGCCGCGTTCATGGCCGTGTTAGTGCTGGGCGGGGTCTTTTACGCCCAGCGCATTCCCGAGGAAAACGAGTCCGCCATCGATCACGCCTACACGGACACCGACGGCTACGGCGAGCGCGCCGACCGCTACACCAGCGACTCCTCCGGCCACTACCAGGAGATCCAGCGCTTCCTGGAAGACCACGGGGTAGTGCCCAACGAATCCGTGATGCTCACCGACGAAAAGCTGTTCATGGCCTACCACCCCTACTGGGGCTTTAACGCCTTCACCTCGCACTACGCCAACCCGCTGGGCCAGTTCGACGCCCGCAACGAGCAGATCGAGACCTGGGCCAACGACTCCTGGGACCAGACCCCGGAGGAGTTCCTCGACGCCCTGGACTCGGCCCCCTGGCGCGGGCCGGACGCCATGCTCTTCCGCGGCAGCCTGGAAGACTCCGCCGACGGCTTCAAGACCCACCTGGCCGAGGACATCTACCCGAACCAGCCGAACGTGCGCTACCGGGCCGTCTTCTTCGACTCCGAGGTCTTCGACGAGGCGCACTGGGCGATGGAACAGGTCGGCCCCTTCGTGGTCGCCGTCCGCACGGATTAGCCGGCGGAAGGTATGCCGCGACATGGAGTTTTAGCCGCGGTGCCGTAAACTATTCGCCGTGTCAGATAGCCTCGCAACTCCGTATACGCCAGCCGAACCCACCAGCCACGGCTCCCCCGCCCCCGGGTGGCTCCGTCTTAGCGCCATCGTGGCGGGCCTGGTGGGCTTCGTGCTGTTTATCGCCACGCCGCTGCTGCCGGTCAACCAGGTCCAGTCCTCGTTCAGCTGGCCCAGCGACGACTCGCTGAACTCGGTCAACGCGCCGCTCATTTCCTTGGCGCCGGAACAGCTGGAGGCCGATATCCCGGTCTCCGCTATCGACCAACTGCGCGAGGGGCAGACCCAGCTCTTCGGCACGCTGCCGGCCTCCTCCAAGGAGGCCACCGACCGCGGCCTCTTCGTCAACGCGGGCGACTTCGGCCTGTCGGTCAGCTCCCTGAACGAGGTCGTGCTCTCCCTGACCCCGGATCAGATGGAGCGCCTGGACGACAAGGACGTCATCCACATCTCCTCGACCGAGGACGAGACCACCGTCAAGGTGGGCCCGTTCTCCCAGTCGATCGATGACGACGACCTGCGCCCGCAGGTCACCGGCGCCTACTCGGAGATCGAAGACACCCCGGAAAACCTCGCCCAGCTGCGCGCGGACGGGCTCGACGTCCAGGTCGAGATCAACTCGCGGTTTACCTCTTCGCCCACCCTGATCAAGTCGCTGGCCATGTGGGGCGGCCTCGCGATGGTGCTGGTCAGCCTGTTCACGCTGTGGCGCATCGACCGCTTGGACGGCAAGCGCCCGGGCTTCGTGCCGGAGTCCTGGAAGAAGATCCGCCCGCTGGACGGCGTGGTCGCCGCGGTGCTGGTCTTCTGGCATATCTTCGGCGCCAACACCTCCGACGACGGCTTCATCCTGACCATGGGGCGGGTCTCGGAGAACGCGGACTACATGGCCAACTACTACCGCTGGTACGGCGTGCCGGAGTCACCGTTCGGTTCCCCGTACTACGACCTGGTGGCCTTCCTGTCCCAGATTTCCGCGACCTCGGTCTTCATGCGCCTGCCCGCGCTGGTCTCCGCGTTTCTCATCTGGTTCATCCTCTCGCGCGAACTGCTCCCCCGCTTCGGCGAGCTGATTGACTCGCGCCGCGTGGCCCACTGGACCGCGGCGTTGATGTTCCTGGCTTTCTGGCTGCCGTACAACAACGGTGTCCGCCCGGAACCGGTCATCGCGCTCGGCGTGATTTTCACCTGGGCCTCCTTTGAGCGCGCCATCGCCACGCGCCGTCTGCTGCCCGCGGCCGTGGGCACCATCGCCGCCACGCTGACCCTGGGCGCGGGCCCGACCGGCCTGTTCGCCGTCGGCGTTTTCCTGGTCTGCCTGCCGCAGCTGTTCAAGATCATGCGCGAGCGCCTGCCGCTGCTGGGCGGCGGGGCCACCGGCTGGCTGAGCATGATCGCTCCCTTCCTGGCCTCCGGCACGGCAATCTTCGTGGCCGTCTTCGGCGACCAGACCCTGGCCGCGGTGATGGAGTCCATCCGCGTGCGCTCCGAGGTCGGCCCGGCGCTGCCGTGGTACTCCGAGTACGTGCGCTACTCCACGCTGTTCCAGCAGTCCGTGGACGGCTCCATGACCCGCCGCTTCGCCATGTTCACCATGCTGTTCTGCCTGGTGCTCATCATCTACGCCTACATCAAGGACCACCGCGTGGCGGGCGCGCCGCAGGACATCACCCGGCGCCTGTTGCTCATCGTGGCCATGTCCATGTTCTTCCTGCTGTTCACCCCGACCAAGTGGACCCACCACTTCGGCATCTACGCCGGGGTGGCCGGCGTCATCGCCGCGCTCGGTGCGGTGGTCTTGTCTCAGATCGCGCTGAAGTCGCCGCGGGCGAGGACCTTCTCCCTGGCCGCTGTGGTTATCCTGCTGGCCTTCTCCACCGCCGGCTGGAATGCCTGGTGGTATGTCTCCTCCTTCGGCGTGCCGTGGTGGGACCGCACCATCCAGTTCCGGGCCATCGAGGCCAACACCGTGCTGCTGGCCATCGGGCTGATCCTCGTAGGCATAGGCATCTGGCAGTCCTTCCGCCACAACTCGCGCAAGGCGAAGGCCGAGGCCGCCGGCGCCACCGACGAATTCGCACGCCAAGAGGCCGCCCGGGTGTCCCGCTGGGCCGGGGTCATGTCGGCGCCTATCGCGCTGGCCTGCGCGTTCATCGTGGGTATCTCCGTGGCCTCCTTCGCCAAGGCCTATGTCGACCAGTACCCGGCCTACAGCGTGGGCAAGGGCAACACCCAGGCCCTGGCGGGCAAGACCTGCTCGCTGTCGGATGAAGCCATGATCGAGACCAATACCAACGACGCCTTCCTGGCCCCGATAGACGGCGACTTGGGTGACTCCTTAACCGATCCGGACAAGGACAACTACGGTTTCGACCCCAACGGCATCCCGGAGGATATCGAGCCGGAGGCGCAGAACTCCGCGTCGGTCGGCGCTATCGGTGACTCCGGCTCGGCCGGTTCCGCCGCCTCCGGCGGCAACCGTTCCGCCGGCGGGGACGTCTCCGACTCGGACGCTACCGGTTCCGACGACTCCGAGGACTCCAGCCACAAGGACTCCGCCAGCAAGGCGGCCGAGGAATCCGGCGCCTCCGAGGGCGGTTCCCGCGACACCACGGGCGTCAACGGCTCGGTCAAGCACCTGCCGTTCAACTTCGACTACCACCAGGTACCGGTCTTAGGCTCCTACAACGAAGGCCAGAACTCGACCGCGAAACTGACCACCAAGTGGTTTAACCTGCCCGAGGAGAAGGAAAACTCCCCGCTGATCACCGTCGGCGTGGCCGGCAAGATCCACCACCACGACGTCAACGGCGTGGAGCAGGAGGGCATGGACGTCACCCTCGAATACGGCACCGCGGACGAGACCGGGCGCGTCTCCAACACCGGCGAGGTTGAGATGATGGACGTCGGCGCCACCCCGAAGTGGCGCAACCTGCGCTACCCGCTGGCCGACATCCCGGACGAGGCCAACGTCGTGCGCATCGTCGCCGTGGACGACTCCACTAACGAGGACGACTGGGTCGCCGTGACCCCGCCCCGCGTGCCGGAGCTGACCAGCATGACCTCGCGCTTCGACAGCTCCCGCCCGGCCCTGCTGGACTGGTCCACCGCCTTGCAGTTCCCCTGCCAGCGCACCTTCGACCACTACGCCGGCGTGACCGAGATTCCGGAATTCCGCATCCTGCCGGACGCTCCGGCGCAGACCTCCCTGACCGACTTCCAGTCCTTCAGCGGCGGCGGCGCCATGTCCACCTCGGAGGCCGTGAACTACTCCTACGAAATCCCCAGCTACCTCAACAATGATTGGGACCGCGACTGGGGCTCCATCTACAAATACGAGTTGCGCACCAACTCCGAGGGCATCGCCCCGGACAAGGCCGATATCAATCTGGAAGACATCACCCGCTCCGGCTGGTGGAAGAACTCCGAGATGAACGTCCGCCCCGAGGGCGAAGAATAGACCTCCGCACCCGCCTCAGCTAAAAACCGGCTGAGGCGGGTTATTTCTGGAAACGCTTAGTCAGGACATAAACCCCCATGGCCGCAGCGTAGGATACCGCCACGAGCACCACCGAGCGCTCCACGGAAGCAAACCCATCGAAGGTAACCCCACCGATGGAAAAGACCAGCATGAAGGCGAGTAAGGCGTTGAAATATGGGGTCATGTGCTGTCCTCCTGCTGTGGCTTAGTCAATGAACAAGGGCCAGCGTAGCAGAGGCATGAATTTGCTATCGAAAACTATTTCGAAGTAAAACGCCCGGGTGTCCAGCGCTTTTTCTACACTCTTTTCATCTTTACTGTCTCATCTAGGGAGGACCCATGAAGAGAGTCTTCACCCTTGTTCTACTGTCCGCCACGGCCCTTAGCGCTGCTGCCTGCTCGAGCGAGGAGCAAACAGACAACGCTGGGGAGACGATCTCCGCCGCAGCGCCCAGTACCACAAATGCCCCGGCCAACGAGTCCCAGACAATCGAGTTTGGCACTCCCTTCGAGACCTCCTCGCTGCCCGACAACGAGGCCTATCTCACCATCACCGACGCCACCGTGGGCGAGGAGTGCCACTACGGCACCTACGGGGTTCCCGAGCAGGACGATCTCGCCTCGGGCAAGCAATACCTGCAGGTGTGGGGAGAATTCGACGTCCAGAAGCTGGACAACCCCATGAGCGCTAATGGCGCGATGCTCAAGGGGCCGGAAATCATCGACGACGAGGGCTTCACCCAGGAAGCCGACTTCGCCGTCGACTGCCAGATGGCCACGGACGGCGCGGAAGATTGGTTCGTCATCCGGCACGGGGGCGAGAAGTCCCGCATCTACGGGGCCTTCGTCATCCCGAACAACGCGAAGCAGGTGAAACTCTATGGTCGGACCATGGATGTCGCACCTGCTACCCAGGAAAGCTAATTGCGTTAGCTCACCCCGCGGAGAAACTCCGCAACGTCACGGATGCGCTGACGCATGACAGTCGGGGTCTGGAAGCGGTGCCGCCCGGCGTAGTCCCGGGTGGTGATGTGGCTGCCTTTAACGTCCGGGTGGGCGGCGACCTCGTCCTGGCGGGCGAGCTGGAGGAAGGTTGACGGCCAGCTCTCCGGGTCGGGGAGCTCGTGCCCTGCGCGCAGCTCGTCCGGCAGGGCCGCCAGGGCGCCGAAGTCCGGGAAGGTGAGCACGAGGGCATCGGCAAGCGGGGCGGCGAGTGCGGCCAGTGCGGCGCCGGAGGAATAACCCCAGACCACGACCTTGTCCGCGCCCTGGTCGCGGCAGTACTCGACCGCCTTGGCTACCGCCTCGAGCATCTGCCCGACCGAGTGTTGCGGCACCAGCGGGTAGTCCAGGTCCACCGCGTGAGCCCCGCTCAGCCCGACCGCGGCGGCGACCTCCGGGCGCCACTGCATGTCCAGGGCGCTACCGGAACCGCGCCACCAGCCGCCCGAGTGCAGGCTGACCACCCAGGTGCCCGAATGCGCGGTCTCCTGGGTGGAGGAGAACTGGCAGGCGGGGAGCTCGGGCAGGTCGGTCTGCTCCACGTCGCGGGTAAAAGCCACGCCCGGCAGGCTGTGGTCCACCCCGGTGCCCAGGACCATCATGGCCGCGTGGGTGACGCGGTCGGGCAGCTGAGCGCAGTAGTTGTCCGCCGGGGCCGGATCCCCCGCCCCGCCCTTCCACGGCGGGGTGAAGTCCGGCAGCTCGTAGTGGGCGTCGATATAGGAGGCCAGCTGTTCGAGCTGGGCGTCGTCGTCCAGCTGCCGGTCCTGGCCGCCGATGAACCATTCTTGGCCCTCGTCCAGGGGGCGCGCGTTATCCGGAGTGCTCATAACTACCAGATGGTCACGCGCTGCTCGGGGGCGACGTACATCAGGGAATCGGCCGGCACGTCGAAGGCTTCGTAGAGCTCCGCGACGTTGGCGGCGATCAGGTTACAGCGGAACTCCGCCGGGGAGTGCGGATCAATGGCCAGGTACTGGGTGGCCATCTCCGGGCGGATGGCGGTACGCCAGACTCGCGCCCAGGCCAGGAACAGGCGCTGCAGGCCGGAGTAGTTCTGCTCGTAGAGCTCCGGCTCGGCGCCATCGACCTCGAAGGGGGCGAGTTTCTCGTGCGGATCGATGCCCTTGTCGCGGCAGTAGTTTTGGTAGGCCACCACGGCGATGCCCAGGCCGCCCAGGTCGCCGATGTTCTCCCCCAGGGTGAACTTGCCGTTGACGCCGGAGGACTCGATCCCGTTGTCCTTGAGCACCGTGGGCACCTGGCCGTCGAACTGCTCCACCAGCTGGGCGGTGAGCTTCTCAAACGCGGCGCGGTCCTCATCCGTCCACCAGGAGTTCAGGTTGCCCAGGCCGTCGTACTGCGAGCCCTGGTCGTCGAAGCCGTGGCCGATCTCGTGGCCGATGACCGCGCCGATAGCGCCGAAGTTCTCCGCGGCGTCCGCCTCCGGGTTGTAGAACGGCGGGCGCAGGATGGCCGCCGGGAAGGTGATGTCGTTGACCACCGGGTTGTAGAAAGCGTTCACGGTCTGCGGGGTGGTGACCCACTCGTCGCGGTCGGCCGGCTTGCCCACCTTGGACAGCTCGTAGTCGTGGGAGAAGGCCGCGCCGCGCCGCGCGTTGTCCACCAGGTCGGCGCCCGCGGGGCTAAAGCTTAAGTCCCCGTAGTCGCGCCAGGTATCCGGGTAGCCGATCTTCGCCTTGAACTGGCCCAGCTTCTCCAGCGCCCGCTCGCGGGTGGCCGGGGTCATCCACTCCAGGGTGCTAATCCGCTCGCGGTAGGCGGCAATCAGGTAGTCCACCAGCTCGTCCATCTCCCGCTTGGAGGAGGCCGGGAAGTGCTTGTCCACGAAGGCGCGGCCGATCTCCTGCCCCACGAAGCTCTCCGCCAGGCCCACCGCGCGCTTCCAGCGGTCGCGCTGCTGGGTGGCCCCGGACAGGCGGGTGCCGTAGAACTCGAAGTTCTTCGCCCCCACCTTCTCCGGCAGCAGGGCGGCGCGGGAGAGCAGGATGTGCCAGGTGGCCCACAGCTGCCAGTCGGCGATCCGGTCCTCGGTAAACAGGCCGGCCAGGTGGTCGAAGTAGGACGGCATCATGGAGACCACGCGGCCGTCCTTGATTCCCCCGGCGCGCACGATGGTCTGCGCCACGCGGGGCACGTCCTTTAGCTCAACCGGGTTGTAGGTCTCCACCGCGTTGCGGGTGGCGACCACGTCCCAGTGGCCGGCGGCGATGTCGGTCTCCAACTGCACCACGCGCTGCGCGGCGACCTCCGCGCCCAGACCGAAGAGGCGGGCCGGATCCAAAAAGCCCAGCATCTGCGCCACGTGCTCGGTGTAGGCGCGCAGGGTGTCCGCGTGCGCCTCCTCGCGGTAGTAGGCCTCGTCCGGCAGGCCCAGGCCCGACTGGATGAGGTAAGGGACGGCGTCCTCGGAGCCGGAATCCTTTTCCACCCAGAAGGTCACCGGGGCGCCCACGCCCTCGCGCTCGAGCTGGCCCAGGACTTCCGCCAGGGCGTCCATGTCCTCGACGGCCAGGCGGTCTAGGTCCTTATCCAACGGGGCGAGGCCGGCGCCGTTGACGCCGTCGACGTCCATGAAGGAGGCGTAAAGCGCGCCCGGGCGGGAGTCATCGCTTTGCACGATCTCGTGCACCATCTCCTCGGCCTCATCGCGCAGGCCGTGGAACGTACCGTCCACGCCGCGATCGTCCGGGATGACGTGTGCGTCGAGCCAAGGTCCATTGACAAACTGGTAAAGGTCTTTCATACCCACCCAGCTTAGGCGAGTTAGCAGACTCGCGACGACCCCATCTGCGCTACCGCCCGGTTGACGGCCCCGCACGCCTGCGCGGCCGGTTCCACGCGGCGCACGTCGGCGGTGTGCTCGCCGGCCGTGCCGAAGGTGTGCGCTGCGACGGTGAAACCGTGCCCGTGGGAAACGCTAGCGTGGATGTGTCGGCTGTCGGACCAGCCGAATTTCGTGCCTTCCATGCCCGGCAACGTGGCGGTGCCGAAGTCCTGGCGGTAGCCGTCGGCCGCCACCGGCGCAGCAGTGTTCATGCCCCGAAACAGCGGCGCCGCCGCCGGGTCGCCGTGGATGGCGTCGATGAACCTGGCCATGTTTTCCGTCGACGTCACGGAGTTGCCCCAGTAGCCGTTGCGGTGCGTGGCATGCAGGCGGAACTGGCGGGCCACGCCGTCGATGGCCTGCGGGTAGCGGGCGTCTAGGTCCGTGGCGATGCCGTCGTGGCTGACCCGGATCATCTCTTCCACCTGCGCCTTGTCCGCCGCGGCGCCGTGCTTGAGCACCCAGTAGCCCAGGTACAGCTTGGCCAGCGACAGCGCCGGCCGGGACTCGTTGGCGTTCGGCGTGGCGATGCTCCAGCCGCTGGCGTGCCGGACCGTGACCTGGGTGCGCTCCGGCACACCTGTCAAAGACGGCGCGGCGTGGGCGACGGCGGGGCTGGCGATCGCTGCGATAATCACCGCAGCGCAGGGGACGGAATAGCGCATGCCCTGATATTAATACGCGGCCGGCGGGAAATACAGGGTTGCTTAAGAACCCATCTCCACGAGCAGCACCCCGCCGATAATCAGCGCCACGCCCAGGGATTTCAGCCAGGTGAAAGGCTCTTTGAAAAAGAGGAAGGACAGCACCGCCGTCAACGCCACGCCTACCGCGGACCAGATCCCGTAGGCCACGCCTAGGGCCATTCCCTCCAGCAGGGCCAGGGACAAAAAGACATAGGCCGCGAGGTAGCCCGCGATGACGGCCAACAGCCACCAGCGCCCGCCGCGCACCGCGGACATCCGCAGGCTCATCGTGCCGGCGACCTCGCAGAGCACCGCGAGGATGATATACGCCCAGCTCATACGGTACCCACCTCCACGGGGGCCGGTTGCGGGCGCGGCCTGGCGCCCATCTCCACGCAGGCGACGCCGGCCACGATGAGCGCCATTCCGGTAATCTTCAACCAGGTCAGCGTCTCCCCGAACAACACCGCCGACAGCGCGGCGGTGGCCACTACCCCGCCGGCGGCCCACATGCCGTAGGCCACCCCGATGGCCATGCCCAGCTTGAGGACCCTATGCAGCAGCGCGAAGGCCGCCGCGTAGCCGGCCACCACCACCGCGTAGACCCACGGATGATCCAGGGCTATTTTCAGTCCTAAGGTGGCGACCACCTCGCTGGCAATCGCCAGCAGGAGGAAAAACCCAGCGCGCAAACACTCAACCCCTTTGCCAGATGGACTGTAATTCTTCAGCGGCGATACCGCACTGCCGCATATCCACTCTACCTGCGGAAAACGCGATTCCTTCCGCCTGCCAGTGGGCCCGCGCGCGGTCCGGATCGTGGCAGGTGCCGTCGGCGCGCACCACGCGCCACCACGGCAACTGCGCGCCATGCCGGCTCAAGAACCAGCCGACGTAGCGGGCGCCTACGCCGGCGACCTTGCCCACCTCGCCATAGGAGGTGACGTTGCCGGCCGGGATGGCCGCGCAGACGCTGCGGACCGTCTCTTTCACTTAGCCGCCGAGGTTGAGCACGTCGTCGGACTCGCGCGGCTCTTCCTCCGGCGCCGGCGGGGTCTCGACCAGGGTAACCGTCGCGCCGGTGGCATCGGCCAGCAGGCACATGCGGCCGAACGGGGACTCTTCGGCCGGCCGGATGACCTCCCCGCCGTGGGCCTGCGCCTGCTCCACCGCGGCGTCGAGGTCCGCGACTCCCAGGAAGGTCTGCCAGAAGCTATTGACCTGGTCCGGGAACTGTCCCTGCGCGTTCCAGAAGCCGGCAAAGGCCGCGCCCTCGGCCTCCGCGGTGGCGTATTCGATCTCCCCTGCGCTGCCCGGGCTGGTGCGCAGCTCCCAGTCGAAGAGCTCGCCGTAGAAGTCGAGCGCCGCGGAGAAATCCCGCGTGACGCTCAGCTCGTGCCAGACCGCGCAGCCGGGCTCGCCGCCGGCGGTAAAGCTGGTGGGTGCCGCGGGCTGGATCAGCCCGAAGAGGCCACCGGTGGGATCCACCAGCAGCGCCATCTGCCCGCGCTCGATGGAGCGCGGATCCGCCATCACCTTGCCGCCGAGGCGCTCCGCGCGCTCGCAGTCGGCCGCGATATCCGCCGACAGGAAATGCGTGACCCAGGTATCCGGGGTCTGGGCGCCTTCCGGCTGCGGGATAAACCCGCCGATCGGCAGCCCCTTGACCGTCACGGTCTGGTAACCGCCCGGCTCGCCCTCGATGTCCCAGCCCAGCACGGAGCGGTAAAACTCCGCCGAGGCCGGATGGTCTGCGGTGGTCAAGTCGATCCAGAAGGGCAGGCCTACCTCGGCCTCGAATGCTGGCATCTACAGGTTCCTCCACTTCTCGGGGTCAAAATCATCATCGGCCGTGGCCTCGTCGAAAAAGTCGTCGTCCGCGTCGTCGGCTTGGCCCACCACGAAGACGGCGTCGGCTACCTGCACCCGGTCGCCGGGCACGATCTTCTCGCCGCGCGTCTGGCACACCGAACCGTTAACGGTGACCTCGCCGGCGGCGATGAGCTCCTTGGCCTCGCCGCCGGTAGCCACCGCGCTGGCGAGCTTGAGGAACTGGCCAATCTTGATGGACTCGCCCGCAATGGGCACTAGAATTTCCGCCATGCGGACCAGTCTACCGCTGGGGTTTCAGCGTCACCGCGGTGCCCGAGGCCGTGACCATCAGCATGTTGTTGGACGTGCCCAGCACCGTGTAGTCGAAGGCGATGCCGATCATCGCGTCCGCGCCCAGCTCCTGGCCGCGGTTCCACAGCTCGTTCAGGGCGGACTCGCGGGCCCGCACGGCCTCTTCCTCGTAGCCGGCGGAGCGCCCGCCAGTGATGTTGCGGATGCCCGCGCCGAAGTCCTTCAAGAAATTGATGCCGGAAACCGTCTCGCCGGCGATGACCCGCAGGTACGTGTCGATCTCGCGGCCTTCTACTGTGTTCGTCGTCGTGAAAATCATGCCTTTAGGCTACCCCGATTGCCCCGCGCACACCTTCGTAGAGGATGAACGCGGCCAGGAGCAGGAAGACCACGCCCGAGAAGAGATCCACCCACGAGGAGTGGCGCGACATCCAGCGCGAAAACGCCCGCACGGTCAGCGCGACGGCGCCGAAAAGCGCCAGGGACTCGCCCACCAGCAACACCACCAGCAGCACCGACCAGCCCAGGCTCATGCCCGGCTCTAAGAAATTGGAGAAGACCGCGCCGAAGAAGATGACGACCTTCGGGTTCGACAGATCGCAGATGAAACCCATCCGGTAAGCCTTGCCGGCAGTGATCCACACCCGCGGCGCCGAATCCGGGTTGTCCTCTTGGAAGGTCTCCGTCTGCACCACGCGGGCGGGCACGCGGCGCTGCGCCAGCCCGGACTTGATAGCGCTGTAGGCCATCCACAGCAGGTAGGTACCGCCCAGCAGCTGAAGCGTGATGAGAATCCCCGGGTGCGAGTCGATCAGGGCGGACAGGCCCGCCAGCGAGGCCACCACCCAGAGCAGCAGGCCGGTGGAGCTGCCCAGGGCCGCCCACAGCCCCGCCCGGGTGGAGCGGGACCCCAGCCGGATGATCTGGATGACGTCGGGCCCCGGTGAGGCCATGGCCACCAGCCACACCCCCATCAGCGTGAGCAAAGAGACTAAAGACACGCGCACCTCCTGTAGAAACGACTGCAAGGCCCCGACCGCACATCGGGACCTTGGATGAGCTCTCTTTGGCTCCGCAAACGGCGGAGTTGATACCGCCATCGAAGGTACGCTCCATCCCACCTAGTGGGAAACAGGTTTGTGTACTGGGCTAATTAACCAGGCCCATGACTCCTTCCACCACCATGACAAGCCCGAAGATGGTGAAGATGATGCCGGCGACGATGTCCAGCCAGTTGCCGTGCCGGGCCAACCAGCGCGCGGCGGTGCGCACGACGAGGGAAAAGCCGCCGAACCAGGCGAAAGAGATGGCCAAGAGGATGAGGCCGACCGCCACGGTCCACAGCGCGGACATACCCGGGGAAAGGAACTGGGCGAAGACGGCGCCGAAAAACACCAGGGCCTTCGGGTTGGACAGGTTGGTCATCAGCCCCAGGCGATAGGACTTGCCGGCGGTGAGCACCCCCTGGACGCGCTCGGGCTGCGCGGCCTCGGGCTGGCTCGTGCGCAGCCCGCCGCGCAGGGAGCTAAGCCCCATGTAGATAAGCACCCCGCCGCCGATGACCTGCAAGCCGCTGAGCAGCTCCGGGCGGGCGGCAATCAGCGCGGACAGGCCCGCCAGGGAGGCCGCCAGCCATACACCCGTGCCGGTGGCGATCCCGGCCGCGCACAAAAGGCCCGCCCGGCGCGAGCGCGGCGCGGTGCGGATCACCTGCACCACGTCCGGGCCCGGGGTTACCAGCAGGACTATCCACACGCCGATGAGCGTCAGCAGGGAGGCCATGCTCATGGGGGTTTCTACCTTCCGTAATTTAAAGGGGCAGTCATTGAAAAACCGCCACGCTGCCGGGGTGGCAGGTGACGGTTTTAGTGTAACGGAGCGTTTTCCGTGGGTTTACCAGGCGCCCTCGATGGCGTCCTTGTGGTCACGGACCTTCTCGCCCTCGGCGTAGAGCGGCATGTCCTCGCCGGCCTTGTACCAGGAGGTGTACTCCGGCTCCAACGGGGTGCGGCCGGCAATCAGATCGGCGGCCTTCTCGCCCACCATCATGGTCGGGGCGTAGATGTTGCCGTTGGTGACGTTCGGGAAGACACCGGCGTCGGCGATGTAGAGGCCTTCGATGCCCCAGACCTGCATGGTCTCCGGGTCGACGACAGCCATCTCGTCGTCCTTGGAGCCCATCTTGGTGGTGCAGGACGGGTGCAGCGCGGTCTCGCCGTCGTTGCGGACCCACTCCAGGATGTCCTCGTCGGTCTGGACGTCGGAGCCCGGGCTGAACTCACGGGCGCCGACTTCCTCCATGGCCTCGGTGTCCAGCAGGGAGCGGGCCACGCGCACGGCCTCGACCCACTCGCGGCGGTCCTGGTCGGTGCGCAGGTAGTTGAACAGGATCTCCGGCTTCTCGTGGATGTCGGCGCTCTTGATGCGCACGTAACCCTTGGTGTCGGAGAACATCGGGCCAACGTGCCACTGGAAGCCGTGCTTGACGTCGGCCTTCTGCCCGTCGTAGCGCACTGCCATCGGCAGGAAGTGGAACATCAGGTTCGGGTACGCTTCCTTGTCGTTGGAGCGCACGAAGCCGCCGGCCTCGAAGTGGGAGGTGCCCACCGGGCCCTTCTTGGTCAGCAGCCACTCCAGGCCCATGAACGGCCAGCGCCACTTATCCAGGTACGGCTGGGAGGAATCCGTGTTGTTGGTCAGCTCGTACTGGATGTAGACCTCGAGGTGGTCCTGCAGGTTCTCGCCCACGCCCGGCAGGTGCTTGACGACCTCGATGCCGTGGGACTCCAGCAGCTCGCGGTCGCCGATGCCGGAGACCTGCAGCAGCTGCGGGGTATTGATGGCGCCGGCAGACAGCACGATCTTGTCCGCGTAGACGCGGTGGACGCCGCCTTCCCACTCATATTCCACGCCGATGGCCTTCTGGCCGTCGAAGAGGACCTTAGTGGTGAAGGCGTGGGTGCGGATCTCCAGGTTCTTACGCTGCTTGTTCGGGTGCAGGTAAGCCCGGGCCGCGGACCAGCGCTTGCCGTGGCGGATGTTGCGGTCGAACGGCGCGAAGCCCTCCTGGCGGTAGCCGTTGACGTCGTTGGTCAGGTTGTAGCCCGCCTGCTGGACGGACTTGAACAGGGCCTGGAACAGCGGGTTGGTGGCCGGACCGCGGGATAGGTAGAGCGGGCCGCTGTGGCCGCGGCGCGGATCGTTCGGGTCGGCGCCGGTGGCGGTCTCCATCTTCTTGAAGTACGGCAGGCAGTGGGCGAAGTCCCAGTGCTCCATGCCCGGGTTGTCGGCCCACTTCTCGTAGTCCATGGGGTTACCGCGCTGGAAAATCATGCCGTTGATGGACGAGGAACCGCCCAGCAGCTTGCCGCGGGCATGGTAGACGCGGCGGCCGTTCATCTCCGGCTCCGGCTCGGACTCGTACATCCAGTCGTAGTGCTTGGCGCCGATCGGGAAAGAGAACGCCGACGGCATGTGGACGAACAGGTCCCACAGGGAGTCGTTGCGGCCGGCTTCCAGGACCAGCACGCGGGTTTCGGGATCTTCAGTCAGTCGAGCAGCGACCACGGAGCCGGCGGAGCCGCCGCCGACAACAACCACGTCGCTTACTTCGTCAGTTACCTTCTTCGAGTTATTCTTAGTCACCTTGTCTAATAGACCCATACGGAAAGCACTTCCTTTCTTCGCGGTGTTCAGAAATGCATATTATGCAATCAGTGCATGGACAAATACGCATTATTCCGCTCCTACTTACATAACGAGCCTACCTGAGAAGCTTGCAATTTGCCCAGAATAGGATAAGTTTGACGTGTTCCATACTGGTATTTTCGATAGTGCCTTTGTCCCTTCCCACCCTAAATGCGCTCGGGTTTTTTGCGCCGTTTCGAATATATGAATCAAATATGTTTGAGCGTTTAGCCTTAAGCCCGTCTATGTCCGTTTGGGCGTCGGTGCGGGCCAGGGCGCTAACAACTTCAGAGGAGTGATCCATGGCGAATTTCGATCCACATGATCCTGAATCGCCCCAACCCGCTAAAGCCGAACCTTCTTCAGAAGGCAAGGCGCGCACCAAACACCGATCGCGCTACCAGGTCCGCGCCCTGGTAGGCAGCTACAAGGCGGAAACCGGCTCCGATGTCGGCGCCGACGAGGTCGAGCCGCCCAAGACGAACTGGCCCGTCTTCACCGTCTCCAGCGTGCTGATCATCGCGATGGCGCTCTACGCCGGCTTGGGCCGCGAACACGCCGCCAACACGCTGGCCAGCGTCACCGGCTGGATCAGCACCAACCTCGGCTGGTTCTACATCCTGACCGCGACCATCGCGGTCGTTTTCGTCCTCTACATCGCGATTTCCAGTTCCGGCAATATCCGGATGGGCCCGGATCACTCGCGCCCGAAGTTCAACACCTTCGCGTGGGCTTCCATGCTTTTTGCCGCCGGTATCGGCGTCGACCTGATGTTCTTCGCCGTGGCCGAGCCGGTGACCATGTACCTGGCCCCGCCCACCGGCGAGCCGGAGACCATGGAGGCGGCCAAGGAGGCCGTCGTCTACGCCATGTTCCACTACGGCCTGACCGGCTGGGCGCTCTACGCCCTGATGGGCATGGCCTTCGGCTACTTCGCCTACCGCCTGAACATGCCGCTGGCCATCCGCTCCGCGCTGTACCCGCTCATTGGCAAGCGCGTGCACGGCCCAGTCGGCGACGCCGTAGATGTCGCCGCCATGCTGGGCACCGTCTTCGGCGTGACCGCCTCCCTGGGCATCGGCGTGGTGCAGCTGTCCTACGGTATCCACCTCATCTTCGATATCGACCAGGGCCTCGGCCTGCAGTCCGCCCTCATCATCATCGCGATTGCCATCGCTACCCTGTCCGCCGTCTCGGGCGTGGACAAGGGCATCCGCTTCTTGTCGGAGCTCAACGTCTTCCTGGCCATCGCACTGATGATCTACATCGTGGTCTTCGGCAAGACCGCCTACCTCTTCGACGCCATCGTGATGAACGTGGGCGACTACGTCTCCAAGTTCCCGTCCTGGACCATGGACACCATGGCCTTCACGGATGATCCGGCCGCCACCTCCGAGTGGATGCAGTCCTGGACCCTGTTCTTCTGGGCCTGGTGGATCGCCTGGGCTACCTTCGTGGGCCTGTTCCTGGCGCGTATCTCCCGCGGGCGCACCCTGCGCCAGTTCATCTTCGGCACCCTGACCTTCCCGTTCCTGTTCATCCTGATGTGGATGTCCTTCTTCGGCAACACCGCCCTGGACATGGTGCGCTCGGGTGATTACCCCGAGTTCGCCGAGAACGCGGTCAACATCCCGGAGCAGGGCTTCTACGACATGCTGCAGGAGTTCCCGGCCTCGGGCTTCATCATCCTGCTGACCACGGGCATCGGCCTGCTGCTTTATATCACCTCGGCCGACTCCGGCGCGCTGGTGATGTCGAACTTCACCTCGAAGATCACCGACAGTCGCCAAGACGGAACCCGCTGGCTGCGCATCTTCTGGTCCATCGCCGTGGGTCTGTTGACCCTGGCCCTGCTGCAGATCGACGGCATCGCCACGGTGCAGTCCGCCACCGTGGTCATGGGCCTGCCCTTCGCCGTGGTCATCTACCTGGTGATGTTCTCCCTGTGGAAGTCGCTGCGCCTGGAAAACCTGCAGAAGGAGGCGCGCACCACCGCGCTCCACGGCGTTATCTCCGGCCGCACCGACCGGATCGCCGCCGACGGCGACAGCTGGAAGCAGCGCCTGGATCGCGCCAATACCTACCCGACCAAGCAGGACATGGACACCTATATGCGGAACACCGCCGAGTTCGCCCTGGAAAAGGTCGCGGTCCAGATGCGCCAGCGCGGCTACGACGCCATCCTGCTGACCAGCGAGCTGCCTGACCTGGAACTGCCCCAGCTGGACCTGCAGGTCACGCTGCACAACGAGCGCAAGTTCCGCTACCAGCTCTTCCCCGTGGCCTCCGAATGCCCGGAGTTCCTGGCCGGTGATCAGAAGGAATACTTCCGCCTCGAGGTCTACGATCTCACCGGTTCTTTGGGCTACGACGTCTACGGCTACAGCGAGAACCAGCTCATCAACAACGTGCTGGATCTCTACGAACGCCACCTGGCCTTCCTGCACATGCAGTCCGAACGCCCAGGTGAGTCCGATGTTTCCGATGGCGCAGAGCCCGAGCAGATCTGGCGCGAGGATAATTAGTTCTGGTAGACCGGAAAGCGGAACCGAACAACTTCCCTGTTTGAATACGAATGCCGGCCCCTATTAAAGCGCCGACAAGAAAGGATGCTTTGTTGAGCACCCAGAACGCACTGTTTGATCCTTCTACGACGGAGCTCCTCTCCGGCGTCCACACGGGCGACGGTCCGAAGTCCCTATTCATCGATGGCCAGTGGGAGGCCGCTGCTGAGGGCGGCACCCGCACCATCACCTGCCCGGCCGACGGCACCGTCGTCGCCGAGGTCTCCGAAGCCACCGACGAGGACACGATCCGCGCTATCAAAGTCGCCCGCCGCACCTTCGATGCCGGCACCTGGTCCTCCGTCCCGGCCATCGAGCGCGGCAAGCTGCTGCTGCGCGTGGCCCAGGCCATCCGCGACAACCAGGAGCTTTTCGCCAAGGCGGAATCCGCCGACACCGGCAAGCGCCTGGAAGAGTCCATGGGCGACATGGAAGACATCGCCGGCGCTTTCGATTACTTCGGCACCCTGGCTTCCCACCAGGCCGGCCGCGTGGTCGACCCGGCGGACCCGAACGTGCGCTCCCGTATCGACGCCGAGCCGGTCGGCGTCTGCGGCCTGATCACCCCGTGGAACTACCCGCTGCTGCAGGTGTCCTGGAAGGTTGCCCCGGCCATCGCTGCTGGTAACACCTTCGTCCTCAAGCAGGCGGAGCTGACCCCGCACACCGCCATGCTGCTCATGGCCGTGCTGCGCGATGCCGGCCTGCCGGACGGTGTGGCCAACCTGATCACCGGCGCCGGCGCCAACTGCGGTAACCCGCTGTCCCAGCACCCGGACGTGGACATGGTCTCCTTCACCGGCGGCCTGGTCACCGGCAAGCTGATCGCCAAGAACGCCGCGGAGACCGTCAAGCGCACCGCGCTGGAGCTAGGTGGCAAGAACCCGAACGTCGTCTTCGCCGACGCGGACTTCGACGCCGCCGTGGACAACGCCCTCAACGCCGCGTTCTTCCACTCCGGCCAGGTCTGCTCCGCAGGCTCCCGCCTGATCGTGGAGGAATCCATCCACGACAAGTTCATCGAGGCCCTGGTCGAGCGCACCAACAACATCAAGATCGGCGGCCCGACGGACGACAAGGCCGAGACCGGCCCGCTGATCTCCGCCGAGCACCGCGAGAAGATCGCCGAGTACGTGGACCGCGCCCGCGAGCAGGGCGCCTCCATCCTCACCGGCGGCCGCGCGGCCACCAGCGAGGACACCAACGGCCAGCACGGCACCGGCAACACGGACCTGGGCGCCGGCATCTACTACCTGCCGACCATCATCGATGACACCACCCGGGAGATGGACTGCGTCCACGACGAGGCCTTCGGCCCGACCGTGACGGTGGAGACCTTCACCACGCAGGAGGAGGCCATCGAGATCGCCAACGACACCGAGTACGGCTTGGCCGGCGCGGTGTGGACCACGGATGCGGGCAAGGCCGAGCAGGTCGCCCGCGGCCTGCGCCACGGCACCATCTGGATCAACGACTTCCACCCGTACCTGCCGCAGGCCGAGTGGGGCGGCTACAAGCAGTCCGGCAACGGCCGCGAGCTGGGCCCGACGGGTCTGGAAGAGTACCAGGAGCACAAGCACGTCTACCAGAACCTGACCCCGGCCGTTTCCGGCCAGTTCGGTCTGCAGAAGTAGGCTCTTAGCTCCTAGCTCTGGGTGCGCGGCTTGACCGTCATCACGTCGATGTTGACGTGGGCGGGCAGGGACGCCACCCAGCGCACCGCCTCCGCGATGTCCTCGGCGGCGAGGTTGAGCTGGCCGTCGTAGACCTTAGCGGCGCGCTCTTCGTCGCCGCTGAAGCGGACGAGCGAGAAATCGGTGGCCACGCGGCCCGGGTCGATCTCCGTGGTGCGGATGTTGTGGTTTTCCAGCCGCAGCGCCCGGGAGATCACCCGCACGCCGTGCTTGGCGCTGTTGTAGCCGGAGCCGCCTTCGTAGACGCCCCAGCCGGCCACCGAACCCATGTTGATGACAAGCCCCGAGTTATCCGGGGCTTGTTCTAGTTTCGGCACCAGCGCCTGCAGCATGCGTACCGTGCCCAGCACGTTCACGTCATACATCCACTGCCAGTCCCCGATCTTGGTGTCGACTAGTGGCTCCAGGCCCTTGGCGCCGCCGGCGTTGTTGACCAACAGGTCCACCCGGTCCACCTGCGCGGCGAGCGCGTCCACGGACTCCTGGCTGGCGACGTCCAGCTCGATGGCGGTGCCGTCGATTTCTTCCGCGAGGGCGTCCAGCCGGTCCTTGCGCCGCGCCGCCACGATCACGTGCCAGCCGTCGGCTGCCAGCGCCCGCGCGCTCGCGGCGCCAATCCCGGAGGAGGCACCCGTCACGATTGCTACTTTCTTGTTACCCGCGTCATGATTAGTCATGCCCCGCAGTGTAACAAAACCCTTGTTTTCTAGTACGGAAAGTGTCATACTTTCCACTGTGGAAAACAATGAGAAGAAGCAGGCCACCGAGGCTCTGTCCTTTAACGAATCCCTCGCAAAGAAAAAGAACGCCCTGTTCCCACCCTGGGTCGCTTTTGCCTGGCGTTGACCTACCTGGCGGCCTTCGTGCTCATGGCGTTTCGGCCCCGCCATTGGTGGGCGCTCCTCATCGTCGTTGCCGTTATACTCGTCGCCGCCTTCCTCCTGCCCCGGCGCTACCCGCGGGTGCGCCAGTCTTACCGCCAAGATCCCTTCGCCGCACCCTCCGCGGACAAGCGCTACGGGCTGGGGCTTTTCTGCCTCTATTGGCCGATGTCCGCCTTCATCTTCGCCCACGACCTGCCGGCCTGGGTCGTGCTACCTCTTGGCCTCCTGGCCTTTGCCAGCGTGTGGTGGGCCCTAGGCAGTGGCGCCCTAGATCTCAGCTCCCGGGAGCGGAATCATTCATGAACGGCCAGCTCGATCCAGTCATCCACCCTCTCAACCGGTTTAAAATCTGCGCCGTACTCAACGCCTACGGCGCGACCGAGGGAGCAGTCAACCAAGAGATGGAGTTTTCCTCGCTGGCCCGGGAGGTGGGCTTAAGCCCGTCCGCGCTCTCCAAGCAGCTCAGCGCCCTACAGGAGGTAGAATACGTCAGCCGCTTCCGCGAATACGGCTCCACGCGCGGCAAGGACACCGTGTGGGTAAGCCTCACCGCGCGTGGTCGCGCTGCCTTCCGTGAGCACCTGGCGGCACTCAAGGACATCGCCGGCTAGTGGGCGCGGAAGGAATAGCTACCCGTCAGACCGTTGTGGATCTCCACGGAGTAGCTCTGCCCGTTAGCCTCGGCGCCCTCCACGAGGGAGTCCAGCTCCTGCGCGTTGTAGTAGCGGCTTAGGCCCAGGTACAACAGCAGCAGCAGGAACAGCCCCACCACAACGATCGCGGCAACCACCATGGGGGCGTTTCGAGTCGTTTCTACTTCTGGCATTCGAAGCGGTAGCCTCCTTCATTCTTAGCTGCTCCGGAATCGGTGGTACCCTCCACGCCGGCGGAATCGCGGCTGTCAACCACCGGGCTGCCACCGTTCTGGTAGCACTGGTTAATCAGGTTCTGCTTTTCTGCATGGGAAGTGTACATCGAGTAGAAGATCAATCCGCCACCGGTGAGAATACCCAAGATGGCCACGCCTCCCCAGATGATGGCGGGCGCGATCCGGAAGGAGACCCCGGAGTTGTCGTTATCCGAGTCGCGCATCTCGTCCGGCTCGTAGCCGTTGTCGATCAGCACCTGGTCCACCTGCTCATCGGTCAAATCCGCCAGGCCAGCCTCTACCTGATCAATCTCTTCGGCGGTGACGCGATCGTGGTCAATCTTGCCTTCGTCGAGCCGGATCTCGTCCTCCCCGGCGTCGTAGTACATCGCTTCGGCCAGCACCAACGGGCCCTGGATGTTGGAATCCAGCTCGTTGGCCGGCGCTGCCGGGGCGGCAGCGCCGGTCGTCACCAGTGCGGCAGCCAGCGCGCTGGCGATGCCCTTCTTCGGGATGAACGGGAAGGTCACGGAAAGTCCTTTCTACTCAAAAATAACGGTGTCCTGGGCCAGCGAATGCCGTGGGCACCGCCGGCCGCAGACACCGTAACAAGCAGCCAGGCACCCCGCAGCGCGACCGCCAGCGACTTTCTCCCACCGGGGGTAATTCCACACACCTTGATGTATCAACGAAGCCTATATTGAGGCTTTATAAAATCGAAGCAATACTCCGCCGGGGGGTTATTTGCCCAGCGCATCCTCGAGCTCGGCCAGGATGTTGTCCATGCGCTTGGTCTTGTCCTCGTCCGGGGTGAACTCGCCGTCGGTGAAGTCGGAGAAGATGGAGACCTCCAGCTGGTTGCGCAGCTGGGCCATCTGGAAGTTGCTGACCACCAGGCGCCAGGCCTCGACCGCGCGGATGGCGCCGGAGGCGCCGTAGCCGACGAAGGCGACCGGCTTGCCGGCCCACTCCGCGCCCAAGGAGTCGTAGGCGTTCTTGAAGGCGCCCGGCACGGAGTGGTTGTACTCCGGGGTGACGAAGACGAAGGCATCGCAGGCATCGATAGCCTTGGACCACGCCTGCACGTTGGCGTCGTCGTACTGCTTGTTGGCCGCGCCCGGGACGGTGGCGGCGGTCAGCAGCGGAACATTGAAGGCAGCCAGGTCGATGAGCTCGTAGTCCACGCCCTGCTCAGCGCGGTCGCGGGCGATACCCTCGACCCAGCGGCCGACGGCTTCGCCCAGGCGACCTTCGCGGATAGAGCCAATGATGATGCCGATCTTTGCCATGTCGGACTTCCTTTCAGTTTAACGGTTAAGTGTTTCTGGCACAGCCTACCCGGAAAAGACCTGCCGCACCGTGACATTGATTCGGCCCTGCGCCAGCCCGCAGCCTTCCGGCGCGGTGCCGGGGCGAACCTCGGGCACCCCGTGGAAAGCAAAACGCTTCGGGCCGCCGAAGACGATGAGATCCCCGGAGGCCAGCGTCACCTCCTCCCAGGGCCGGTTGCGGTTTTCCGTGCCGCCGATGCGAAACAGCGCCTCCTCCCCAATGGAAAAGGAGACGATGGGCGCCCGCGTGGACTCGTAGCGATCCTGGTGCATGCCCATCTGCGCGCCCGGCGGGTAATAATTCACCAGGGCCATGTCCGGCAAGTAGCTTTCCGCCCACGGGACCAGCTCCTCGGCGAGGGCGGCGGCGCGGGAGACGGCATCGATAGCCGCCTGCCGAAGATCCCCGGGCAGGGCCGGGACGGTGTGTCCGAATTTCCGGTCCACGTAGCGGTAACTGTCATAGTCGAAGTAATGCCCCAGGTTCAGCATGTGCACGCTCATGCGCCCGCCGGAGGCCAGCTGGGGCCGCTGCATGGCAAAGGGCGTGCCGTTGGCCCGGCGCGCCAGGTCCCTAAACCGCGCGACCCACGCGTGCTGCTCCGGCGCCGACCAGTAGCCCGGCACGTGCGCCACCCCGGGCGCGACCTTGGCCGTGGGGCGCTCCACCTCGAAAAGCATGACACCCAGTCTGGCACAACCAGCGGCGCGATTGTCGGCACAATAGACAGCATGACGATCAAGGACAGCGAGGACAATCACGCGGTCTACGGCACCCGCGAGCGCATGGAATCCGGGCGGTGGCACCTGCCCGGCAGCGACGAGCTCCGCACGGAACAACTCCGCGGCTTCCGGCTCATCAAGCAGTTCAACGACCTGGGCAACACCGAACCGCACGCCGCCGAAGCCATCCTGCGAGAGCTTTTACCGGAAGAATCCGCAGTCCCCGGGTGGTTTGCCCCGGCCAACGTGGAATACGGCTACAACCTCATCTGCGGCGACAACGTCTTCATCAACTTCGGCGCGACTTTCCTGGCTCAATCCAAGATCCGGCTAGGCGCGGGCACCCTGGTCGGCCCCCACTGCTCCTTTATCACCGTCGGCCACCCGATCGACGACGCGACGATGCGCGCCGCCGGCTGGGAGATCGCCCACCCCATCACGGTAGGCACCAACTGCTGGTTCGGCGCTCACGTCACCGTCCTGCCCGGGGTCACCATCGGCGACAACTGCGTCATCGGCGCCGGCACCCTGGTCACCAAGGACGTGCCGGACAATTCCCTGGTGCTTGGCTCCCCGGGCGGGTCGTGCGTAAGCTTGGATGACATGTTCGACATCGCACGGATCGGCCGCGACCTGCCCGTGGCCGGGGTCATTGACCGCCTGCCCACGCTTGTCGATGCCACCGGGCGCCTAGTCATCCAAGCCCCGCCCGGCACCGGTAAGACCACCCTGGTCCCGCCCGCCCTGGCCAACCACTGCGGGGGCAAGGTCATCGTCACCGCGCCCCGCCGCGTGGTCGTGCGCGCCGCCGCCCGCCGGCTGCGCCACCTCTCCGGAGCCCCGAAGGCCGTCGGTTTCAGCGTCAAGGGCGAGCACCAGCCCGGCACCCACGTCGAGTTCGTGACCCCGGGCGTACTCCTCCAGCGCCTGCTGCGGGATCCGGATCTGGAGGGTATCTCCGCCGTCGCCATCGACGAGGTCCACGAGCGCCAGCTGGATACCGATCTCATCCTAGGCATGTGCCTGGAGCTCGCCGAGCTGCGCGACGACTTCCGGCTGGTAGCCATGTCCGCCACCCTCGAGCGCGACAAGCTCACCGAATTCTTAGGAGCCGAAACGCTCAGCACCCCGGCGGTGACCTACCCGCTGGATATCTCCTACCGCCCACACCCCGACCGCAGCAGCTGCTCCCGGGAATTCCTGGACCACCTGGCCCAGCTGGCGCAGGAGCAGGTCTCCGCCACCGGGCACTCCGCCCTGGTCTTCGTGCCGGGCGTGCGCGAGGTCGAACACGTCGTCGGCCGCCTGCCCGGCAGCTTCCCCCTGCACGGACGCCTAGATTCCCGGCAGCAGGACGCGGCCCTGCAACCCTCGTCCACCCCGCGGATCGTGGTCTCGACCTCCCTGGCCGAGTCCTCCCTGACCGTGCCCGGAGTGTGCACCGTCATCGACTCCGGCCTGTCCCGCGTGCCCCGGCTGGATGCCAGCCGCGGCATGACGGGGCTGGTCACCATCAGCTCGGCCAAGTCCACCGCGGACCAGCGCGCCGGCCGCGCCGGCCGCGAGGGCCCGGGCACCGTGGTGCGCGCCTATTCCGCCGCCGACTACGAGCACGCGGCCGAGGCCATCACCCCGGAGATCCTCACCACGGATCTCACCCAGGCCGCCCTGCAGCTGGCCGCCTGGGGCGACTGCCCGCTGCTCGATAGCCCCCAGCCGCAGCACCTGACCCGCGCCCGAGAACACCTGGAATCCCTCGACGCCCTGCGGGGCGGCCACCTGACCCAGCTAGGCAAACGCCTGGTCCGCCTGCCGCTGGACCCGCACCTGGGCCGCGCCCTTATCGAATGCGGGCCGTCCGCCGCGGCCACCGTCGCCGTGCTGGCCGACGATCCCCGTGGCGACATCGCCCGCCAGCGCGCGCCGAAGTCCGAATCCCAGCGCCTGGCCGAGCTGGTGAGCACCGGCAGCGGCGTCAGCGATCCCGGCGCCATCACCGGGCTGGCCTTCCCCCGCTGGATCGCCCGCCGCGTGAACGACGACACCTACCTGCTGGCCTCCGGAACGCGGGCCCGCCTGCCCCACGACCTCGGCCTCGACGGCTCCGAGTGGCTGGCCACCGCGGTCGTGACCCGCTCCGCCGAGGGCGGCACCATCCGCGCCGCCGCCCGCATTTCCGAAGAAGACGCGCTGGACATCATCGGCGTGACCGAAGAGCTGGAAACCGACTTCGTCAAGGGCAAGCTGCGCGCCCGCCAGATCCGCCGGGCCGGGCAGATCGAGCTCAGCTCCACCCCGACCCAGCCGAGCCCGGAGGCCGCGGCAGAGGCCCTCGCCCGCCTGCTCGAACGGACTGGCTTAGAAATCTTCCACTTCTCCGACAAGGCGCAGCGCCTCTTCGACCGCCTGGCCTTCCTCCACGCGCGCCTCGGCGATCCCTGGCCGGATCCACAAAAGGCCGATCCGCAGTACTGGCTGGGCCCAGAGCTCGGCGACATCGTCCGCGGCAAGCCCCCGCGCGAGGTCGACATGTACCCGGCGCTCCAGCGCCTGCTGCCGTGGCCCAACGACATCGATGCCGCCGCGCCCGAACGCCTCACGGTCCCCTCGGGCAAGCACCCGCGCATCGACTACGCGACCGGCCGTCCCGTCGTGCGCGTCAAGCTCCAGGAGTGCTTCGGGCTGCATTCCTCCCCCGCGATAGCCGGCCTGCCGGTCCAGTTCCACCTGCTGTCCCCCGCCGGCCGCCCGCTCGCGGTCACCGACGACCTGGCCAGCTTCTGGTCCGGCCCCTACCAGCAGGTGCGCGCCGAAATGCGCGGGCGCTACCCCAAGCACGCCTGGCCGGAAGACCCGGCCTAGCCCCACTGCTGCCACGCGAGGTAGCAGCTCATGACCACCACGAGGGTCAGCAGGGCGTAGCGGATAAGCTTCGTGTCCCCGCCCAGCACCGTGCGCGCGCCCAGCTGCGCGCCGACGATATTGGCCACCGCCAGGACGATGCCGAGCGTCCACCACACGTGTCCGCCGACGATGAAGACCACCAGCGCGCCCAGGTTCGTCGCGGTGTTGACCACCTTCGCCATCGCCGCCGAGCGCAGAAAGTTCTGGGAGAAGATGGCGGTAAAAGCCATGATCAAAAACATGCCGGTGCCCGGCCCGAAGATGCCGTCGTAGAACGCCACCGCAGCCGTCGCTGCCAGCGCCGCCCAGGACCGCCAGCCAGAGTGGATCCCCTCGCTGTCGCCGCCGCCGAAGCTCGGCTTGAAGGCGATGAACGTGCCCACGGCGAGCAGCAGAACAATGATCAGCGGCCGCATCACGTCCTCGTTGAGCAGCGAGGCCATCAGCGCACCCACGCCCGAGGCCACCGCCGCCAACACCGCCATCGGCACCAGCTCCCGCGCGGGCGGCCGCACCTTGCGCACCAGCGTTACCGCCGCCGATGCCGTGCCCGAGACCGCCGCCACCTTATTCGTCGCCAGCGCCGTGGCCGGGGCCACGCCGGGAACCAGCGCCAAGATCAGGGGGATGAGCACCAGCCCGCCGCCGCCGATGACCGCGTCGATCCAGCCGGCCACCCCGGCCCCCGCCACGAGCAGTGCCCAGGTTCCCGCGCCTATTTCCATGGCAACAGTATAAGGCCAATAGTATAAAGGGGATCGAATTTACAAGGAGGTGCCCGCATGCCGTTGGCAGTGCGCTGGATGATTGTCGCGCCCGCCTCCGTGGGCCTCGGCTGGCTCTTTGACCACTGGAACGTGCCGGCGGCCTGGATCGTGGCCGCCATCGTGGTCTCCGCCGGCATGGCGCTGGCGACCCGCAAAGAGCTGCCCGTCAACCGCCACGTCTACGCGCTCAGCCGCGGGTTCATCGGCATCCTGGCCGCGATCCCCCTGACCACGGTGCCGCTGTCGCGCATCGTCGGCTTCCTGCCCGCGGGCGTCGTGGTCTCCCTGGTGACGGTGCTAGTCGGCATTGGCGGCGGGCTCCTCCTGCACCGCGCCCAGCCGAAGGCCGTCAGCCGGGACACCGGCATCCTGTCCATGCTGCCCGGCGGGGCGTCCATGATGCCGGTGCTCGCCGACGACCTCGGCGCGGACTACCGCTACGTGGCGCTGACCCAGTACCTGCGCCTGCTGACCGTGTCCATGACCCTGCCGGTCGTCGTCGGCTTCCTATCCACCCCGGCCGACTCCCATCCGGTCGACGCCCCGCAGCCGGATCAGCACTGGTGGATGATCCTGCTCGTGTTGGCCATCGCCTTCGCCGGCGAGCCCCTCGGCAAGCTTCTCCGCCTGCCCGCCCCGGGCGTGATCGGCCCGCTCCTGCTGACGGTGCTGGCCTCGTTGTTCCTGCCCGGTGAGCTCACCCTCCAGCCCATCGAACCCTTCCGAATCTTGGCGTTCATGTGCATCGGTTGGGTCTGCGGCGGCGGCCTGTCGTGGCCCGCACTGCAGCGGTTCGCGGCGCAGCTGCCCGCCACCGTGGCCTATATCGTCGTGGTCATCGCCCTCTGCGCGGCAACTGCTTGGCCGCTGACCTGGGCGCTGGACATCACCTATTTCGAGGCCTACCTGGCCACCAGCCCCGGCGCGCTCGAGACCGTCCTGGCGCTGTCCTCCGAAGGCGGGGCCGGGCCAGCAGTGGTGGCCATCCAGCTCATCCGGCTCATCATCGTGCTGGTGATTGCCGGCTACCTGCCCCAGCTCATCCGCCTCTTCACGCGGAGGAAACGCTAGCACCTAGTCGAGGATGGTCTCGCGCAGGATGGACATCGGCACCGAGCCCAGCGCCAGCGCCTCGGCGTGGAACTCGCGCTCGCTCATGCCCTGCGCGACTGCCTCGTCGCGGGTCTGGCGCCACAGGCGCGCCCCCAGCGCGTACGATGGCGCCTGGCCGGCCCAGCCCAGGTAGCGGTTGACCTCGAAGGAGAGGTTCGCCGAGTCCATCGCGGTGTTCTCCCGCATGAAGGTGTGCACGTGGGACTTGTCCCAGACGCCGGAGCCGTCCGGCATCTTCTTGCCCAGGTGCAGGCCGATGTCCGCGACCACGCGGGCCGCCCGCAGGCGCTTAGCGTCCAAAAGGCCCATCCGGTAGCCGGGATCGTCCATGTATCCGAGCTCCGCCATGAGCTCCTCGGCGTAGAGGGCCCAGCCCTCGCCGTGGCCGGAGTTCCAGCACACGCTGCGGCGCCACAGGTTCAGATCCGGCTCGACCAGGGCCTGGCCGATCTGCAGGTGGTGGCCCGGCACGCCCTCGTGGTGGACCGTGGTCAACTCCTGCCAGGTGTGGAATACGTCCTGGCCGGCCGGCACCGACCACCACATCCGGCCCGGGCGGGAGAAGTCATCCGCCGGCTGGGTGTAGAAGATCCCGCCGGTGCCCGCCGGATCGATGCAGCACTCAATCTCGCGCACCTGCTCCGGCACGTCGAAGTACTTGCCGTCCAGCTCCTCGATGGCGCGGTCGGCCGTGGACTGCATCCACTCCACCAGCGCGTCCTTGCCACGCAGGAGGTAGCGCTCTTCCTGGTTGAACTTGCGCATCGCCGTGCGCACGGTGCATTCGTTGCCGTAGAGGCTATGGGCGATCTTTTCCTGCTCGGCGTTGATCTCGCGCAGCTGCTCCAGGCCCCAGCGATAAGCCTCGTCCACGTCCACGACGTCGCCCACGAACAGGTGGGAGAACAGCTCGTAGCGCTCGCGGCCGAAAGCGTCCGAGGTCGGCGCCTGCGGCTGCAGGTCCGTCGACAGCCAGGCGGAGAATTCTTCGAAAGCCTGCTTGGCGTGCTCCACCTCGGCGGAGTCCTCGGCCAGGCCGAGCTCGTCGAGCATCGAGTCGCTATCCGTCAGCGCGTTGCACTGGCCGATGACCTCATTGATCTGGCGGTTGGCCGCCACCAAGCCGTGCGATGCCGCCTCCGTCAGCGAGTCCCGATAACCCGCCAGCGCGCTGCCCACCTTGGACAGGCGGGAGCGGATGGCGTCCAGGTCCTCCTCGGTCTCCTGCGGCATGAGCAGGAGGGTGTCCCGGATGGTCTGGACCGGCGAGGCGATGTTGTTGAGCAGCCGCAGGTCCTCCATGCGGTGGTGCATGTCTAGGTCCAGGCAGAGGCGATCGCGCAACACGGCTGCGGTCACGTAGTCGACGTCGTCGAAGTCGTCCTCGTCGTCCGACTCGTCCGTCGAGTCATCCAGGGCGTCGAGATCCGCAATCATCTCGCGGGTACGGTCCGCCACGGCTTCGTAGTATTCGGGCGAGAAGTCCTGCAACTCACCCTCGTAGCCCGCAACGCCCCACGCCGTCGCATCGGTAGGGGTCAGGGCTGCCAAATCAGCTGCGAAATTATCGCACGAAGCGTCCAGAAGGGAAGGCTGACGCTCGGCGTTATGCTCGGAACTCATGATTGGGAAGTCTAGCCACTTTCCCCGCTTCACCGCTACCTGGCGCGGCGCGGTGAGAACGCTGAATGCCTCCTGCCCCGCCAAAGTCGCCCTTACCAGGTCTTTTCCCGCTGCCGGCAGGAAGATAACACTTAGGCATCAGTTCCCGAACTAGTCCCCTTCGAAAATTGCAACATAGTTTCGAAAAAGTTTGGCGCAGGGGTTGCGGTGCTGGTTTGGATTGCTATTATGGGGGTTGGGTTAGAACATAGTTACGACACATTCATTCGGGGAGAATGTCATGGACCCTTATTACACCGTCAATACACCGAACTGCCCTATCGCCCACGAGGCCACCCAGATCCGCCGCGTTGACTACCACCTGTGGCAACGCCTCCGCCCGCCCATTAACGAGGATTGCGAGACCACCGTCGGCAACCTCGCCGCCCGCACCGGCCTTTCTTATACCGCCTGCCTCAACCGCTGCTTAGCCCTCGAACGCCTCGACACCCTGCCCCAGCTCGAAGAAACCGTGGAAAGACTCCAGCACATCGGTTTCAATTACCTCATCCTGATCGACCAAGTCTTAAATAACCTGGGCGAGCCCACCCAGGACGTTCTAGAACGCATAGATACTGAATTAAACAAATACCTCAGCCCTACCCGCCCGGGCCAGCGCCTGCCCTCCTACGCCAACCTGCGCCGCAAGCTCAACAGCCTGGTGGCCACGGAACAGCCCGAAGACACGTCGAAAGATTCGACCGATACCTCCGGCCCAGACGGCGGCAACTATTCCTGCGAGTCCCAGTCAGGATCCCGCGCCGGCATCTACGCCGACTACGACCCCGCAACCACCGCCCAACTAGACGACGCCATTTCCCGCACCGCCAAAGAACACGGCATCAGCCCGGCCGCCGCGCTCGCCGGCCTCATCCTCGGGGAATACTCCTCCCCGCAAGTGGTCCTCAACCTCTACCAGGCCAGCGACGTCCCCCATGCCCCCATCTTCGTCGCCGGTTTCGGCTGGATTAGCCACAAAAGCGGCCAGAAGCTGGCGGACGCAGCAACCACCGTCCGCCACATGTCGGATATCGCGGAAAAGCGCAGCCGCAACTACGCGACGCCGAACGACATCAAGGCCTTCATCAACGGCCGCGACGGCACGTGCCGCTACCCCGGCTGCACGGTCAAGGCGGAGCGCTGCCAGAAGGACCATTGCGTCGACTTCGGCGACGGCGGCCCGACGGCCGCGTACAACCTCGTCAACCTGTGTCAGCACCACCACAACATCAAGACCGACGGGCGCGCGACCTACGTCATCGACCCGCACACCTCGGACGTCATCTGGCTGTTCAACGACGGCACCTGGCAGGCCACCAGCCCCGAGGGTCCGATGTCCCGGCGCTCCTGCAATTGGTTGCGGACGGTCGAACAGGTAATGGCCGGGCGGAGGGGGTGATGTCGAAAAATCTGACATTTCCGCACCAAAACACCACAATTGCTAGACCATGCAGTCTAATTTCGGCCACCGGTCAACGTATAGAATTAGACAATGCAGTCTGTTCTCTTTATACTAAGTTGCATGATCAAGCCAGGACCGGCCTTCACTCGCCCACGCACACCCGCCGCCAAGTGCCTCCACCTGGTGCGCCTCAAGCCGATCATCACTCGGAGCGAGCTAGTGGAAGCGACCGGCCTGTCCCAGCCCACCATCACGCGCGCGACCACGGCGCTGCTGCAGGCCGGGCTCATCCAAGAGCGCACCGACCTGACCCGCACGAAGGGCCGCGGACGCCCGACGGTGCCGCTGGAGGTAGCAGAGAACAACTGGCTGCTGGCTGGCATCGCCATCGGCACCTCCTCGACCTATATCGGCCTCTACGACACCAAGGGCCGCACCATTCGGGAGGATGACATCACCACCCCGGTGGCATCGCTGAGCGAGGCGGATTTCATCGAGCACATCATGGCCGGCATCAACCGCTTGACCGCGGGCCTGGACCAGGCGCTGGTCTCCGTCGGCGTGACCACCTCCGGCCAGGTCGACGACGAAGGCCTCGTCTACGCCCCGAACCTGGGGTGGAATGGCGTCGACATCGCCGAGCGCCTACGCTTCCAGTTCAGCGTGCCGGTCGTGGTCACCGCAGCCATCCCGGCCATCCTGGGCTCCGAGACCCAGGCCGCGGACATCGCCTCCGAGGACAAGGTCCTAGTGCTCTTCGCGGACGACTCCATCGGCGCGGCCCTGTCCAACGACGACGGGGTCCAGCAGCTCACCCCGCTGACCGATCCGCAGGGCCGCCCCGCGCAGGATTCCCTGTCGACGGCGGCGGTGCTCAAGAAGGCGGCGGAGCAGGGCGTGACGGTCGACAGCATTGCCGATGCCCCACGCTCCATCCTCGATGAGCGCGCGCACGATCTCGGCGTGGTCGCCGCCCGGCTGGTGCGCGAGCACCACCCGAATACCGTGGTGGTGGCCGGTTCCGCCTTCGTGGATGACCCGCAGGCCCCGCGCCGCTTCGCCAGCGCCGTGCGGGAAGAGGCCCCCGATGCCGAGGTCCAGCTGCGCATGATCCCCACCCACCGCGAGATCGTCCGCGCGGTCGCGCGCGCCGTCGCCCTGGACCCGCTGCTGCGCGTGCCGCTCGAGCTGCGCAAGGTCAGGGTGTAGAAAGCACCTTCCGCACGCTATCGATGCCTTCGAAGCGCTCGGCCCGCAACCCCGCCTCGCGGGCCTCGCGCACGAAGTCGTCGCGGTCGTCGAAGAAGATGGTGTCCTTGAGGGTGCCGCCGAGGGCATCGACGGCGACGAGGTAGGCCTGCTCCTCCGGCTTGGCCACCCCGATATCGCAGGACAGGGTGACGGCCGCGAAATCCTCTAGCCAGGGGTGCTCGCGCCGCACGACGGCGGCGAGCCCAGTCGGGATGTTGGAAAGGACGCCGACGGGGTGGCCGGCATCGATAAGCGACTGCACGAAGCCAACCATCTCCATGTCCGCCTCGAGGCAGCCCGCGATGTCCGCGGCCACGGCCTGGCTGGTGTCGATGTCGCCCAGGCCGCTGCGGCGGGCGAGCGCGGTCCACCAGCGCTCGTCGGAGACCAGCCCGGCGTCGTAGGGCGGGCGCAACTCCTCGTAGGTCTCCCAGAAACGCGCGCTGTCCTGCACCCCGAGCGTCTCCTCGAGGAGGCGGCGGTCCGCGGCCGAGGGCAGCCGCATGAGCACGCCGTACAGATCGAAGAGCAGCTTGGCCTTAGCCATGCGTGACCACCCGGGGCTGGAGCAGGCACAGGCCGACGATGCCGCAGGTGGCGCCGCCGATGAGCTCCGGCAGGCCCGTGCCCGCGGGGTTCACGAAGAACAGGGCGATGGCCGCCAGGAGCAGGACGCCGCCGACCCCGAAGAAGGCCTTGACGAGGCCGCTGGCGCGCAGGAAGCGCACGCCGGCGAGCATGGCCATGCCGGCGAACGGGCTCAGCATGAGGGCGGCCGAGGAGAAGAAGATCCCCCACGCGATGTCTACCGCCGTCAGTGCCAGTCCCCCGACCAAAGCGAGAACCATCAGCCCGAGGGCGATGGCGGCGGTCGTTTTCTGCTTTGCGGTCATAAAATACAATTGTCCCACCGGAGAAGCCTCCAGTGGGACAAAAGTGATTATTTTAACCGGACCGTTATTTGGTCTAATTCTTTATTCGGCAGAGCCCAGGTTTGCGTCGATGCGCAGCAGGCCGGAGCCGTCGTTGCCAACCAGCTTGACCTGGTCGATGATCTCGGAGACGGTGTCCTCTTCCTCGATCTGCTCGTCCAGGAACCAGTTGACCAGACTACGGGAATCCAGATCCTTGACCTCGTCCGCGATGCGGGCGATCTCGCGGATCTCGGCGGAGACCTTCTGCTCGTGCTTGAAGGCGGCCTCGAAGGCGTCCAGCGGGGTGGCAGCCTTCAGGGACGGGATAGCGATGTCGGTCAGCTCGACGCGGTAGCCGCGGGCCAGCAGGTGGTCGGCGAACTTCTGAGCGTGGGTGCGCTCCTCGTCGGCGTGACCCAGGAACCAGTCGCGCATGCCCGGGAAGGACAGGTTATCCATCTCGTAAGCCAGCTGGGTGTAGATGAGCGCCGCCTGGTGCTCGGAATTGACCTGGTTGTTCATTGCGGTTTGCAGTTTCTCGTCCATGACCTGGACCTTTCTCTCGGATCGGTGGTTAACTACTGATAAGTATACGCGTTTAAAAAACTATTTCCAGGCAGGAAATCCTTACCAATTTAAGGTTATGTTAACGTAACCTGCGTTATGCTTCGTTGAATTTCTCGATCCGCCGCTGGCTTTCGTCGTCCAGTCCCCTAAATTCTACCTCGATTCCGCGGGAGGCGTACTTGCTGCGCACGGCATCGACGGCCGCGATGGTGGAGGTATCCCACAGGGTCGCGGCCGAAAAGTCGATGGAGACCTTGTCCGTGCCCGGCGCGTAATCGAAGGAATAGACCAAGTCATTCGAGGAAGCGAAGAAGAGCTGGCCGGACACCGCGTACTCCCCCGGCCCGGTCTGGTCGACGGTCACCACGTGCGAGACCCGCTGGGCGAAACTGACCGTCGCCGCCAGCACGCCCAGCACCACGCCGACTGCCAGGTTGGAGGTAATCAGGGTCCCGGCCATTGTAATGCCCATGACGAGGGTCTCGGACCAGGGCATCGCCCGCAGCGTGCGCGGCCGCAGGGAATGCCAGTCGACGGTGGTCGCCGCCACGATGATCATTACCGCCACCAGGCCCGCCATGGGGATGCGCCCGACGGTCCGGCCCAGCACCAGGATGAGGATGAGCAGGAAGACGCCGGCCATGAGCGTGGACAGCCGGGTCCGTGCGCGGGCGCCGCGGACGTTGATCATCGTCTGCCCGATCATCGCGCACACGCCCATGCCGCCGATGAGGGCGGAGAGGATATTGCCTATCCCCTGGCCGTAGGATTCGCGGGTCTTGTCCGAGTGGGTATCGGTGATGCCGTCGACCAGCTTGGCCGTCAGCAACGACTCCATCAGGCCCACCAGGGCAACGCCCAGGGCGTAGGGCGCGATGATCTGCAGGGTCTCCCAGCTCAGCGGCACATCGGGGAGGAACAAGCCCGGCAGCGAGTCCGGCAGCTCGCCCTGGTCAGCCACGTCAGGGACCTCCCAGCCGGAGATCATGACCAGGGCGGTGAGCACCACGATGGTAATCAGCGGCGCCGGGATGGCCGGCAGCAGGCGCGGGGCGGCGAGCATGAGCACCAGGCCTAGCCCGACCAACGGGTAGACCAGCCAGGGCACGTCCTGCAGGTGCGGCAACTGCGCGGTGAACATCATGATGCCCAGGGAGTTGACGAACCCGGTCATCACGCTGCGCGGGATGAACCGCATGAGCTTGGCGATGCCCACCGCCGCCAGCACCAGCTGCAGCACCCCGGCCAGCAGGATGGTCGCGACCACGTAGTCGAGGCCGTGGCTGGCCGAGAGCGGGGCGATGACCAGCGCGACCGCGCCGGCCGCGGCGGAGACCATCGCGGGGCGCCCGCCGGTAAAGGCGATGGAGATAGCCATCACCACGGAGGCGAAAAGGCCCACCCGTGGGTCCAGGCCCGCCAGGATGGAAAAGCTCAGCACCTCCGGGATAAGGGCGAGGGAAACCGCGAGGCCGCCGAGCACCTCGATGCGCAGCCGGCGGGCAGAGGAAAAGGCGTAGCGGAAGCTATCCGCTACGCCCAGGGAACCTGTGTCATTCACCGGAGTCTTAGGACCCTTCCTGGAAAGAACCATCCGCGGTGATGACCGGCAGGACCGACCAGCAGAAGTTGATCCACTTGTCGGTCTCGCGCCACACGAAGTCCGGGTGGAAGATGGTCACCGGCTTGGTGTAGATGACCGCCGAGCGCACGTCCACGTTCAGCTTCGGCTTTTCCGGATCCAGATCCTCGTGCTCGAGGATGCGGCAGACCAGGTCGAGGGTCTTGCCGGAATCCGCGACGTCGTCGACCACCAGGACCTTCTTGCCGTCCATGTCGGAGGCGTCCAGGTACGGCGGGAGCAGTTCCGGCTCGGGCAGGGTCTTGCCGATATCGGTGTAGAACTCCACGTTGATGGACCCCATGGCCTTGACCCCGATGGCGTAGCCGATGGCCCCGGCCGGGATCAGGCCGCCGCGGGCGACGCCGATGATGAGATCCGGCATCCAGCCCGAGTCGATGATCTGCTGCGATAGGTTGCGGCTGGCCTCACCAAACGTCTCCCAAGTGAGGTTCTCCCTTTCCGGTACCGCCCAGTCGGGGTTATGGGGATTAGTCACGTGGTGCTCCTATCACGGTTGCAGACTCTCGTATGGGGAAACTTTCCGTCTAGTCTATCGCCGGATTAGCGTTAACGGAAAGGCACTTCCCCCAGCGCCCGCCGGAGCTTGCGCGTGTGGAGGCGGGACGGGTTTTCCGCCAGCTGCTCGACCGCGCGCACCGCGCACATGACGTGGGCCTGCTTGGAATTCGAGTAGAAGGCCTGCGCCTGGGCCGGCAGCTTGGGCACCGCGTGCAGCGGCAGGTCGCTGACGGCCAGCAGGGTGCCGTAGGGCACGCGGTAGCGGTAACCGTTGGCGGCCAGCGTGCAGGACTCCATGTCCACGGCCACGGCTGCCGATGCCCGCAGCCACTCCCACAGCTGCCGGGTGGTGCGCCACTCCCAGTTCCGGTCGTTGGTGGACAAGACCGTGCCGGTGCGCATGATGGGGTTGTCCGCGCCGTAGATCTCGTCCACGCTCGCCTCCAGCATGCGCTGGATTTCCGGGATGGCGGGGATCGGGTTCGCCGGGGTGACCGGCTCGTCCAGGAGCCCGTCGTCGCGCTGGTAGGCGTTGCCCAGGATGAGATCGCCAATGCGCATGCGCCCGTCCAGGCCCGCGCAGTGGCCGATCATGATCCAGGCCTCGGGGCGCAGTACGGCCAGGCAGTCCGTGATGGTCTTCGCGTTAGACGGGCCGACCCCGATGTTGATCATCGTGATGCCGTCGCCGGCGGCGGTGATGAGGTCGAAGCGGGGCATTTGGTAGCGCGAGGTCAGCGTCAGCTCGTCGACGTCCAGGTCCACCGCGTCGTTGGGGTGGATGGTCTCGCCCGTGGGCAGCACCAGCGCGGTGTAGCGCGAGTCCTCGCTGGCGAGCTCGCGTAGCCCGAACTGCACGAACTCGGTGGTGTGCATGGCGTAGTTGGTGAACAGGATGTACTTCTGCACCGTGTCGACCTCGATGCCGGTGTAGTGCTCGATCCGCTCGCAGGCGATGTCGAAGCGCTGCGGCCCGAAGTGGAACAGCGGCTTCTCCGCGCCGTGGAAGGCGTCCCAGTCGCCGTCGATGATGGCGTCGTTGACGTCGTCGAGCGTGGGGCGCGGGACGGTGGTCCCGCGGTCCTGCGGGGCCGGCGGGGCGCCGCGGATGTACTCGGGCGGGATGCGCACGTCCGAGTAGCCGACGTAGATATCGCACGGGTAGTTGTCCACTAGACGCTGCAGCTGGGCGGTCAGGTAGTCGCGCAGCAGGTAGGGCTTGGAGATCACCGCGGAATAGTTGCCGGCCTCGTTGACGTAGCCGAAGGGTTGCGAGCGATCGATGGGGTGCCACTCGCGCACGGCGACGGTGATTTTGGGGTAGCGGACCTGGTCGTAGTCCGCGAAGTCGTGGGAGCGCCGACAGGACTGCTCGTAGAGTTCGATGAGGCGCGTGACCGCCTCGTCCACCGTCTGCACCTGCACTGTCTCTACCTGATTGCGCATGCCGCCACACTACCGCGTAAACGAAGGCCCCGCCGGCTGCACGCTGGCGGGGCCTTCTCCCCATGACTAATCTAATCGGTGCTAAACAGAAGGAGTGGAGCGCAACTTCTGCAAAACAACCGCCCGTGATTAGGCAAGGCTTACTTTAAGATACTTTGGAAAGAGCGTCAACCCTTCGGATGACATTTTTTTAAAAAAGTTTTTCCTAATCCGCCTCACCTGCTAGTTCGCTAGGCTGGAAGGCCCCGGATTGTATAAGGAGATGGTTGTACGTGGCCGCTGATGCACTACAGGAACTGCGCTCCACAATCGAAAAGCAGCTGCGCCGCTTTTGGTCGAACGATGCCCCGGCCAACCCCCGTTTCGGCGTCAAGAACACCGCCCCGCCCAACGCGCTGCGCGAGGAGGTCGCCGAGGAGATCGCCGAGATGCTGCGCAAAGACCCCACCAAGGAGGGCTATTTCGGCTCGCTGAGCGAGGATTCACGCACCCGGATGGCCGTGTCCAACGAGGAGGTCGACTCGGCCGGCTCGAGCTCCACGGTGGACTCGCTCCCGCTGGGCGCGCGGCTGAAACCCCGCGGCATCTTCGAGGACGACTGGACCGCCCGCCCCAGCCCGGACCGCCCCTGGCCCATCATCTTGTTGCACGGCACGGCCGATTCCAAGGGCATCTGGCAGATCCTGGGCGGCGAGCTCCGCGAGGACGGCTGGGCCGTCTTCGCCCCAGATTACGGCACGCGGGCGACGGGCCTGCTGCCCGAGTCCGCCGCGCAGGTCGGCGCCTATATCGACGCGGTGCTGACCATGACGGGCGCGGAGAAGGTCATCATCGCGGGCCACTCGCAGGGCGGGCTGCTGGCCCGCTACTGGATGCGCGTGCTCGGCGGGGCCAGCAAGGTCCGCCACCTCATCTCGATCGGCGCGCCCAACCACGGCACCACCGAAGGCGGCATCATCAGCCCGCTGATGGCCAGCAAACGCAACGACTCCATCATGAAATCCATCATCCAGTCGTTCTTCGGCGACGCCGGCCAGCAGCAGATCGTCGGCAGCGAGATCTTGAGCGCCGTTAACGACGGCGGCGACTTGGATGAGGGCGTGACCTACACGTGCATCGCTACGCGCCACGATGCCGTGGTGGTCCCGCCCGAGACCTGCTTTTTGTCCCCCAGCAAGGTCAAGGACGGCACGGTGCGCAACATCTACGTCCAGGACTTTGATTCTCGCGCGGTGGTGCTCCACCACGACCTGCCGGTGGACCGGCGGGTGCGCGCCATCGTGCGCACCATCGTCCGGCAGCTCTAGTCCGACTCCCGGATGGTCTCGACGAAAAGCCAGCTCGAGTCCAGCTCCCCGTGGCGCGAGCACCGCGCGTGCCAGCCGTCGGGGCGGACCTGGACCACCATCCGCCGCCCACACAGGCGGCAGTAGCGCGGCACGTCCAGGCCGGCCGCGGCCGCCGGGTGCAGGGCGGAGACCGCTTCCAGGAGCTGTCCGGTATTCGGGTGGTAGACGGGCGGATCGCCGGCGAGGACGGACGCGGCGAGCGCGGAGTGATTAGTTTCCGCAGATTTCCCCGACATCTACAGCGCCTTGATGGGCAGGTCGATGCGCCCGAGCATGTCCACATCCTTTTCGATCTGGCGGCCCAGGGTCGTCAGGTAGTTGCCCGCGATGATGGCGTTGATGCCGCCGAGCAGGCCCTTCTCCGTGCCGTCGTCGCCCAGGGACAGCTCGCGGCCGCCGGCGAAGCGGAGGGTGACAGCGGGCATCGCCAGCCGGAAGGCGGCGACGGCGCGCAGGCCCTCGCCCAGGGGAACCAGCGGGCGATCCGCGAACGGGGTGCCCGGCCGCGGGTCGAGGAAGTTCATGGGCACCTCGCAGGGCTCGATCTCGGCCAGCTGGGCGGCGAACTCGGCGCGCTGCTCGAGGGACTCGCCCATGCCGATGATGCCGCCGCAGCAGACCTCCATTCCGACCTCGCGGACGAAGTCGAGGGTCTGCCGGCGCTCTTCCCAGGTGTGGGTGGTGACCACCTGCGGGAAGAAGCTGCGCGCGGTCTCCAGGTTGTGGTTGTAGCGCTGCGCGCCCATGTCCTTCAGGCGCTGCGCCTGCTCGCGGGTCAGGGTGCCCAGGGAGCAGGAAATCTCAATGTCGACCTCCGCGTTGATGGCGGCGATGGCCTCCCCCACCTGGTCCAGGAGGTTATCGTCCGGGCCCTTGACCGCGGCGACGATGCAAAACTCGGTCGCGCCGGTCTTGGCGGTGTTCTTCGCGGCCTCCACCAGCTCGGCGATATCCAGGCGGGCAGCGCGCACCGGTGAGGCGAACAGGCCCGACTGGGAGCAGAAGTGGCAGTCTTCCGGGCAGCCGCCCGTCTTGATGGAGATGATGCCTTCCACCGAAACGTCCGGGCCGCACCAACGCAGGCGAGTTTTATGCGCGATGTCGGCGATTTCTTCCAGCTGCTCGTCGGGGACGGAAAGGACCTGCAGGAGCTCTTCTTCATTCAGGCCGATGCCCTGCTCTAAGGCCTTCTCGCAGGCGATATCAACAATACTCATACGGGTAGCGTAGCGAACAAAGTTGAACGGCGTTTAATTTTGCAACTTTAAGTTTATTTCTTTCGCGGGTGGACCGCGGCACTAGGCTGGGGTGCATGAGCGAAAACACCAGCCTGTACGACGACACCCTGGAGCTACTCCAGGAGCTTATCCGCAACGCCTGCGTCAACGATCTGACCGATGATTCGGGCCACGAGGTCCGCAACACAGACACGCTGGAGCGCTTCTTTGCCGGCACTAACGTGCAGGTCCAGCGCTTTGAGCCCCACCCCGGGCGGGTCTCGGTGTTGTTTACGGTCCCGGGCGGCGACGGCGAGCCGCTGACCCTGATGGGCCACACGGACGTCGTGCCCGTCGACCAAGACAAGTGGACCAAGCCGCCTTTCGATGCCGTCATCGAGGACGGCGTGCTCTACGGCCGCGGCGCCGTCGACATGCTCTTCATTACTGCCACCATGGCCGCCGTGACCCGCGAGGTGGCCCGCCATGGGAAGCCAGCGGGCGATCTCACCTTCGCCGCCCTGGCGGACGAGGAGGCCCGCGGCGGCTGGGGCTCGCGCTGGCTGTATGCCCACCACCCGGAGGCGATGAGCTGGGACAACTGCCTGTCGGAGACCGGCGGCAGCCACCTGCCGAACTCGCTGGCCTTCAACGTGGGCGAAAAGGGCGCGGGCCAGCGCCGCCTGCACGTGCACGGCGACGCCGGGCACGGCTCGACGCCCTTCGGCAAGGACTTCGCCATCGTGAAGATCGGCGAGGTCGCCCGGCGGATCGCAGAGGCATCCACGCCCGTGGCCACCAGCGAGACCTGGACCGGCTTCGTCAAGGCGTTCCGCTTCGATCCCGCCACGGAGCAAGCGCTCATCGGCGGCCAGGGCACCGCGGAAGATTACCGTGCCTTCGGCAACCTGGACGCCTACGCGCACGCCTTTTCGCACACCACCTTGTCCCAGACCGTCCTGCGAGCCGGCGGCGCTATCAACGTTCTGCCCTCCCACGCATACCTGGAGATGGACATCCGTCCCTTCCCCGGCCAGACCCAGGAGGACCTGGACGAGTTCCTGCGCCAGGCGCTGGGCGATCTGGCCGACGAGGTCACCATCGAGCACCTCATTACCGAAGACGCCACGCAGTCGGGCACCGACACCGCGCTCTGGCAGGCCATCGAGTCCACCGCCCACGAGTTCTTCCCCGACCTGGACGTCACCCCGGTGCTGGCGACGGGCGGCTCGGACCTGCGCATCGCCCGGCGCGCCGGCGGCAACGGCTACGGCTTTGCCCTCCACGCACGGGCCCGGGACATGGCCGAGGCCAATTCGCAGCTCCACAGCCACGACGAGGCGCTCCACTTGGAGGATCTCGATCTCACGGTCCGGGCCTACCGCAGCCTGGTGCGGCGCTTCCTGGGCGTCTAGAAAGTTTCCTGCGTACACTTTCCCGAACCGCGAACTCGTGCCAAGATGTATCCCATGAAGAAACGCCTCGCTGCCCTCGTGTTGACCGCTACCCTTGCAACCCCCGCCGTGGCTTCCGCCGATCCCGTCGACGACCTGCTGGCCAAGGTGCCCGCCGGCCAGATCTCTTGCGAAAAGGCCCGCAGCTACTGGACCAACCCCGGCGACTACCAGTCCAAGCGCAGCCAGGCGCTGTCCGTGGCCACCTTCCACCCGCGCGGCGGGGAGATCCGCTCCGCCATCGCCCGCATGGACGACGCGGTCAACCGCTGCAACCTGGGACAGTCGGGCAACCAGCAGCAGCCTGCCCCACAAAACACCCATCAGAACCGCGCTCCGCAGAACACCCACCGCGCCCAGAACGTGATTGAGCTGGCGGTCGCGCCCGGCCAGCCGACCGTCGACGTGCCTTTCGCCGGTCAGACCTTCCGCATCCCGGATCTCGCCGCCCTGGCTCGCACCGCGCTAACCCAGGTGCAGCAGCAGTTCGGCTCTCTGTCGTCCTTCTAGTCGACCGGACCCAGCTGGAAGTAGATCTCCTCGTGCGCGTGACACCCGGGATTAAACGGGTGCCCGCACGCCGGGCAGGCGGTGGCTAGCCGGTAACGCCCGTAATTCATCGTCTCCCCACAAACGCCGCACAAAACCGCGTCCGCCTGCTTATCCATCGCGCCGAACGGGTGATCGGCAAGCTCCGCATGGCAGATAGAGCACGCGTAAAACTGCCCGCACGTCGCACACTTGTTGGCCACCACATCCACCGCGCTATGCCAGTGCGCGCAACGCCCCTGGGCGTCCACGTCGACGCCATGGATTTCTTTCCCCGACATACTCAGCCATTCTTTCCCACGAAAAGAGATACTCTTTGCACCTCATACCCTTTCGGGTTTATGCACACTCAACGATACTCAGAGGGAATCAGCAGACTTGCTGGGTTCACTGTTTTGTGAATTAACCAGACACAAACCATGCAGCATTCTCAAAGGGAAATCTAAGGCCTCTTCTTTCTCGAATGCCACCACGCCAGTAGGGCAAACCCCGTAACAAGCTGCGTCACGCCGAGTATGATCCACGCCGTCGAATCTAGGACGACGGGAACGAGGCCTCCCAACACGGTCATCACCGCGTGCATGCCACCATGTGTACCGGCCGCCCACCACACGCTTTTCTTCCACACAACCACCGCGCCGGCGAGAACCGCCATGCCTAAGGGAAGAACGAGGTATAAGAGAAAATCTGTTGTGCTTTGCTGCCCACCCGAGGAGGAGAGGTGCGGAACAGTGAAAGCCAAGGTCGTCCACACTACCGTGAATACGGGTCGCTCATCTGTAGTAGAAAACAGCCATCCACGATAAATCAATTCCTCTGGAATCCCTTGCAGGAAATAAGAACGTACTAGAACAAAGACGACACCTGCCACTATCACTCCCACTGGAGCAGTGCTGGGGTCTGCATCGTGCTGTGCCACAGGCTCCGAGAAAGCAGATAAGAAAACCCAGCCAACTACCATCGGTACTGCGACGACAGCCGTGCCACCGAGAATCCCAGGGAGGATTTTCGAGATATCGAGAAGCCCGATAGCTCGCAGTTTTCTCCGCTCGACAAACCGCAACCATCCCCACAGCATGATCACGACAGCGAGGGGGGTCAGCAGAAAGATAGCAGCATTAGCTCCGATACCCACAGCGTCGTCTCGCCTCGCGATGGGAAGCTGGTGCAACGGAACACGCACCATATTAGAGGCCATAAGTATGACGAATGCGGCAACGATGCGAACCAAGAGTCCCCACCAGTTCAATGGAAGACGTGGGGAAAGAGGTAATTGAGGTTTGTTCATGTCAGGAAAATTACAGCTACTATGAGCTGTTTTTAAGTGTCTCCAGTCATTACTTCAGGTCGCTGAAAACATGACCCACGTCATGGGTCGGGTGATCTAGGATTAGCCCTATGCCTTCCCGAGCTCGCTACATTGCTCCATCCACGTATGTTGCGTCGACCTACGACGTCGCCATACTTGCGCAGCCTTTTCTAGCTTTCCTCAGCCCAGTAGCGGTGTTTATGATTCTGGCTATTGTTCGCTGGGATACTCCCCAGGCGATGATCCCTCAACTCGTAGCCCTGACGCTTTTCCTTGGCACTGAAATCTGGTGGTCGCACGCGGTAAAAAAGCGCCTGCCTCTCACTGCGGCTACGTGGTGCTTCGCTGCGTCAGCCCTAGTTGTATTCCTCACCGCAAATAACTCGTCCTCGCTGGTAGTAATCTGGCTTGGGGTCGTGGCCGTAGTCATTGTCCAGTCGTTGCGTGCTGGAATCATCTACGGTCTGTTCCCTGTTTTAGCCGTAGTCGGAATCCATGTCGTCTCCGGTTCTAGCCTTGGCAGAATCATTACCGAAGCTCTAGCGTCGTTCTCGCTGATAGCAATCGGTGTCTTTCTTGCACGCCTTGCCCGTACGGCAGCCACCGATGCTGTAGAGAAGACCCATCGGGCTGCAGAACTCGCCGTCGCAAATGAACAGCTACGGCGCTCTATCGAGACCGCCCGGGAGCTCACGCTCTCTGAAGAACGCGGACGCATTGCAGCAGCTTTGCATGATGGTTTAGGACATCGGCTCACGGCCATCAGCATGAGCTTGGATTTTTCCCAACGCATGATAGCGAAGAACCCAGAACGTGCCGCCGAAGAGATAGCTCATGCGCGCAATACAACAATTGCCACTCTCGACGATATGCGCACTGTCGTGCGGGCTCTCCACCCTATTCGTTTAGAATCCGAAGGGTTTTATGACGCACTGACTGCGTTGGGAAACTCCTTTTCTTCTACCGCACTGACCGTTGAGGTAGAAGTAGCATCAAACGCCCCAGAACTCACACCTCCCGTGGAGAATATTCTTCTCGCTGCGGCACAGGAGGCCTTAACCAACGTGGTCCGACACAGTGCAAGCACCACCACGGCACGCATGTCCGTGAGTTTTGACAGCGATTTCAACGTCATCACTATGTCGGTTTCCGACAACGGCCCAGGTTCTGATGACTCGCAGGCTGGCTTTGGTATTCGCTCGCTACAAGAACGCGCCGGAGCGCTTGGCGGACGAGTCCTCGTTTCGGGGCACGGGGGAATTGCTGATGGGTTTCTTCTCAGTATCGAACTGCCTGTGACTAGCTGCTAACAGAAGGACAGATCAACGTATGACTAACCGAGTAATTCTCATCGATGACCATGAGCTGCTTCTCCGCGGTCTCGCCTTAATTTTCGACACCATCGACGAGTGCGAGGTCGTCGCAACTACTACTAATGGAAAAGAGGTGAGCTCGCTTATCGATGCTTTTGCACCCGACATTGTTGTCACTGATGCGGTCATGCCTGACTTCGATGGGCTCGCTGTCGTACGCGAGTGTGCGACCCATTACCCTCATGTTCCCGTACTGGTTCTCACCACCTTCGACGACGCCACACTGGTCCGCTCACTCATCGATGCTGGTGCTGCAGGCTATCTACTCAAAGACATTGATGCCAATCATCTCGCGGAAGCGATCGATGCCGCCGCCAGCGGCGGCATCGTCCTCGATCCCCGTATTGCCCGCATGCTGCACCGACCAACAAACGCGTGCTGCAGTCCATCATCTAAAAAGCCTGCGTCCGTGGAGGGAGTCACCACCTTGACGCGTGCAGAGCGCAAAGTCGCGACCCTTGTTGCGGAAGGAAAGAACAACAAGGAAATCGCTGAAATTCTCTACTTGGCCGAAGGCACCGTAAAGAACCATGTGTCCGTCCTACTGCGCAAGATGAAGGCTTCCGATAGAACCGTCCTCGCTCTCACTCTTGCCCGAGCTTTTGGTCAGCTAGATTAATTAACATACTGAAGCGTTCTGAGTTTAGGTCCTTTCTCAGCTAAGCAAGGACAAGACACTAGGCCTAGAAAATATTCCGTCGAGCTCAAGGAGTAGGCGGTCCATCAGGTCATCGAAATGGTCCGCTTGGAGTCCTGCTCACTACAACGCGCCTACGAGGAAGTCGGTGAGCTCCTCGATGCATCACGCCACACATTGCGGGCGTGGTACCGCGACAGCGCCTCTACACGAGACGGCCGCAAAGCGCCGGATAGCGAAACAATGGAAGAAGAACTTGGGGCGCCTGCGTCGAGAAAACCGCGAACTGAAACGAGCAAACGGGATTCTCAAGACTACTTCAGCTTTTCGCAGCGGAACTCGACCGACCCACGACCACATGATCTCTTACATCGACGCGTATAAAGATCAGTTTGGGGCCTGGGGCCATCTGCAGAGCGCTTCGACAATCAGATCGTGGATTCATCACCTCACGCGGCTACCGAAAAGCCACCACACGTGTTCCCAGTGCGAGAGCGTTAAGCGATAGCCTGCTTATCCCAGAGATTCAACGCGTGCATGCTAAGAATTTTTCGGTCTACGGTATCCGCACAATGTGGCACGCGATGAACCGTGAAGGCTTTCATATCGGTCGTGACAAGACCACACGTCTGATGAAGCTAGCAGGTGTTTCCGGCCGCAGACGCGGGCGAACTCCGGTCACCACGATCAGCCCGAAGACACCGGATCATCGCCCGGATCTTGTACAACGAGACTTCCGTGCACAAGCACCAGGCAGGCTTTGGGTTGCTGATATTACTTACGTTCGCACCCTGTCAGGATTCGCCTACACCGCGTTTGTTGTGGATGTCTTCAATAGAAAAATTGTTGGTGTTGCGACACGCTCGACGATGCGTACCGATGCGCTGCCCATGGAGGCATTGGAACATGCGTTAACGACTGCAGGACGAATCCATGGAAACCAGCTGGCACACCATAGCGATCGGGGCAGCCAGTACGTGTCACTGAAGTGTTCCACCGCGCTAGCGGAATCCGGAATCCGCCCGAGTGTCGGAATAGTCGGCGACTCCTACGACAACGCATTGACGGAGACAGTCAACGGACTCTACAAAGCTGAACTCATTCACGCCCAAGGCCCGTGGACATCGGTGGGGGAAGTCGAACTAGCCACCTTGCGGTGAGTGCATTGGTGGAACACCAAGAGACTTCACGAAGCATTGGACTACACCACCCCACAAGAAATAGAAACCGAGTATTGTCTCACCCAGCCGATCAGCACAGGGCCGTAAAAGAAGCGGAACTAAACCCAGGACGCTTCAGTTGGTGGTGGATCCGGATTTCTTATCAACGTAAATGTATTTGCTGGCAATACCTTCCTGGCGCAGAGCGTCGATCTGTCGGTCAAGATCCTGTTTCGCGGTCGACACCCGAGCGTAGCCAGTATCCATAACCAGAATAGTGCCGGAAGTCTATTCTGTAGCGGACATTATGGGACATGGTTGTGGCATGACTTGTGGGAAATACTCCTCCTGGGACTGTGTATTTTCAATCCATTGTCATTGATGGTGTCCCACTTCCTTGAAAGTGAGGCGTTCGGGAAAGGCCGGAAGGGGCCCCTTTCCGACGTTTAAACCATCGCTTGAAATACAAGTACTCGCTTGTTAACATCGGAGTGTGCTTACAGAGATTTCCTTATCCATCCCCGCGTCGGATCTCAGTCCCGCCGAGCGGGCCCAGTTACTCGTACCCACACTGTCCGCGCTGTCGGATGAAAACCGGTTGACGATCCTGCTCACCTTGGCGGAGAAGTCGATGACCAACCGCCAGCTCCATGAGGCCACCGGGATGAGTCAGGCATTGGTTAGCCATCATCTGGCTGCTCTACGCAAGGCCGGACTGGTGGACTCGGAGCCGACGGGTCGTGCCACGCTGAATTCGGTGTGTTGTGCTCAGCTGGCTGATCCGGTGCGCTGGCTGGCGCACCTGGCGACGTTGACGCCGGAGGGACAACGCGCCTGCTGCACGGACACCTCCCTGAGAAACGAGGTCGTTGATGCTGATTAGCGCGCTCGGCACGTTCGCTACCCTCCTGGTCGAACTGCTCCTGCTGTTTCTGGTGATATCCTATGCGGTCGCGTTGATCAACCGGCGCTTCGGCCCGGAGCGGTTGCAGAGCTGGATGGCTGGTGGAGCGGTTCCCGGTCAGGTCAAGGGACTGGCATTGGGGGCGATCACTCCGTTTTGTTCCTGTTCGACGATCCCGATGTTTGTCAGCATGCTCAAAGCCGGGGTGGCCTTTCGTACCACCGTGACCTACCTGATCGCTTCGCCGCTGCTCAACCCGGTTATCGTCGGCGGGATCTGGCTGACCCTTTCCTGGCAGGTCGCGATCAGCTACGCGGTGATCATGGTGCTGCTGGCGCTGGGAGCACCCTGGGCCTGGACCGCGCTGGGCATGGAAGACCAGCTGCGCAAGGTCAAGGTCAAGGGCGGGCACCAGCTGGACGGGACCCCGTGGCGTGGAATCAAACAAGAAACCCCGGCAGCGATCCGTCAGGCATGGGACGACCTTCGCCCCATGCGACTTCCGATGATCATCGGCGTGACCATCGGTGCATTCATCTACGGGGTCGTGCCCGAAGACGGCCTGAGATTTATGGCCGGTGGAAACGTCTGGTGGCTGATTCCACTGGCTGCGGTGATCGGTATCCCGCTGTATGTCCGACTGGAGACGATGCTGCCGGTCGCCCTGGCTTTATCGGGTGCCGGGGTGGCCATCGGCCCGATCTTCGCGATGATGATCGGCGGGGCGGGGGCCTCGCCACCGGAAATCTCGATGTTGGCGGCAGTGTTCAAGCCGAAACTGTTGGCCACCTTCGTGATCACCATTCTGCTGGCGGCCATGCTGGCCGGCTACGCGATGACGATCATCCTCTAAACCACGTACCCCTACCGAAAGGACACACTCTCATGGGTTTCAAGGACCTGTTTACCAAGAAAAACTCCACCTCCGACTGCTGCGGGGTCGAGATCGTCGCCGACGACGACACCGACACCACTGAGACCACCAGTGACCAGGAGGAGCAGCACCCGCAGGCTACGTCCTAACCCGACACATCCGGTCTCTACCAGCGTGTCTGGCTCTCGGACGAGGAGCTGACAGCCGGTGCAGACACCAACGACCCCGCGTGACAATCGCGCGGGGTCGTTGATGTGGGGTGGGGTGATTAGTTCTCAAGCAGCTCGGCGATGAGCCTGCGTACCCGGGTGTCGATGTCGTCACGGACCAGGCGCATGCGCTCGATCCCCTCGATACCGCGCGTGGACGGCTCGTCAGTCACCCACCGCTCGCACGTACCGCGGGCACCGTCGGGTAGCTCCAGCTGGGCATCACCTCCCAGGATGATCACGCGGTCGACCTCGCGCAACAGCTGTGGATCTACACCCTTAGGGTGGCCTGCGGACATGTCGGCGCCGGCCTCTGCGATGACCTCGACGGATTGGGTGTTGAGCTTCGTGCCGGGTGTCGTGCCGGCGGAGTGGATCTCGATCCGGTCACCGGCGTGCTTAGCGGCCAGGGCTGCGGCCATCTGGGACTTTCCGCCGTTGCCGACGCAGACGAACAGAACTGTTGGGTGGGTGCTCATGAGGTGAAGGTCTCCTTCTCGGATACAGCAGCCTGCGAGGACGGTGTCGAGGATACGGGTAGGGTCGGATCCTGGGGGAAGAGTTTCGGTCCCAGCCACCGCATGGTGTAGACTAGGCCGACAAGCACCGGGATTTCGATTAACGGGCCGATCGTGCCGGCTAGCGCCTGTGCGGAGGTCGCCCCGAAGGTGCCGATAGCCACGGCGATAGCCAGCTCGAAGTTATTGCCCGCGGCCGTAAACGACACAGACGCCGACTGAGCGTAATTCATTCCCGACGCCTTCGTCGCAATCAGTGCGATGGCGAACATGCCGACGAAGTAAGCCAACAGCGGCACAGCCACGCGGGCCACGGTCCACGGCTGGGAGGTAATCTGCTCGCCCTGCAGGGAAAACAGCAGCACGATGGTATAGAGCAGGCCGCTCAGTGCCAGCGGGGAGATCTTCGGCAGGTAGGTGTTTTCGTACCAGGCACGGCCCTTGGTTTTTTCACCGATGATCCGGGAGGCCATTCCGGTGGCCAGCGGGATGCCAAGGAATACGAGCACGGAAACCACGATCGACCAGAAGGAAAATTCGGCCGAGGTAGTCTCCAGGCCCAGCCAGGCCGGCAGGACCTGGAGGTAGAACCAGCCGAGTACGCTGAGCATGATGACTTGGAACACCGAGTTGATCGCCACCAGGACGGCCGTGGCCTCCCGGTCACCACATGACAGATCACTCCAGACGAGCACCATCGCAATACACCGAGCCAGGCCGACGATGATCAACCCGGTGCGCAGTTCCGGCTGATCTGGCAGGAAGATCCAGGCCAAGGCAAACATGAAAGCCGGACCGACCAGCCAGTTGAGGACGATGGACACCGTCATCAGGCGTTTATCGGCGGCGATCTCGACGGCCTTGTCGTAGCGAACCTTCGCCAGCGGCGGATACATCATCACCAGGAGGCCAAGCGCTATCGGCAGGGAAATCCCACCGACCTCCAGAGCGCCCAAGGCGTCACCAATACCGGGGACCACCCGTCCGATGAGTAGGCCAGCGGCCATGGCGAGAATGATCCAGACCGGCAGGAAGCGGTCCAAAATCGTCATGCGTGGGCGGTTATCAACATTCATATTCATACGAGCCTTTCACAATATTGACAAGCATCAATACAAAAAGTAGCCTTTATATTGAAGGTTGTCAATATAGGATGGTTGGTATGACATTCTCGCAGACTCTCCCGCTGGCGGACTTGTCCGCCTGTTGCTCACTGGGTGCTGGCCCCTTGACCAGTGGTGAGGCCGAGCGCTACGCCACGTTGTTCAAGGTGTTGGCCGATCCTGCCCGCCTGCGTTTGCTATCGCAGTTAGCGGCCGAAGGCTGCGGCCCGGCCAGCGTCGGGGAGCTGACAGAGACGTCGGGGTTGAGTCAGCCGACCGTGTCGCACCACCTGAAGCGGTTGACCGAGGCCGGGTTATTGGACAAGGTCCGGGTCGGTCGGACGGTGACCCATCAGGTGCGCCCGGAGCTGTTCGCGGAGCTGCGCACCGTGTTGCAGATGGACTGACCCACCACCGACGAGAAGGAGACGATCACACACGTGACCAGCAAACACTTCGAGGCGATCATTATTGGCGGTGGCCAGGCGGGCCTGTCCACCGCCTACTACCTGCTGCGAGCAGGCGTGGACGCCTTGGTCCTCGACGATCAAGAGGGTGCCGGTGGGGCGTGGCGGCATGTGTGGCCGTCGATGACGTTGTTTTCCACCGCAGAGTTTTCCAGCCTGCCGGGCAAGCCCATGCCAGCCTACGAGGGGTTCCCACCGTCGGACCATGTCATCGACTACCTTGCTGACTATGAGCAGCGCTACCGGATCCCCGTCGAGCGCCCCGTGCACGTGGACCGCGTCGACCGGGAGGATGGAGGCTACCGCCTCTACGCCGGTGATCGATCGTGGACGGCTCCCCATGTCGTAGCCGCCACCGGTACCTGGTCTACTCCCTTCGTCCCGGCATACCCGGGATTGTTTACCGGCACGCAGTGGCATTCGGCAAACTATCCCGGGGTGGGCCCCTTCCGGGGGTCGACCGTGGCTGTGGTGGGGGCGGCGAACTCCGCCGCGCAGATCGCCGCCGAACTCACCGGTGTTGCCGAAGTCACCTGGTATACCCGCCATCCACCACGGTGGATGCCCGATGAGGTCGACGGGCGGGTGCTGTTTCGCCGGAACCGGCAACGCGCCCTGGCCGTCCAGCGCGGCGAGACCGATCCGGGGGCCGACTCGGAGCTCGGCGACATTGTCGTGCTGCCTGAGGTGCGCGCTGCCCGCGACGCCGGATGGTTGGCGGCGACGCCGATGTTTAACTCCCTCAACGAAGTACGGGCCGATCATCTGATCTGGTGTACCGGGTTTCGGCCGTCCCTCGGGCCGGTGCGCCGGCTCCTGGACGGCACGACCCCAAAATACCCGGGCCTGCACCTGGTCGGTTACGGCGACTGGACCGGCCCCGGATCCGCCACGCTCACCGGGGTAGGCCCCTACGCCAAGCAGACCGCCCGGACCATCGCGGACTCATTTGGCATGACCGTCAAGTAATCTCCGCCTGGCCGGTAACCCCGAGGTATACGCTGTGGGTCAGAGATTTTCCTATATCCGTGTCTTCAGTGCCGACCAGAACCTGGCCCGCCAGCGCGAGATGATCGGCACCGTAGATAAGGAGTTTCTCGAAAGCTCTCTGCCCGCTCCCGCGCTGACAGATCAGGCTTGGAGCGCTGCGTCGACTACCTGCGGATCACGACGAGCTGATCGTGGCGTCCGGCTCGCCTGGCCCTTGGTGTACGGGCCTGAACCCCGGAAAGTGGACACGTCGGGGGTTAGCTATGCTCCTTTGGTCAGTGTAGCGTATGTGAGTGCTTCAAAGCTCTGCTGATGCTGCGTTCAGCGAGAGGTCCTCATTGTTCTCATAGAGAGCCACAGCATCGCGTTTGAACTGTTCGGAGTACCTGGACATGATGGTAGATTACCTTTCTTCCTAGCCCGACTAGGCTGGATAGCAGGTGTCCACCTAAAAGGGGTCAGGTCCGTTACGAATTGTTAAAGGGTAATCATGAAAAACTACGCCAGCTTTTTTGAGTACACTGCACAGCCGGCAAGCGATCAGCACATCCTTGAGATCGAAGACAAGCTTGGCAAAAAGCTACCTGGTGATTAGAATATGCTGCTTTCAGAAACTGGAGGCGGCATCCTCAACCTAGAAAAGTCTTTCCTTACAGATATTTCCTTGCCTGATGGGGACACCTTGGAGATCGTTGTTGAAAGCATCTTCGGCAACGGCACAGCAAGCAATGGCTCTCATGTTGATTTGATTTGTGGCTATCCACGATTTGCGGGTAACCCCACAGTGTGGCTATCCAAAGAAATCCACGTTGTTTGCAGTGTTCGATAGCGTTTAGGCGGGCATGTCGGTCTTTGCGGTCATTGATACCGAAACCACCGGCTTTAACAAGCGCTACGACCGCATCATTGAACTTGCTGCCGTGCGCGCTGACGCATACTTCAATCCCGTCGACTCCTGGCACACATTGCTCAACCCTGACACCAAAGCCGTGTCCACTACTCGGGGGGACACCCCGCCCACCTCGGCACTCAACCCTGCTGTGGGGGTTACTCGTAGCGAAGCGAGCTGAGCATCCCGGTTTCCATGTGATAGGCGTTATGGCAGTGAAATGCCCACTCACCGGGGTTGTCAGCGATCAGGTCGGCGATCATGGTTTCACCGTGGCGGAGAAGGACGGTGTCCTTGCGTAGCCCGCCGCTGCCGGGCAGCGCCCACGTGTGGCCGTGGATGTGCATGGGATGGGGCATCATGGTCCTGTTGCGCATGACCATCCGCAGGCGCTGGCCCCCCTGCACGGTCGCGGAGGAGGATTGGCCGTCGGTGAGAATGCTCCATTCATACGGCATCATCTGCCCGCCCAGGTCGATGCTGACTTCTCGGTCTGGTGTGTCCTCGGGCAGGAGTGCACGGTCTGCTGGCTTCAGGGAGGACAGAAGCAGTCCGGTGGACGACAACTCGGGGAAGTCGACATCGGGGTGGGGGACCTGGCCGCCGGCGGTGCGGATGACGGCGAAGGCGCGGTCGTCCTTACCCACCGTCAAAGCCGTGAGCGGGAAGATGCCGTCGCCGAGGATGACCTCGACGTCGACACGCTCGCCCATCGACAGGTAGATCGATTCGGTCTCCCGGGGCTGGACAGGGAAGCCGTCGGTGTGGGTGACGGTCATGCGGTGACCACCGAGGGCCACCTTGAAGATGGTGTCACCGCCGGAGTTGATAAACCGCAGGCGGGCCTTGTCGCCCGGGCGAGCCTCGAAGGTCCGGTGAGCACGGGGGATACGTCCGTTGATGAGGTAGTGCGGATACATCACATCGCCGGCATCCCCGCCCAGTACCCGGTCCGGGGTGCCGTGCATCATATGGCCGTGACCTCCCATCCCCTCCTTCCCGTTATGGTCGCCCGAACCCATTCCGGTGAGCTTGTCGAGCTCATCGTCGGGAGTGCCCTGAATGCCATCGACCCAGTCGTCGAGCACGATGGTCCACTCGACGTCCTGGTCCTCAGCGTCTTGCGGATCACGGACGATCAGTGGGGCGTGGAGGCCGCGATCAAGCTGCAGGCCGGAGTGGGAATGGTAGAAGTAGGTGCCACCGTGGGGGACTTCAAAAACATAGGAGAAAGACTCGCCAGGTTCAATGGGGTCCTGGGTCATGCCGGGCACACCGTCGGCTGCATTGTGGAGTGCGATGCCATGCCAGTGGATGGAGGTGCTCTCAGGCAGTTCATTGATGATATCGACCTGGAGGACGTCGCCGGCGGTGGCCTCAATGGCCGCATCCCCGGTGTCAGAGACGTATCCCCACGTCTTGGCTTCGATACCGCCGATATCTAGAGAGAGGGGCCGGGCGGTCAGTGTCCGGCGCACCGTTGGCTCACCGAGCGCAGTGGGGGTGGGAGTGGGGCGAAGAGAGGAACCTGGTGCCGAGGCAGCGGGTCCAGGGTCGCTGGTGCAGGCGGCCACGGCCCCGGTGCCGGCGAGGACGAGCCCGCCGAGCAGAAACTGTCGTCGGGAAAATCCGTTCATCATGATTTAACCTTCCTTGGTGTTAGATTTCAGTGACACGGGAGACAGGCGCAGGTGAGGACCCTGCTGAGCCATCACGTCAGGTGCAGGTCTGTGACACAGGTGGCACCGTCGTCGGCGGTGGAAAACTCCACGGTGCCGGTACGCCCCTGGTAGCTGACCTCAATCAGGCCGGTGGCATCATCGGGAAGCCAGAAGCCAATAAACCCGTTGTCGAAGGTGGTTGTCGCCTCGTCCACCAGCACCTCACCGTTCACCTCATCGGTGATCGTGACCTGGATATCCTCATTGTCGAGTTCCCCCAGGCAGGTCGTGAGGCTGTGGTAGAAGCAGTCGTGGGTGGAGGTGAGATAGGGTGCGATCGAGACATACGTCTGATTGTCGGGAAGATCGACCACGACTTCCTGGTCATCGCTCGAGAGCAGCAGTTCATCGGCACGCACTGAAGCGATCAGATCCGTGGGACGCTCAGTGACCTTCTGCCGGTCGAGGTGATCAATGATCTCCACCGCGTCCATGGCGGCCAGGCCATGGGTAGCCAGGAATGTATCCTGGGACACCGTCCCGTCGGCGGTGGGTTCCGGGTCGGCGGCCGAACACCCCGTGAGGGCGAGGGCAAGGGCGGCGGCTGCGAACGCTGCTCGTTTCACGTCAATCTCCTTGAATCATGGTAAGACCGTGAGAAGACACCGCCTCAAGGTCGATGCCATACCTTTATTTAGCACGGGTGCCTGACGGACTAGAAATCAAAAACCCTGCTCACGGCCTTATAACAGGGCGAAAAAGGGGTGAATTCGGTGGGCTGGGTCACCACCAGGACACCACCCCACAACCGTGGGCGATGTCCTTCTACCCGCCCCGAGTATGCGGTGCAGGCAGTGAAATCCCTGGTGGCGCCTGCTGAACCGACCAGGGGAGGCGATGCCGCCGGCCCGGGGTGGGGCACAGGGGTGACGGCGGTCGAAGGGTGATGTTTGAAGATTTGATGAAGATTTCCCCGCCGGGCACTGAGCGAGGGTGGTATTCCCCTCTGGCCGGAGCGATACTGGGGTCCATGGCTAACCGCACACCGACCACCGCCACACCCCCGGGGCGGGTGCTGGTCGTCGATGATGAACAACCCCTGGCTCAGATGGTGGCCTCCTACCTCATCCGGGCCGGCTTCGATACCCGCCAGGCGCACACCGGCACCCAGGCCGTGGACGAGGCCCGTCGCTTTTCCCCCGATGTTGTGGTGCTGGATCTAGGGCTGCCCGAACTCGACGGCCTGGAGGTGTGCCGACGGATCCGCACCTTCTCGGACTGCTACATCCTCATGCTCACCGCGCGTGGCAGCGAGGACGATAAGATCAGCGGATTGACCTTGGGGGCGGATGACTACATCACCAAACCTTTTAGCATCCGGGAACTGGTGACCCGGGTGCATGCGGTGCTGCGCCGCCCACGCACCAGCACCACCCCACCGCAGGTGACCACCCCCTTGATCGTCGGTGACCTCATCCTTGACCCCGTCGCCCATCAGGTGCGGGTGGGGGAGACGACCGTGGAGCTCACCCGCACGGAGTTCGAGCTGCTGGTTGCCCTGGCCCTGCGCCCCGGCCAGGTGCTGACCCGCCACGACCTGGTCACCGAGGTCTGGGACACCACCTGGGTCGGTGATGAACGCATCGTCGATGTCCACATCGGCAACTTGCGTCGCAAGCTCGGCACCGACACCCAGGGCCGGGGGTTTATCGACACCGTGCGTGGCGTGGGCTACCGGGTGGGGCTGCCATGAATCACGGACCCGGCCTGACCTTCCGCTTCCTGGCCGCCCAGGTGTTGGTCGTGGTGATTAGCCTGCTGGTGGCCGCGGCCGTGGCCACGATGGTGGGCCCGACCCTATTCCATGATCATATGTTGATGACCGGCCGGGAGGACCCCTCGCTGGAGCTGTTCCATGCCGAGCAGGCCTACCGGGGCGCCAACCTGATCACCCTGGTCGTCGCCCTGCCCACCGCCTTGATCAGCGCCCTGCTGGCCAGCCTGTGGCTATCGCGTCGTCTGCGCACCCCCCTGCAGAATCTCACCCGCGCCGCTACCAGCCTGACGGCCGGCAACTCCCGTATCCGCGTGCCCACCGGAAAAGCAGGCCCCGAGGTCACCACCCTGGCGCATGCCTTCAACACCATGGCCGACCGGCTGGAACACACCGAACAGGTCCGCCGCCAGATGCTCTCTGATCTGGCCCACGAAATGGGCACCCCCTTATCGGTGCTCACGGTCTACCTCGATGGTCTCCAGGACGGGGTCGTGGACTGGAATAATGCCACCCACACGATCATGGCTGACCAACTCACCCGCCTGACCCGGTTGATGGAAGACATCGACGATGTCTCCCGGGCCCAGGAACGCCGGATCGATTTGGACCTGGCGGAGGAAGGGCTCGGGGATCTGCTCCATACCGCCGCTGCTGCCGCGGGGGAAGCTTATGCTGACAAAGGCGTCGATTTACAGGTCGAGACCATTACAGACACCGCCCGGGTGTTCGTGGACCGGCAACGCTTCGGCCAGGTGATAAGCAATCTGCTGTCGAACGCGCTACGGCACACCCCGGCTGGCGGGCAGGTCCGGATCAGCGTCCACCGACAGGGGGCGTCCACCGCGCTCATCCACGTCGCCGATGACGGCGAGGGCATCCCACCTGACCAGCTCAGACACATCTTCGAACGCTTCTACCGGGGGGATGCCGCCCGCAGCCGGGACGACGGCGGGTCCGGTATCGGTCTGACCATCTCCAAGGCATTGATCGAGGCCCACGGTGGCACTCTCACCGCCACCTCCCCCGGACCCGGTCGCGGAGCGGTGTTTGCCCTCCGCCTCCCGCTGTCCCCTCCCGACAGTGAGGAGGCTGCTCGATGACCACACCCTGCGCCGCGTGAGAGCCGCGCCCCCACCCATTGAAAATATACCCCCGGGGGGTATACGCTAGAGTGACATCACCGCATCCCACCGACTCGTAGGAGCTTTCCCATGATCACCTCCCCGCCCCGCCTCTTGCCGATGGCCTCCCACGGCTGCAGCTGTTGCGGACCTGCCTCACGTGCCGACACCGCCTCCATCCCTGCCGCCAGCGACTCGTCAGCAGGAGGGTCCTCCCCTAGCTACCAGGTCACCGGCCTGACCTGCGGGCACTGCGCGAAAAGCGTGACCCAGGCCCTTCAGACCCTCCCCCAGGTCGACGACGTCCAGATTGATCTCGCTGCTGGTGGTGTTTCCACCGTCACGGTCACCGGTGTCGTACCTCCGGAGATGGTTCGCCGGGCCATCGAGGAGGCCGGCTACACCGTCTTATCCTGATCGGTTTTACCCATCATCTCGACCCCGACCGGGTTGAGCGAAAGGAACGTCATGAGCACTCCCCACCATTCCGGTGATCACCATGGTGATCACCCCGCTCCGGAAACAGACCACACCCACCACCCGGATCATGCCAGCCATGAACACCACGCAGATGCCGACTCCCACGGCCAGGCGATGCCCCACGATCACCCTCACTCCGCCCTGGACGAAGACCACCACGTTCATGGTCACGGCGAACACGCCGGACACAGCACCGCAATGTTTCGGGGCCGCTTCTGGTGGTCGCTGATTCTGTCCATTCCCGTCGTTATTTTCAGTCCCATGGTCGCCCACCTGCTCGGCTACCACCTCCCGGCATTCCCTGGTTCCACCTGGATCCCCCCGGTGCTGGGCACGATCATCTTCGTCTACGGCGGAATGCCTTTCCTCAAGGGCGGATGGAAAGAACTGAAATCCCGCCAACCCGGGATGATGCTCCTGATCGCCATGGCCATCACCGTGGCGTTTGTGGCCTCCTGGGTCACCACTCTGGGGCTGGGCGGTTTTGAGCTGGACTTCTGGTGGGAGCTGGCCCTGCTGGTGACCATCATGCTGCTGGGGCACTGGCTGGAGATGCGCGCTCTCGGGGCCGCGTCCTCCGCGCTTGACGCGCTGGCTGCCCTGCTGCCGGATGAGGCCGAGAAAGTCATCGACGGGACTACCCGCACCGTGGCCATCTCCGAGCTGGTCGTCGACGACGTCGTGCTGGTGAGGGCCGGTGCCCGAGTGCCGGCCGACGGAACCATCCTCGACGGAGCCGCCGAATTCGATGAGGCGATGATCACTGGCGAATCCCGTCCCGTCTTCCGCGACACCGGTGACAAGGTGGTCGCCGGTACCGTGGCCACCGACAACACCGTCCGCATCCGGGTGGAGGCTACCGGCGGGGACACCGCCCTGGCCGGGATCCAACGCATGGTTGCCGACGCCCAGGAGTCCTCCTCCCGGGCCCAGGCCCTGGCGGATCGGGCGGCAGCGTTGTTGTTCTGGTTCGCGCTGATCTCCGCTCTGATCACCGCGGTGGTGTGGACCACCATCGGCAGCCCAGACGATGCCGTGGTGCGCACGGTTACGGTGCTAGTCATCGCCTGTCCGCACGCCCTGGGCCTGGCGATTCCTCTGGTCATTGCGATCTCCAGCGAGCGGGCCGCGAAATCCGGGGTGCTCATCAAGGACCGGATGGCGCTCGAGCGGATGCGCACCATCGACGTGGTGCTCTTCGACAAAACCGGCACCCTGACCGAGGGTGCGCACGCGGTCACCGGTGTCGCCCCGGTGCCCGGTACTTCGGAAGGGCACCTGCTGGCCCTGGCCGCCGCCGCCGAGGCCGATAGTGAACACCCCGTGGCCCGCGCCATCGTGGCTGCCGCGGCCGCACACCCGGAGGCCTCACGCCGCCCACTGCGCGCAACCGGTTTCACCGCCGCCTCCGGCCGCGGGGTCCGGGCCACTGTCGATGGCGCTGAGATCCTCGTGGGTGGGCCGAACATGCTGCGCGAGTTCAACCTCACCACCCCGGCCGAGCTCACCGACACCACCAGCGCCTGGACCGGGCGTGGGGCCGGCGTGCTCCATATTGTCCGCGACGGTCAGATCATCGGTGCCGTGGCCGTCGAGGACAAGATCCGCCCCGAATCCCGCGCCGCCGTCAAAGCCCTGCAGGACCGCGGGGTGAAGGTCGCGATGATCACCGGTGACGCGCAGCAGGTGGCCCAGGCAGTGAGCAAGGACCTGGGGATCGATGAAGTCTTCGCCGAGGTCCTGCCCCAGGACAAGGACACCAAGGTCACCCAGTTACAGGAGCGTGGCCTGAGCGTGGCCATGGTCGGTGATGGTGTCAATGACGCCCCCGCTCTGACCCGCGCGGAGGTCGGTATCGCCATCGGTGCCGGCACGGATGTGGCCATGGAATCTGCCGGGGTGGTTTTAGCCAGTGATGACCCGCGGGCAGTGCTGTCGATGATTGAGCTGTCCCAGGCCAGCTACCGCAAGATGATCCAGAACCTGATCTGGGCCTCTGGCTACAACATCCTCGCCGTGCCGCTGGCCGCCGGAGTGCTCGCCTCGATCGGGTTCGTGCTGTCCCCGGCCGTGGGCGCGATCTTGATGTCTGCCTCGACCATCGTGGTGGCCCTGAACGCCCAGCTGTTGCGCCGCATTGATCTGGAGCCGGCTCACCTGGCTCCGACCGACGGGAAGGAAGAACACAGTGAGTCGATATCCCCCGTAACCGTTACTGACTGACCTTGTCCCTCGACTCCTAACTCACACCACCTTTGAAAGGAACACTCATGAAACGCAGCATTACCCTCGCCGCCTTGGTACTGACCTCCACCCTGGCGCTGACCGCCTGCAGCGACGCCGCCGACAACTCCGACGATGCCGACACCACCAGCACCACGACGGCAACCGCAGAGACCCACGAGACCCACCAGGAAGACTCCACCACTGCCGACGAAGAGCACGGCGGGCACGACCACCCTGCCGACGGCGGGGCACCGCCGGCAGGCATTGAAGAGGCCGAGGATCCCACGTACCCGGTGGGCACCGAGGTCATCCTCACCGCTGACCACATGCCCGGCATGGATGGGGCCACCGCCACCATTTCCGGGGCGTTTGATACCACGACCTATTCGGTCAGCTACACCCCCACCGAGGGTGGGGCCCCGGTTACCGACCACCGCTGGGTCGTCCATGAGGAGCTCGTCGATCCGGGTCAGGCCCCCCTGCCCGACGGGGCGAGCGTTGTCCTAGATGCCGAGCACATGTCCGGCATGAAGGGTGCTGAGGCCACCATCGATTACTCCACCGAGGAGACGGTCTACATGGTTGATATCACCGTCGACGGGATGACGATGACCAACCACAAGTGGGTCACCGAGAGCGAGATCCAACCCGCCGAATAGTCCACCCACCCTGAACCGCGAGACCAGACAAGGCACCCGCTCCAAGGTCGGTCATCAATCGCTGCCGACCATGCCACAGCACACCAGCCACACACGGAACCTGCACGCCCACAGGGCCCACGCTGAGGTAGGCCTTCTGTGTCACTGCTTCTCTTAGTCAGGGGAAATATGCCCTGGAATGACCCTGGTGACAGGAGTTCATTCCAGGGCTTTGTCTCTGCCCACAGGCCAGTTCCTGGCGGGTGGATGAAACCTATATCCGGGTCGGCGGCAGGTGGTGCTACCTCTATCGGGGGATCGCCGCCGGTGGCCAGACCCTGGACTTTTTACCTCTCTCCGAAGCGGAACGTGGCCGCAGCGAAGCGTTTCCTGGCCAAGGCCGTCAGATCCAATGCGTCAGCCGGGTATCCCAGAGTGATCAACACAGATAAAGCACCCTCCCTAGCCAGGGCAATCGCCGAGTGGAAGTCCGAGGGAATCTGCCCGCCAACAGCGGAACACCGGCAGGTGAAATACCTCAACAACATCCTGGAAGGCGACCATGGTCGGCTGAAGCGGATCCTCGGGCCGAAAGGCGCGTTTAAGAACCGGACATCTGCATATCGGACGTTGAAAGGGATGGAGGCGATGCACTCCTTGCGGAAAGGGCAAGGCACGATGTTTGCCCTCACGGGCAACCGAACCCAGACGCGGTGATCGTCAATCGAGTCTTCGAGACGGCCTAACAACGCCCACACGCAGCGGTCATCAGGGGATGAGAAACTGAGTCTTCGCTGCTCTCCGCCCAACTTTGCAACAGCACCCTCCAAGAACGATTCAAGGGCCTGGCCCCGATGCAGTATCGGAACCAGGCCCCCGCAAAGACCCTAACCATTTAGAATTAACCCAGTCCAGAAAATGGGGGTCAGTTCACTCGGGATGGGCTTATTAGAGGCCGAAGGCGCCGCCGCTGATGAGGATGAAGATGCCCAGGCCGATCAGGACGATCGGGAACAGCACGTGCTCCCAGCGCTCAAGGACTTCTGCGATGGGCGGGCGGGTGGCCACGAACTTTGCCAGCAGGACCAGGCCTGCCACCAGGACGAGGAAAACGATGCAGTAGATGATGACGTCGGCAGTGTCCACGTTGAGGAAGACCGGAACGTAGACGCCGATATTGTCGCCACCGTTGGCAAACGTCACACCGGCGACGGTCATCACACCCACCTTTTTCCCGGCGATCTTCGCATCATCATCGTCGTCATCATCGCTTCGCCAAGCCTGCCAGGCCGCCCATAGTCCCAGGGCCAGGGGAATTAGTCCGAAGTACGGGATCGCCTCAGCAGGTAGGAATGCTCCTGCCCCCAGCATGACCAGGACTGCGGCCGCGAGGATGCCCATGAAGCCGAGGTACTGCCCAGCCAGAATCCGAAGCGTGGTCCCTTTTTGCCCCGCCCCGCGGGCAAAAAACAGCGAGAGCACAATGATGTCGTCGATATTGGTGGCGATAAACAGACCAATCGCCGACAGTAGACCGGTTACCACTACGCACTCTCCTGTCCAGTGACACACCCAGGTACGGCGCATCCGGCGTCGATGCATTCGACGTTGTCATCGACGGCCAGGGTGGTATCCAGCAACGCGTTCAACGCCTGCGCCAGATGAGCATCAACGATCTCGTAGCGGGTCTGTCGCCCCTGCGGTTCGGCGACAACAATTCCGCAGTCCCTCAGGCAAGCGAGATGGTTCGACACGTTCGAGCGCGTCAGTTCCAGATCCTGGGCGAGAGCGGCCGGGTAGGCCGGTCCCTCCAGCAGCGCCAGGAGAATGCGGGAACGAGTCGGATCCGCCATGGCCCGACCCAACCGGTTCATCACGTCTAGTCGAGAAGCAATAGTCAGCATGTGCTGAACTATACAGTTGTTGCTGAACTAACTTCAACATGGGATGGCGTTGTTGCTAGAGGTCGTCTGCACTTTCAGGCTGAGGCCTTCACTGCGCAGGAAGGAAGCGGCCGCCTAGTTGGCGGTGTTCCCGACGTGATTTAAAGGTGAGGGCTATTGCCGGCAGCTTCCGGCCCAGGCCAGTGGCGGCCCACGTACCGATCAGGGTGTCCCACTTCCAAGGAAGTGAGACACCCTTAATGAAACCAATTGAAAATACACAGCCCCAGGAGAGGACTGTTCCACAAGCTATTCCAACGAATTGACTCGCAAAACCTGCTGCAGAATAGACTTCCGGCACGCTGTGGGTCATGGATATTGGTAACGCCCGGGTTTCCACCGCAAAACAAGACCTCGACCGTCAGATCGACGCGCTCCGTAAAGAAGATGTTGCGGATAAATACATCTACGTCGACAAGAAATCCGGATCCACCACGAATCGGCCCGGACTCCAGCAAGCCCGCGCGGGAGATGTCATTGTCGTCCACACCCTCGACCGGCTGGGCCGCACCGTCCGTGACACTCTCAACCTGATCCATGACCTTCAGGAGCGTGGGGTAGGGGTGCGCACTGAAGCGTCCTGGGTTTAGTTCCGCTTCTTTTACGGCCCTGTGTTGATGGGCTGGGTGAGATAGTACTCGGTTTCTACTTCCTGTGGGGTAGCGTAGTCCAAAGCTTCATGAAGCCGCTTGGTGTTCCACCAATGCACCCACCGCAAGGTGGCCAATTCGACTTCTCCGACCGACGTCCACGGGCCCCGGGCATGAATCAGTTCAGCCTTGTAGAGACCATTGACTGTTTCGGCTAGAGCATTGTCATAAGAATCGCCGACTGTTCCCACACTCGGACGGATTCCGGATTCCGCTAGCGCAGTGGAATACTTCAGTGACACATACTGGCTGCCCCGATCACTATGGTGAATTAACTGGTTTCCATGGATTCGTCCTGCAGTCGTTAACGCATGCTCCAAAGCCTCCATGGGCAGCGCATCGGTACGCATCGTCGAGCGTGTAGCAACACCAACAATTTTTCGGCTGAATACATCCACGACAAACGCGGTATAGGCGAATCCTGACAGGGTGCGAACGTAGGTAATGTCGGCAACCCACAACCTGCCTGGTGCCTGCGCACGGAAGTTTCGGCACACAAGGTCCGGGCGATGATCCGGTGTCTTCGGGCTAATCGTTGTCACAGGGGTTCGCCCACGTCGGCGGCCGGAAACACCTGCTAGCTTCATCAGTCGTGCAGTCTTATCGCGGCCGATATGAAAGCCTTCACGGTTCATCGCGTGCCACATTTTGCGGATGCCGTAGACCGAGAAATTCTCCGCATGCACACGCTGTATCTCTGGGATAAGCAGGCTATCGCTTAAGGTCCTTGCGCTGGGAACACGAGTGGTCGCCTTGCGGTAGCCACGAGAGGTGATGAATCCACGATCTGCCTGTTTTAGAACTCTGCAGATGGCCTCGACCCCAAACTGATCTTTGTACGCGTCGATGTAGGAGATCATTTGGTCGTGGGTCGGTCGAGTTCCGCTGCGAAAAAAGCCGAAGCTGTCTTAAGAATCCCGTTTGCTCGTTTTAGTTCGCGGTTTTCACGGCGCTGAAGCGTCCTGGGTTTAGTTCCGCTTCTTCTACTACCCCGTATTGACGGGCTGGGTGCGATGGTACTCGATTTCTACTTCCTGCGGGGTGGCGTAGTCCAACGCTTCGTGAAGACGCTTGGTGTTTTACCAATGCACCCACCGCAAGGTCGCCAACTCAACTTCCCCCACTGACGTCCACGGGCCTTGGGGGTAGTAGAAGAAGCGGAACTAAACCCAGGACGCTTCATAAGACATCTGATGATCTTCATTGTCAGACCCCAGAGGGCGAGTGAATTGGGGAACGGTTTCTGCCCTCACTGCGTTTCTAAAAAAGCAGGCCTTCCCCATGTGATAGGCCTAGTACATGGATAGTCATCCCCCACATCTCACCCCCTCCCTCCCAACTGTGGTCATTTACCAAAACGCAGATTTCGTCTCTGGCATCATCCAAGAGATTTACAAAGCAGGACTACTGGAAGCTACCGAGTTCGAAAACAATTCGACCACAGGGAAAGGCGACGGGTCCGAGAAACAGGCCGCAATTGCCGCAAAAGCTAACGTGTTTCCCTGGCTAATCAACCTCGGTGCACAAGGGAGCTATACACACTCTCAATCAAATAGTGAGGAAGTCGCTACAACCCGCCACCAAAAATTCGTTTATTCCCAAGAATTTTTTCTAGACCAAGCCCGATCCGAACTTCGACGGCAGGAGCTAATAACTCGGGTAGAAAACTCAGAAAGCGCCTCGGAACTCCAAGTGGGAGATTTTATTGAATTTGAGGCTAGCTTTGAAGCTAACGAGGCTAACGCCATCCTCGATATCCTTACCCCTGAGTTAACTGCGGCTATAACTCGATATATCCACCGCTCCAAAGGGCTTGAAGAGATAGACACCCTTAGAGAGCAAGCTTCTAATGCAGATACCCAGATCCCAGTAGAGAAAATCAGCGGTATTAGAGAAATCTATGACGCTAGGGCGGAGAACCAGGCGGCACTTGCAGCAGACATTACCTCTGCTATAAGAATGGATTTCCGCGGTTCCGAAACTAAAGAATTCTATGCCTCAATTGGGGCAGGCCAACACTCGCTGACCGCTGTTACCGTCTGCGAAAAGGAGTATTTCAAATCCAAAGATTTCGATCGGCTACTAGATGGAAGATTTACCGTTCTGGGCAAAGTCATTTCCCCTATTCGAGAGAATGTCCCAATCCTGGAGAGAAACAAACTGCTTAGCCGACTGCAGGTGGAAGCTCTAGATGAAATCCTCCGCCCTTTAGCCGAAGAGGCAGACACTCACCAACTGCTGGATCTCGATTTCAAGACAAGTGTAGAAGGACCTTCAATCACCGTATTGCCTATCGCTATCTATGTATAAACCCCCAAGCGTCTCATTTAAATCCCCGTCAAACTAGATAATTAACCTCTTATAAGCCGCGCATAGTTGGCGAACAGAATCTCTAGGCGTTGGCGCTCCGAAGTGAGCTTGCGAGGCGCTCCCATTGCTTTATCCACTTCCCGGTCGAGCACGTCATGCGCCTTCACCAGTTGTGGTGCCATGGCCAGCGGGTTATAGTGCTCAGCTAGCGAGCGCTCTGGATGTAATGCCCGCGCATCGAGGACTTTCTGCCCAGCCTTGATGATGCGCTTCTAAGTAGCTTCATCGAGTTCTGGGACAGGGAATGTATTCCACGTCAGGGTGCTGGAGAAACGATAATCCGATTTGATTCTTCCGCCTACAGTTCTTTGCCAAATGATGAACATCGATGAAGAAATGAAGGGCCCGAACCCCGGAAAGTGGACACGGGGATTTAATTAAGATGCGATAGTAAGTGTAGCTGATCCGGTGGCTTCGAAGGCGTTCGGCGAGCGGTAGCCGCACCACGAGTGCAAGCGCGTGGTGTTGTAGTGCGTGCACCACCGGAACACGTCCCGACGACATGCGAGCTGACTTGGGAAAACGGACTCGTCCTGGAGGACTTCCCGTTTCAGCGTGGCGTTGAACGACTCCGCCAACGAGTTGTCCGCGCTCGTTTCGATTGCTCCCATCGACTGGGTGACACCGAATCGTTCACACAGCTTCCGGTATCGCCCAGAGGTATAGACGCTGCCATGATCGGAGTGGAAAATCGCCCCGTCAAGGTTGCCTCGGACCCCGTGGGCCATCGTGAGAGCTTCTTCGACCAACTCCGTGCGCATGTGGTCAGCGATCGCGAAACCGGTCAACTGCCGCGAATAGCAGTCGATGACGGTGGCCAGGTACATATTCGACCCGTCCGCGATCGGCAGGTACGTGATATCGCCGACGTAGATGGTGTTCGGTTTCTCCGCGATGAACCGGCGTTTCAGCAGGTCGGGCACCTTCGGAGCCCGTTTCGCAGACACGGTGGTCTTCACCCGGCGTTTTTTGGTGTAGCCGAACAGGCCCATCTGGCGCATCAACCTGGCGGTGCGCTTGTGATTGAAAAGGTCGTCGTTGGCTGGATCGGAATTGATGGCCGCCGTCACGCGTTTCGCCCCGTAACAACCGTTCTCGGCCGTGAACACGGCCTTGATCCTCGCTCCCAGCACCGCGTCGTCAAGGACGCGTCGCCGACGGGCAGAAGCAGCTGATTTCCATTTGTAATACGAGGACCGGTTGATCTTCAAAACCTCACATAACCGCTTGACCTCGTAGAGGCCTCGGTTGTCATCAACGAACCGGAAGCGGTTCACCAGTTCGTCTCTTCCGCGAAATATTTGGCCGCCTTGCGGAGGATCTCTCGTTCCTCCCGGAGCTTGGCGTTTTCGCGTTCCAGCACGCGGATGCGTTCGGCGTCGGAGAGTCCTTCAGCAGGCGTGCGTGCGCTGTTGGCTGCGGCAATGGGGCTGGCGACTTTTTCACCGTTGGCGTTGGTCTTGGTGCCGGTGCCGAAGGCGTCGAGCCAGGTGCGCAGGGAGTTGCGGTTGACCCCGAGATCGGAGGCGATCGCGTTGAGCGTTGCTCCGGGGGTCGACTCGTACAACGAGACTGCGTCGCGCTTGAACTGCTCGGTGTAGGTCTTGCGTGGCATGGTGGAAAGGTACCTCACTTCCCCAGCGAGATGCTGGTTTCAAGGTGTCCACCATCTGGGGGTCAGGTCCCCCGTCGAGCCCATCAATGAATGCCCCACGTGCGGGCAGCCTGGAGTATTCCGCGACCATGTCATCCGCAGCCTGGTCGATCTGCCTATCGTCGGCCACCCAACACGCCTTCATGCGCGCCTTCCACGCTACCGGTGCACCAACAAGCGCTGCTTGCAGAAGATCTTCCGCGCGGGCCTTACCTGCGCGCCCGACAATTCAAAGACCACGGACAGGGTGACCCGCTGGATCCTGCAACGACTCTGCCTAGATCGGATGAGCGTTGCCGCTGCAGCCAAGTCATTAGGCCTGGGGTGGGATACCACCAACGCCTTGGCCTTAGCCGCTGTCCAGGACTTGATCTACAACGACGAGCACTACCTCGACGGGGTCAAGGTCATCGGTGTTGATGAGCATCGCTGGTCGCACAACCGACGCACATGGCGCGACGGATACGTCACCGTCATCGTTGATATGACCGACCACCACGACAAGGATGGAAACGTCATCCGCCCCGCTCGGCTTCTTGACGTTGTCCCAGGCAGAAGCGCTGACGCGTTACGAACATGGCTGAATAATCACAGCGAGCAGTTCCGCGATCAGGTCAAAATCATCAGCATGGACGGCTTCCAAGGCTATGCCACCGCCGCTGGCGAAGTCATTCCCAACGCCACCCAAGTCATGGACCCGTTCCACGTTGTACGCCTGGCCGGTGACAAGCTCACCAAGTGCCGCACCAGGCTCCAGTTAGAAACAACAGGCCGACGTGGCCGCAGCAAAGACCCGCTCTACCGCAACCGGAAAACACTGTTGACCACCGAGCGCCTACTCACCGACAAGCAGCGCGGGAGGCTTGAGGAACTGTTTGACTTCGACGACGACTACGCGCCGCTACAAGAGACCTGGACCTACTACCAACAAGTCATAAGCTGCTACAACAATCCCAACAAGCAAGCAGCCAAGAAAGCCATGAGCACGCTCATTGACACGCTTGTTGACATCAAAGACGCCGGGATCGCTGAGATCGCGCCGCTAGGCAGGACCATGAACAAGCGCCGCAAGGACATCCTCGCCTACTTCGACCACGGAGTATCCAACGGACCTGTGGAAGCGATTAACGGTCGGTTGGAATTCCTACGCGGCATCGCCCTGGGATTCCGCAACCTCGACCACTACATATTGCGGTGCCTGATCCACGCCGCCAACATCCGACACAAAATCAATGCACTCTAAAACCGGAAGAGCCGTTAATCCCATGCTCCGCGGAAAACAACTCATGCTATGGCTTCCGCAACATCGACTACTCCATCAAACCCACGACAGTGGGATTCACACCCTAAATCCTCACACGTGCAATCCTCGGCCCTTAAAAACCGGAAAACGAAAGAAACCGGAGGTAACATACCCTTTCGAGTTTGTTACTTCCGGTGGTGCAGTTTGTTCAACTGCTCGCTGTGCCCGGGGCGGGACTTGAACCCGCACGTCCTATAAGGACACTGGCACCTGAAGCCAGCGCGTCTGCCAATTCCGCCACCCGGGCTGGGTATTGTCTGTCTTGGCGACTAGATAAAGATAGCACGGCATACCCACATACTTACAAATCCGCAGCTAGTGCACGGGAAAATGAGTGAGATCTACGCATCAATTGTGGGAACTTTTCGGGCTCCGGCTACGTTTTAGTGCTATACGCGGCCTATAATGGTTGAGGTTTATTACCAGAGCCGAATACATCCACGTTTGAAGGAGGACCGCAGCATGGCACTCATGGAAAAGCTTGCCAAGTTTGACTCTGCCCTGCAGCGCGGACTGGACAACGGGATGGCCTTCGTCTTCGGCGGCCGCGTTGTGCCCGCCGAGATTGAAGAGCTGCTCAAGCAGGAGGCCCAAGACAACCTCACGCGCGGCGAGGACGACAACCTCTACAGCCCCAATGTGGTGCTCGTGGGGGTCAGTTCCAAGGACCTGGAAAACCTCTCGCAGGATCCGCACATCCCGCAGAACCTGGCCGACCAGCTGTCGCGGTTCATCCGCAACAGCGGCTGGGGTCTGGCGGGACCCGTCATCGTTCGCATCGCCGAAGAATCCGGACTCCGCACCGGCCAGTTGCGGGTTTCTTCGTTCATTGACCATGAGCCCGAGGAAGAAACCGGGTTCGACGCCATTTTCCACGAAACCGAAACCCAGGAGAACCAGATGAACAGTAATTCTGCTGACGAGGCCGCCACGACGACCTTTATCCGCCCCGAGCCCGAGGACGCGGAACCCGCTGCCAGCGGTCCGAGCGTGAATCTTCTCCTCCAGGACGGCTCTTCGCGGACCTACCACATCCACGAGGGATCCAATATCATTGGACGTTCCAACGATGCCGACTTGCGCCTGCCGGACACCGGGGTCTCCCGCCAGCACGCCGAGATCACCTGGAACGGCCAGGACGCAGTCTTGGTGGACCTCCAGTCCACCAACGGCACCACGGTCAATGACACGCCCATCGAGAACTGGCTGCTGGCCGACGGCGACGTCATCACCCTGGGGCATTCGCACATCGAGGTGCGAATCACCGGGCTGGACAATTAAACCCCAATAATTTTTAGGAGGTCACCGATGGATTCATTCGTGCTACTCGCGCTGCGAATCGGCCTGTTGGTCTTACTGTGGCTGTTTATCCTGGTGGCCTTGAATGCCATGCGGCTGGATGCCAACAAGGCGGCCCGCACCGGCGGAAGTAGCGTCGGCCCCGTCGCCGCGGTGCGCCGGAAGGACCGCAAAGAAAAGCCGCGCCACATCACCGTGGCCGAAGGCCCGCTGCAGGGCTCCCACATGGCGCTGGGCACCCTGGAGGACATCACGCTGGGGCGCGCGCAGGACTGCGACTTCGTCCTAGGCGACGACTTCGCCTCCTCCCACCACGCGCGCCTATTCCGTCGCGGTTCCCAGTGGTTCGTGGAAGACCTCGAGTCCCGCAACGGCACCTTCGTCGCGGGAACGCGCATCGACCAGGCAGAACGCATCGAAGTGGGAACGGATATTAAGATGGGTCGCACTATCGTAAGGCTGGTTGCCTAATGCTGAAACTACATTTCACCGCCGCTTCGGACCGCGGCTTGGTCCGCAAGAACAACGAAGACTCGGCCTACGCCGGGCCTTATCTTTTAGTCCTGGCGGACGGGATGGGCGGTCACGCCGCCGGCGAGGTCGCCTCCCAGCTCATGGTCGAGCACCTGGAGCACCTCAACCGCGACCCAGAAGACAACGACATGCTGGCGCTTTTGGGCGGCGCCGCTAACGACGCCAACGCGTCGATCGCCAACCACATCAAGGACCACCCCGAGACCGAGGGCATGGGCACCACCCTGACGGCCATGATGTTCAACGGCACCCAGTTCGGCGTCTGCCACGTGGGCGACTCGCGCGGCTACCGCCTGCGCGACGGGAAGCTGACCCAGATCACCAAGGACGACACCTTCGTGCAGTCCCTGGTGGACGAGGGCAAGCTCGATCCGAGCGACGTGTCCTCCCACCCGCAGAAGTCGCTCATCCTCAAGGCATATACCGGCCGCGCGGTGGAACCGACGCTGTTCATGCTGGACGCGCAGCCCGGCGACCGGCTGCTGCTGTGCTCCGACGGGCTCTCGGATCCCGTCACGGCCTCCACCATCGAGGACGCCCTCAAGCAGGGCACCGTGGAAGAAGCCGCCCAGCGGCTGATCGAACTCGCGCTGCGCTCCGGCGGGCCGGACAACGTCACCATGGTCATCGCCGAGGTCGTCGAAAGCGACGAGGCGCCGGCCGAGCCGGTGGCGGTGGGTGCTTTGGCCGGGGATACCCCGGAGCCGACCCACCCGGATTCGGCGGCTAGCCGCGCGGCGGCCCTGGAGCGTCGCCCCCAGGTCATCGAGCCGCACACGAACAAAGCCGCGGGCCAGCCGCGCGAGACCTCCGCGCCGGCCCGCCTGGTCACCGAGGAAGAAGCCGCGGACGAGGAGCCCGATCGCCGCCGCAAGAGCTCCCGCGGCACCTGGATCGCCACCACGGTCGTCTTGGCCGTGCTGATCGCCGCCATCGCCGGCGTCGGCGTCTGGGGCAAAAACTACCTGGACAACAACTACTACGTCACCACCGCCGGGGCGAACGAGGAGATCCGGCTCGAGCGCGGCGCCGACTTCTCGGTCTTCGGGAAGGACCTGCACGAGACCTACCAGGTCGCCTGCCTCGGCAAGGACGGCGCGCTGCGCCTGAGCAACGGCTCCTGCGACGCCGGGTTCAGCCCGCTCAAGGTCGAAGACCTGCCGGCCACCGAGCGCGGCGTGGTCCACAACCTGGATTCCGGCAGCTACGACGAGGTCCAAGGCCAGCTGACCCGGCTGGCCGATAACGCCCTGCCGGTCTGCCGCGATAAGGCGGACAACCAAGATGACAAGAAGGACAATGGCTTCCGGCGCGAGCCGGGCGTGAACTGCCGGGAGGTGAACTAGATGCTGAAGCAATTTGTCGGGCGCACCACTGAGCTGTGGCTGCTGGTAGCGGCCACAGTGGTCTTCGCGATCACGCTGGTGAGCCTCGAGCTGTCCCAGGGCAATATCTTGTCCGTGGACGTGCTCTACCTCATCGGCGGCTTCATCGGGGTCTTCGCCGTCGCCCACTGGGCGCTGTGCCTGCTGGCCCCGCACTCCGACCAGATCATGCTGCCGGTCACGGCGGTGCTCAACGGCATCGGCCTCATCATGATCCAGCGCCTGGATCTGGCCTTGGGCCGCGACCTGGCCGTGCGGCAGGTGATGTGGACCATCGCCGGCCTCATTTTGTTCATCGCGGTGCTGGCCATCGTGCGCGATCACCGCTCGCTGACCCGCTTTTCCTACCTGCTGGGTCTGGTCGGCCTCGTCCTGCTGGCGCTGCCGCTGGTCTGGCCGCAGCCGGCGCAGGCCGACGCGCGCATCTGGATGAAGATCGGGCCGTTTTCCATCCAGCCGGGTGAGTTTTCCAAGATTCTCCTGCTGCTCTTCTTCGCCATGCTGCTGGTCCAGAAGCGCTCGCTGTTCACGGTGGCGGGCTACCGCTTCCTGGGCCTGTCGCTGCCGCGCCTGCGCGACCTCGCGCCCATCCTGGTGGTCTGGGGCATCGCGATCGTCATCATGGGCGTGTCGAACGACTTCGGCCCGGCCCTGCTGCTGTTCTCCACGGTGCTGGGCATGCTCTACATGGCCACGGGGCGCGTGTCCTGGCTGGCCATCGGGGTGGTGCTCGTGGCCATCGGCGGCTTCGGGATCGCGCAGATTTCCACCAAAATCCAGGATCGCTTCTCCAACTTCCTGGACCCGCTGGGCAACTACGACAGCAACGGCTTCCAGCTGTCCCAGGCGCTGTTCGGCATGTCCTCCGGCGGGATCACCGGCTCCGGCCTCGGCCAGGGCTACCCGGACATCATTCCGGTGGTCTTTTCCGACTTCATCATGGCCGGCATCGGCGAGGAATTCGGCCTGATCGGCCTCGCCGGGATCCTGATCCTGTTCGCGCTGCTGGCCTCCCGCGGTTTTCGCACCGCTCTCAGCGTCAAGGACTCCTACGGCAAGCTGGTAGCGGCCGGCCTGTCTCTGACCCTGGTCATCCAGGTCTTCGTCGTGGTCGGCGGCATCTCCGCACTGCTGCCGATGACCGGCCTGACCACACCGTTCATGTCGGCCGGCGGTTCCTCGCTGATGGCTAACTACATCCTGTTGGCGCTGCTGCTGCGGATCTCGAATTCCGCCAACCGCCCGGCCGAGAAGGCCCAGGCCGACGCCGGCACGTCCTTGTTCCCCGCCGTTTCGGAGGCTCAGCGATGAATAAGACCATTCGCTTTACCGCTATCTTCTCCCTGATCTTGACCGCCATCCTGCTGGTCAACCTCACGGTGGTGCAAGCCTTCAGCGAGGACAAATACGCCAAGAACCCAAAGAATATGCGGGAGTTCTACCAGCTGCAGACCATCGCCCGCGGGCAGATCTACGCGGGCAACACCGTACTAGCGCAGTCCGTCCCGGACGGCAACGGCGACGGCGGGGAGGACAAGACCTACTCGCGCATCTACCCGACCCAGTCCCCCGCCTTCGGTCCGGTGACCGGGTACCTGTCCTCCCAGTTCGGCGCGTCCCAGCTAGAGTCCTCGCAGAACGAGATCCTCAACGGCACCGATGATTCGCTGCTGAAGCAGAACTGGCTGGACAAGCTGACCGGCGAGCAGCCGGACGGCGCCAACGTCGAGGTCACCATCGATCCGCAGCTCCAGCAGCTGGCCTACGATCAGCTGGTGGCCCCGGGCTACCAAGGCTCGGCGGTCGCGCTGCAGCCGTCCACCGGGCGCGTGCTGGCGATGTCCTCCTCGCCGAGCTTCGACGCGAACTCCGTGGTCGGAGATCCCAACGCGGAGGAGAACTGGGCCGCGCTGCAGGAGGCCGACGGCGCTCCCCTGCTCAACCACGCCACACAGGAGACGCTGCCGCCAGGCTCCATCTTCAAGATCATCACGACCGCCGCCGGTCTCAACAACGGCTTCACGCCGTCGTCGACTCTGACCGGCGCGGCCTCGATCACGCTGCCAAACACCACGACCCAGCTGACCAACTACGACAAACAGGCCTGCGGCGGCGCGGACTCGGTGACGCTGCAGACGGCTTTCGCCCTGTCTTGCAACACGGCCTTCGTCGAGATGAGCGAGGGCATCGGCGCCGACGAGCTGCGCAAATACGCCGAGGCCTTCGGCGTGGGCGAAAACTATGACCTCGGGGTGGACACCTCCCCGGGCAACCTGGGCGAGCTGCCGGATGCGGCCGCCACCGCCCAGTCGGTCATCGGCCAGCGCGACGTGACCATGTCCGCCCTGCAGGCCGCCATCATGGCCGGCACCGTAGCCAACGAGGGCAAGCGCATGGAGCCGCGCCTCATCAAGCGGATCACGGATTCGCAGATGCAGGAGGTCCGCGAGATCAAGCCGAAGGATGCCACCGAGGCGATTACCCCGGAGACGGCCGCGATCTTGCGGGATCTGATGTTCGCCTCCGAGCGAGCCACGTCCGGCTACGACGGCAATTCCTTTGCTTCCAAGACCGGTACCGCTGAGCATGGCGATGGATTGCCCCCGCATACGTGGTATGTTGCATTCGATCCGGACCGCGATATTGCCGTGGCCGTGGTGGTCAAGGACGGCGGCAACCTGGGCCAGTCCGCCACGGGCGGCCAGGTGGCCGCACCGATCGGGCGCGCCATGCTTCAGGCCTACGGAGGGGAGCAGTAATGAACCACGCCGATAACCAAGAACGCTTCCAGGCGCTCATCGGTGATGATTACCGCCTGCAGTGGGTCATCGGGCACGGCGGCATGTCCACCGTGTGGCTGGCGGACGACGTCCGCAACGACCGCGAGGTCGCCATCAAGATCCTGCGCCCGGAGTTCTCCGACAACAACGAGTTCCTCTCCCGCTTCCGCAACGAGGCCGAAGCGGCCGAGTCCATCGATTCCGCCAACGTCGTGGCCACCTACGACTACCGCGAGATCGATGATCCGGTGGGCACGACCTTCTGCTTCATCGCCATGGAATACGTCCGCGGCGAGTCCCTGGCCGACATGCTGGCCCGCGAGGGTTCCCTGCCGGAGGAGATGGCGCTCGACGTGATGGAGCAGGCCGCCCACGGCCTGTCCATTATTCACCGCATGGGCCTGGTGCACCGCGACATCAAGCCCGGCAACCTGCTGATCACCCAGAACGGCCGGGTCAAGATCACCGACTTCGGCATCGCCAAGGCCGCCGCGGCGGTCCCGCTGACCCGCACCGGCATGGTGGTGGGCACCGCGCAGTACGTCTCCCCCGAGCAGGCACAGGGCCGCGAGGTCTCCCCCGCCTCCGATGTCTACTCGCTGGGCGTGGTCGGCTACGAGATGCTGGCGGGCCACCGCCCGTTCACCGGGGATTCCTCGGTCTCCGTGGCGTTGGCGCACATCAGCCAGGCACCGGAGCCGCTGTCGACGAATATTTCCGCGCCGGTGCGCGAGCTGGTGGGCATCGCCCTGCGCAAGGACCAGCACACCCGCTACGCCGACGGCAACGAGCTGGCCAACGCCGTCTCCGCCGTGCGGCTGGGCAAGCGCCCGCCGCAGCCGCAATCCGCGGCCGTGGCCCCGATTGCCACCGAGCCTTCGCCGACGGCCTCGACCCAGATGCTGGGCGATACCGCCAACCCGACCACGGTGCGCCCGGCCCCGGCCCCGGTCGCGGACACGCGCGACAAGCACCTGGCCCAGGAAAAGGCCCGCGAAAACAAGCGGGCCCGGAAGGACAAGAAGAAGGGCTCGGCGGGGGCGAACTTCGGCATCGGCCTGCTCATCGCCCTGATCGTCGTCGCGCTGGTCGGCGGCGGATTCCTGCTGGCCCAGCAGCTGGCCGGCAACCGCGGTTCCAGCGAACCCACCAGCACGCCGCCGTCGGTCGTGACCGAATGGGTGGAGCCGTCCACGGAGGAAGCCGCGACCGTCACCGAGACGGAGGTCGAGGAGCCCGAAACCTCCCGGACCGAGGAGCCGGAGCCGGAGACCCGCGAGCGCACGGAAACGCCCACGCCGCGTCCGACCACGCACCGCGAGCAGCCGACCACGCAACAGGACACCCCGACGCCCGAGCTGCCGGAGATGACGGAGGCCCCGTCGCTGCCGACGGAGGAGCTGGAAGAAAACATCGAGGACCTATTCAATAACTCGCCGCAGGCGTCTGATTACACCAACCAAGGGGGTGGAACCACCAATGCTGGGTGATCGTTACGAACGCGGTGAACTCATCGGTTCCGGTGGTATGTCCGAGGTCTACGCGGCCCAGGACACCATGCTGGGCCGCGAGGTGGCCATCAAGATGCTGCGCCCGGAGATGGCGCACGACACCAATTTCCGCGAGCGCTTCCGCCGCGAGGCGCAGAACTCGGGCCGTCTCAACCACCCGAATATCGTCGCCGTCTTCGACACCGGCGAGGTCGAGGACAACGCCCTGACCATCCCGTACATCGTCATGGAGCTGGTCCACGGGCGCACCCTGCGCGACATCTTCCGCGCGGACGGGCCCATGGCCCCGGAGCAGGCCGCGGAGATCCTGACCCCGGTCGCGGATGCCCTGCAGGCCTCCCACGAGGCCGGCATCATCCACCGCGACGTGAAGCCCGCGAACATCATGCTGACCAACACGGGTCAGGTGAAGGTGATGGACTTCGGCATCGCCCGCGCGCTGGACGACTCCACCTCCGCCATGACGCAGACCTCCGCGGTGATCGGCACCGCGCAGTACCTTTCGCCCGAGCAGGCGCGCGGCAAGGCTGCCGATGCCCGCTCCGACGTCTACGCCCTGGGCTGCGTCATGTACGAGGCCGTCACCGGCCGCACCCCGTTCGAGGGCGAGACCCCGTTTTCCGTGGCCTACCAGCACGTGCAGGAAGATCCCATTCCGCCGTCGGAATACCTGGATGATTTCATCACGCCGACCGGGCGCGTGAATGTGGACGCGGTCATCCTCACCGCGATGGCCAAGCACCCGGCGGATCGCTACCAGTCGGCCCACGAGATGGCCGAGGACCTGCGCCGCCTGGCCCACGGCAACGTCACCCAGGCGGCCCGCGCGCACGTCGAGCCCGAGGCCGAAGCGCCGGCCGCCTCCCACCGCGCGCCGGTGGCCGATACCCGGCCGGCTTCCCACGCCGCGGAGGAAGAGGAGGGCACCAGCGCCTGGATCAAGTGGCTCACGGCTCTGCTGGCGCTGCTGCTTATCGGCGCTATTGGCTATTTCGCCTGGGACTACCTGAAGCCTTCGGAGGCCCCGGACGAGCCCGCGCAGACCGCGGAGATGGTCGAGGTGCCGGAGGTGGAAAACCGTCCGCGCGCCGAGGTCGTCCAGGAGCTCGAAGAGCTGGGCCTGCAGGTCTCGGTCAACGAGGAAGCCCACCCGGAGATTGAACGCGACCACGTCATCCGCGTGAACCCGGGCCCCGGTTCCCAGTTGCAGAAGAACGCGACCGTGACGCTGACGGTCTCCTCCGGTAAGGAGATCACCGACGTCCCGGAGGTGACCGGCTTGGATCTGGAGTCGGCCTCCCGCGCGCTCGACGAGGCCGGTTTGACCCTGTCCGATGACATCACCGAGGAAGACTCCGAGGACGTCCCGGCGGGCCAGATCATCTCGCAGTCGCCGGCCCCCGGTTCCCAGCTGTCCAAGGGCTCGAAGGTCAAGGTAACCGTCTCCCAGGGGGTCAAGCAGGTGCGCATCCCGCGCCTGACCGGCATGGACTGGGGCGACGCCCGCCAGACCCTGGACTCCCTGGACGTCGAGCCGCAGCTCGAGCTGGTCGACTCCGAGGAACCGGAAAACCGCGTCCTCGAGGTCCAGAGCGAGGGCCGGGAGGTCGACGCCGGTAGCACCGTGGTGGTGCGCGTGTCCAACGGCATGCTCATGACCGCGCCGGAGCTGACCCGCAAGACCGAGGACGAGGCCGTCGAAGCCCTGCGCGAGGCCGGCTGGGAAGGCAACGCCCAGGACCTGCGCGTCGGCCCGCCGATCGGAACTGGGGCCGCCGTGGACTCCGGCAAGATCGGCTGGGCCTCCGTTTCCGCCGGGGACACCATCCGCAAGGACACCAAGGTAGAAGTCCGTTATTGGGAGTTCAACCTGGAAACCCTCGTCACGGGCCGTTAGCCGTAGCGCTGCTAGACTGTGGCGCAACACTAGCCCGGCCCGAATCCGCCCCGCCCGCACACCAAAGTTAGGAAAGAACATGCCAAAGGCCAAAATTTCGAAGAACGCCCCGATCAGCTCGACCGCCAGCTCGTCGGCGAACCGCACCCCGGTCAAGATCAACTCGGAGGGCACCTCCAAGTGGTACATCGTGCTGATGCTCGGCCTGATGCTCATCGGGCTGGCCTGGATCGTGGTCAACTACCTGGCCGGCCAGCACATCCCGCTCATGCAGGAGCTCGGCCCGTGGAACTACCTCATCGGCTTCGGCCTAGCCATCATTGGTCTCCTGATGACCATGGGATGGCGCTAAGCTTTTGCCCCGAAGGCGGCCTTTGGCCGCCTTTTTTCATGCCTTTTTCACGTAGTCTTTTGCGCATGAGCACTAACCGCGAATATCAGATGGACTACGACTGGCTGTGGGACAATCCCCCGCACAACGACGGCACCCCGGCGACGGTCCGGCTCGTCGTCACCGACGGCGAGCGCGATAGCGCCCAGGCCGCGCTGGCCGCCTTCCTGGACAGCCTGGAGCGCACCGAGGACGGCGCGTACGTCTCCGGCGGGTGGGTGGCCGCTGTCCGCTCCCAGGAGCCGCTGACCGTGGACATCACCTCCGGCGGCGAGGACGTCGCCGACGGCATCCAGGACGGCACGGAGCGCGCGTACGAGTACTTCGGCCGCGGCACGGATCTCGGCCTGCGCTGGACGCAGCTGCCCCGCCTCTGAGATTCTCCACCGCAAAGTTCTCCACAGTGTCCCCAAGTTTTCCACCGGGGCACTCACCTGCGCTTTTGTAAATTACAATAGTGTAAGCAGGGCTTTTACTGACACCGTTGGGTAAAAAGTTATCCACAGGCTGGGGATAAAAGTGTGAAAATCCGTAATTCACAGAATTTACCACAGCCTGTGGATAACTTTTTTCCCCGTTTCCACACCGGTTTAAAATTTCGAAAAATGATCGCTACGCTGGGATTTGTCATTCGAAAAACACACAAGCGTTCGGAAATTACAAAAATGTAGTTATCCACAATGTGGACAACCGGTGTGAAATCTTTTCGAACACTTGCGCGCGTGGATAACACGCCGCACCTATCCCCAAAGGCCTGCTCGCGCCACCAATAACACGAATGCCGCCGCCGTAGTCGCTGCGACACCCCAGCCGGAGACTTTGGGGTTCCGGGCCGCCACGCACAGGGCCAGCACCACGCCCACCGCGACGCCGCCCAGGTGGCCCCACAGGGACACGCCCGTGGCCAGGAAGGTGTAGGCGATGTTGACCACCACGAGCACGATGGGCGCGCGCAGATCGGTGCGCCTTTGGTAGTTCACGGCCACCAGGACCACCATGAGGGCGAAAAGAGCGCCGGAGGCACCGGCGGTCGGCTGAGTGAAGGCCATCCACACGATGCTGGCCGAGGCCCCCAGTACCGCCGCCAGGTAGACCAGGGCGTAGCGCGCCGAGCCCAGGTAGGTCTCGATCTCCCTCCCGATAAGCACCAGCAGGAACATGTTCACCGCCAGGTGGCCTAGCCCCAGGTGCATGAAGGCGCTGGTGACCGCCTGCCAGTAGTGCCCGGCGGCGAATTCGGGGCCCCAGAGGCTCCAGCTCATCGCCAGCGTGGAGTGGTAGTAGCTGTCGGTCACAGACCGGGACTGGACGGCGGTGGCCAGCCACAGAGCGCAGTTTGCGGCCACGATCCAGGCGGTGACCGGGGCGGTGCGGTAATAGGAACGCAGGTGCTGTTCGAAAGTCATGGGTAAAACGAGGGCTTTCTGTGAAACCAAGGGGCGAAAACGCGAAAGGCTAGGACGGGGAAGGCTAGGAGGAAGGAGATAGCAAAAAGCCCGCCCGGCCGGCTGATGCGGCGGGGCGGGCGGGAGCCTAAGGCTTAGGCCTCGGCGATCTCCACGGATTCGATGACCACGTCTTCCTTCGGGCGGTCCATGCGGTCGGTGTCGACCTTGGCGATCTTGGACACGACGTCCTGGGACTGGGCGTCGGTGACCTCACCGAAGATGGTGTGGTGGTTGTTCAGGTGCGGGGTGGCAGCCACGGTGATGAAGAACTGGGAACCGTTGGTGCCCGGGCCAGCGTTGGCCATGGCTAGCAGGAACGGGCGATCGAACTGCAGCTCCGGGTGGAACTCATCCTGGAACTGGTAGCCGGGGCCGCCGCGGCCGGTGCCGGTCGGGTCGCCGCCCTGGATCATGAAGTTGTCGATGATGCGGTGGAAGATGGCCCCGTCGTAGAACGGGCCGGACTGCTCGCCCTTGGCGTTCTGGGTGGCGTATTCCTTGTCACCCTTGGCCAGGCCGATGAAGTTTTCTACGGTAACCGGCGCATGGTTACCGAACAAGTCAATAACAATGTCACCCAAGTTGGTGTGCAGAGTTGCTGTAGCGGTCTTCTGAGTCATGCCCGCCATTATAGATAATGAAGCAAGGGCGCGCCGCGTGCGGCGGCACGCCCTCAGCGATCGCGGGCTAGACCACGGCGTCGCGCGCGCGGACCATGTTGCGCAGGGAGGCGGTCGTCTCCTCGTAGCCGCGGGTCTTCAGACCGCAGTCGGGGTTAATCCACAGGCGCTCCGCCGGCACGTTCTTCAGCGCCGCGCGGATGAGATCCGCCATCTCCTCTACCGACGGCACGCGCGGCGAGTGGATGTCGTAGATGCCCGGCCCGATTTCGGAGTGGAACTTCTCGTCCAGGTCCTCGAGCAGCTCCATGCGGGAGCGGGCCGCCTCAATGGAGGTGACGTCGGCATCGAGCGCCGCCACGGCGTCGATGATCTGGCCGAACTCGGAGTAGCACAGGTGGGTGTGAATCTGCGTGGTGGGCTGGGCTTCAAGCGCCACCAGGCGGAAGGCGCGCACCGCCCAGTCCAGGTACTCGGCGCGGTCCTCCGCGCGCAGCGGGAGCAGCTCGCGCAGGGCCGGCTCGTCGATCTGGATGATCCCCACCCCGGCGTCCTCCAGGTCCCGGACCTCGTCGGCCAAGGCCACGCCCAGCTGGTCCGCGGAGACCGATTGCGGGACGTCGTCGCGCACGAAGGACCAGGCCAGGATGGTCACCGGGCCGGTGAGCATCCCCTTGACGGGGCGCTCGGTCAGCGACTGCGCGTACGAGGTCCACTCCACGGTCATGGGCGCCGGGCGGGAGATGTCCCCGACGACTATCGGCGGGCGGGTGCAGCGGGAGCCGTAGGACTGCACCCAGCCGTTTTCGGTGACCACGAAGCCGTCGAGCAGCTCCGCGAAGTACTGGACCATGTCGTTGCGCTCGGCCTCGCCGTGGACCAACACGTCCAGGCCCAGTTCCTCCTGCAGGGCTACCACGCTGGCGATTTCCTGCTTGAGGGCGTCCGTGTAGGCCGCGTCGCTGAGCTCGCCGGCCTTGTGCTTCGCGCGGGCCGCCCGGATCTCCGGCGTCTGCGGGAAGGAGCCGATGGTGGTGGTGGGCAGCTTTGGCAGCTTGAGCAGTTCCTTCTGGGCGCGGTTGCGCTCGGCGAAGGCGGGCTGCCGGCTGACGGCCCCTTCCGGCAGGGCCGCGGTGCGGGCCTGCACGTCCGCGTTGTGGGTGCGGGTGGATTCGGCGCGGGTGCGCACGGCGCGGTCGGCCTTGGCAAAGGCCTGCGGGGCCGCCTCCGGCCCGGCGGCGAGTGCGACGACCTCGGCGATCTTCTCATCCGCGAAGGAGAACCAGCCGACCACGTCCACGGGCAGGTTCTTTTCGGCCTCCACGGTGTGCGGCACGTGCTGCAGGGAGACCGAGGTGGACACCGATACCCCGGGCAGGCGCTCGAACTTCTCCCGCAGGTCGTGCAGGTTGGCCGCCCAGACATTGCGCCCGTCCACCAGACCGGCGACCAGGTGGGTCTTGGCCGCCAGCTTTGCCACCCGGTCGAGGTAGCCCGGCTCCTGGACGAGCGTGCCCACGCTGAGATCCACCTGCACGGCCTCCGGGGCCAAATCCTCCAAGACGTCGAGGCTCGCGCGGGCCGCGCCGTACGGGGTGGTCAGGTAGACGTTCGGGCGGGTCTGCGTGCCCAGGATGGCGCGGTAGGCCGCGGCGAGGTGGGCGGCTAGTTCGGCGTCGCTGGCCACCGCCAGATCCGCCACCACGGCCGGTTCGGCCAGCTGGACCCATTCCACGCCTTTGACGTGCAGGGCGGCCAGCAGCTCCTGGTAGACGGCGACCAGCTCCGGCAGGCGCTCCAGGGGCTGCTTAGTCGCGCCCTCGGCCGGCTTAGACAGGGCCAGCAGCGTGACCGGGCCGACGAGGTAGGGGCGGACGGTGTGGCCGGCCTGGCGGGCCTCGTCCACCAGCTTGAGCAGGCGGTCCGGGTGGGCGCTAAAGCCCTGGTCGTCGGCGATCTCCGGGACGATGTAGTGGTAGTTGGTATCAAACCACTTGGTCATCTCCAGCGGGGCCTTGTCGGTGTTGCCGCGGGCGAGGGTGAACTCATCGTCCAGCGTCAGCCCCGGCACCGCGCCGACGGTCAGGGCGGTTTCCAGCACTTGGTCGTAATAAGCCACGTCCGCCGGGATGGCGTAGTCCTCGTTGAGGCCCAGGTCCTTCAGGCGCGCGTAGGTGTCCAGGCGCAGCGAATGGGCGGCGGATTCGAAGCTGGCCTCGTCGATGCGCCCGGCCCAGTAGGCCTCGAGGGCCTTCTTGAGCTCGCGGTTCGCACCGACGCGGGGATAGCCCTCGATGGTCGCGGCGGGGAATTTCTTCGGTGAAGTCATGGTGGTGTTCTCCTTAAGTTTTCGTTCTGATTACGGTTTAAGCGGCGGCGATGCCCACCCGGTCCAGCAGGTCCTGGGTCACGGCGGCGTTGTTGTGGGTATAGACGTGCAACCCACCCGCGCCCCCGGCCAAGACCTCGCGGGCCAGCTGGGCGGTCAGCTCCAGGCCGATCTCGTGCTCCTCGGCCGGATCCCGCGCCTGGGCCAGGCGGTTAACGACGGACGCCGGAACGGGCAGGCCGGTGAGCTCGCCCATGCGCGCCAGACGCTTGGCGCTGGTCATGGGCATGATGCCCGGGATAAGCGGGATGTTCACCCCGGCCAGGTGGGCGCGCTCGGCGAAGCGGTGGTAATCGTCCGCGTCGAAGAAGAGCTGGGTGATGGCGAAGTCGGCGCCGCAGCGCTGCTTGGTCAGCAGGACGTCGATGTCCTCGTCGGCGTTGCGGGATTCGGCGTGCCCCTGCGGGTAGCAGGCCACGCCCACGGCCAGGCGCCCGGCGGCGAAGCGGGCGGCCTGGGACTGCTCCCACTCGCGGACCAGCCGCACCAGGTCGTCGGCGTGCGGCAGGTAGCCCGCCGGCAGGCTCGTCTGCCCCGGGGCGAGGTCGCCGCGCAGGGCCAGCAGCCCGCGCACGCCGGCATCGACAAGCGTGTCGATCCAGTCGATGAGCTCCGCGCGGGTGCCGGCGGTGCAGGCCAGGTGCGCGAGCGGGCGCATCTGGGTGCGTTGGGCGATGCGCTCGATGAAGGCGGCGGTGCCGCGCAGCCACCCGGAGCGCTGGGAACTGGTGACCGCGATGTAGTCGGGGCGGTAGGAGCTCAAGACTTCGAGCAGGCCGTTGACCTTGGCGGCATCCGCGTCGTGGCGGGGCGGGATGACTTCGAAGGAGAGCGCGGTGCGCTGGGGCGCCGGCGCCGGGTAGACCTGCAGTTCGTTTTGGTCTAGTGGCGCGGAAGCGGATATCCGGGGTACCACGGCGACCTCCTCTGCTGGTAGTGGGCGTTTGCTTAGCGAGAAATGTACCAAGCTGTTCATTTTTCGCACCAGCCCTTTTCAAACGTAATACCTTTAAAACCGCACTACCTGTAGCAATTTCCGATTTTCAGGTGAATAAAACGGGGCCCGAAATGAACCAAGCGGTCTACCTCCGGCTGTGGTCTCGCCCCCTCCTATTGCCGCCCCACCCAAAAGTTAACTACGCTGGACTAGGCTGGAATAAGAACGATTAATAAACCTTTACCTAGGAGAAACCATGAATCTTGGCAGCTTGAACGTGGCCTACCGAGTCGGTTCGTCCCTGTGGAACCAGTTCGCTGAATTCCGGGACGAAAAGGCCCGCCAGGCTTACGACGCTCTGGAGGAGGCCGCGGACAAGGTGGACAACCACACCCAGGACTGGTTCCCCGAGTCCCGCAAGGAAGCCGGCCGCGTGACCCAGGCCGCCCACGCCCGCCTGGAGCGCGCCCTCGAGGACATTAAGTCCCAGGCGAACGACGCCCAGGATAAGGCCAAGGATAAGACCGAGACCGCCACCGCCAACCTGCGCAAGTCCGCCACCGAGGCCCGCAAGAAGTCCCAGAAGAAGGCCGACCAGCTGGAGCGCCGCGCCCAGGACTCCCGCAAGAAGGCCACCAAGGCCGCCAAGAAGGCCCGCAAGCAGGCCGCCAAGAAGCAGAAGAAGCAGCAGCGCTCCGCGTTCTGGCCGATCGCGGCGGTCGTGGCCGCGGTGGCCGCTATCGGCGGCGGCGTCTACTACTGGCTGCGCCGCAACGACACCCCGTCGGAGCAGCCGCCGCGCGTCGAGGAATTCGGCGGCAACGAGAAGACCGCCGGCTCCACGCTGGTCTACACCTCGACCACGGAGAAGCCGGTGTCCACCCAGGTGGAAGAAGGCGTGGTCGACCGCGACGAGGAGCTGCTCGGCTCCCTGGACGCCCAGCTGGCTAACCACCAGGCAGAGACCGCTGAGCGCCCGGAAGAGGACACCGCCCGCCTGACCGACGACTCGGATAACGAGGGCAAGCACCGCCTGCGCGAGGACGAGGACTAGTCCTCCCCTCACCCCCGCGGCTTCCGCCACCCCCGCGAAGTGGAGTACATGGTTGTACTTACTTTCGGGGGTGGCTTCTTTATTGCATAGATCTCATTCGGACCTTCTAATTAGATTCTTTAGCGCCCCGGACAGTAATTTATGGAGAACAACGTAAATTTATGGAGAACAACGTAGTGCACTTCGATCGGTCGGGAGCAAGGAGCTTCAACTACATGAGTATTGAATCTTTGACGGTAAAGCTTACTAACGGGGAGACTTTTTATTTTACCGCGGGGCCGATAGTCGGGGATCCGTCTAACCGGGTGGAAAACCTGCGTTTCGCGATTGAGAACGACACCGTGTTCCGCTCCGTGGACGAGTCCGGGGTGGCCCGCGAATTCGCTGGCCACGAGGTGGCCAACTACCACCTGGCCTAGCGCGGCCTACAATGGCGCGCATGGACTCTCAGACACAGGATGACAAGCTAAACCAGAACTCTGACCAGCTGCAGATCGAGCTGCGTGCGACCCAGGAATCGGATCGCACCTACATCGCGCGCCTGAATTTCCTGACCGACACTTTCGGGGACGAATTCGGCGAGATCTCTGAGCATTTCGATAAGGATTACGAGTACTACGTAGCGGCGTGGAACCCGAACGAGGGCGGGTTCATCGCCTGGGACGCCTGTGTCCCGGCCGGGGGTGTCTGGCTGATGTGGGGCACGGAGGAGAGCCACGGCTTCGGCCACGCCGAGGAGGGCATCCCGGAGCTCGCGCTCGCGGTGGAGGGCCGCTACAAGGGCCAAGGAATTGGCACCTCGCTCATCCAAGCCGCCACCGAGCTGGCCCGCAAACTGGGCACTCCCGGCATCTCCCTGGCGGTGGATCCGGACAACCCCCGCGCCCACCGGCTCTACCAGTACCTGGGCTTTGAGCACGAGGGCGAGCGCAACGGCCACCTGGTTCTCGTCAAACGCTTTACAGATTAAGTATTCGTGGGCTAGACTTACTTTACGCTTTAAGTAAAGGAGAGTCCCCATGCCCACCCTCGCCGAAGAATTCAACCCCGCCCGGCCGGCCGGCGCCATCTACGATCTGCGCGAACGCGCCCTCCCCGAGACCCACCTGCACCGCCGGTGGGAGCCGGCCGACGGCCCCCTTCCTGCCCTGTTCATTAGCCACGGCGCCCCGCCGGCGCTGGGCAACCACGGCTGGATGAACGACCTCTACGACTGGTCGCGCTCCCTGCCGAAGCCGCGGGCCATCGTGGTGGTCTCCGCGCACTGGGAAAACGCGCCAGTGGCCATCAACGCCACGGCGGCCGACGCCCCGCTCTTCTACGACTTCTCCGGCTTCGACCCGGAGTACTTCACCCTGCGCTACCCCACCCCGGACGCCGGCGAGCTCGCCCAGCGCGTCGCGGGCCTGCTGGGTTACCAGCCCGTCCACCAGTTCGCCGATCGCGGCTTGGACCACGGCGCCTTTATCCCGCTGATGGCCATGTACCCGGCCGGCGACGTGCCCGTCGTCCAAGTCTCCATGCCCAGCCTAAACCCGCAGGACCTGCTGGACCTGGGCGAGAAGCTGCGCCCGCTGCGCGCGGAGGGCATCCTGGTCATCGGCAGCGGCTACATGACCCACTCCTTCGCGGTCTTCCGCAACCCCGAGCTCTCCGGCCACCTCGACGCCTTCGACGAGTGGGCCGCGGCCAACATCCACTCCGGCAACGTGGACGCCCTGACCGACTACCTGCACCAGGGCCCGGGCGCGCGGATTGCCCACCCCACCGCCGACCACTACGTCCCGCTGCTGCTGGCGATGGGCGCGGCCAACGACCCCACCAGCGCCCGCACGGTCTTTACCCGCAAGGGCCTGGGCAACCACATCCGCTCGATCGAGGTCTACTAGCCGCTATTAGTCTGGGGCCATGATTGATTTTTCCGCCCCCGCCGACGTGGTCGCCCCGCAGCTTCTGGGCTGTATCTTTCACTTCGGCGGCGTGGCGGTCCGGCTCACCGAGGTCGAGGCCTACCTGGGCACCGAGGACCCCGCAGCGCACACCTTTCGCGGCAAGACCCCGCGGAACGCGACCATGTTCGGCCCGCCGGGCAGGCTGTACGTCTACGCCTCCTACGGCATCCACCGCAACGGCAACATCGTCTGCGCACCGGAAGGCACCGGCCAGGGTTGCCTGCTGCGCGCCGGCGAGGTGGTCGCCGGCACAGAACTGGCCTATTCCCGCCGCGGCGAGACCGATTTCTATAACCTCGCGCGCGGTCCGGGCAACCTCGGCCAGGCCCTGGGCTTCACGCTCGCGGACAACTCCTCCCCCGTCGAGCTGGAGCCCCGCGCGGCCGAGCCCGAATGGGTGGCCGGGCCGCGGATTGGAATTTCGAAGAACCAGCAGGCGCCGTTCCGCTTCTGGATCCCGTGGGATAAAAGCGTGTCCCGCCGGCGCGGCTACCCGGCCTAGAAGCGCCCGCCGAAGCGGGGGTCTTCCTCGATGGCCTTAATAATGCGGTTGTTAACCTGCGTCATGGTGCGGATCTGGGAGCGGGTGAGCTTGTCCGCGACCACCGTCCGGGCCTGGCGGGCGTGCCCCGGGGCGCTGGCGACGACCTTGTCCCAGCCGGGATCGGTGAGCTTGGCAAAGGTGGTGCGCCCGTCGTTGGGATCCGGGAAACGCTCGACCCAGCCCTTCTTCTCCAGCCGGGTGACCACCTGGCTCAGGCGCGACAGGGAGCCGTTGGCCGTGATCGCCAGCTCCCGCATGCGCATGCGGCGCTCGGGGGCCTCCGACAGCCGCGACATCACCGTGTAATCGAAGAAGCTCAGTCCCGCGTCCTCCCGCAGCTGGGCGTCGAGGACAGCAGTCAGCCGGATGTTGACGGCCATGAGGGACATGAAGGCTTCCAGCTCTTCCTCGTCGAGCCACTGCGGTTCTTCGTTCATGCACCGTATTGTAGTCGGGAAACACAACGCTTAAAAGCTGAAGCGAATATATTTGTCAGCGCCGCCACCCGAAGCGCCCCAAACAGGTGGGAGGCGAGGACAAAAATAAGGACCTGACCCCCGGAAAACAACGTTTCCGGTGCCAGGTCCTGCGCGGTAGTGGAGCTAAGGGGAATCGAACCCCTGACCTTCGCATTGCGAACGCGACGCTCTACCAACTGAGCTATAGCCCCATTATGTCTTTAAAGCGTACTCCGGTGGGGCCGGTGCCTAAAAATCGGGGCGCCCAGCTGCGGCTTTAGGCGAATTCGGGAATCGGCTTCAAGCGCATGTGGGTGACCTTGACGTCTTCGCCGTAGCCCATCTCATCGATGTGGTTGGCGGCGTCCTGGAGAGTGCGCATGACTAGTTCGCGGGCGGCGTCGTAATCGTCGAAGGTATCCAGGATCTCCAGATCCTGGTCGCTGCGCTGGGAGACCACCACATAACGGGAGCCGGCGGGCGCTTCCACCCGCAGCTTGGTCTCGGCAAACGGGTGGTTGAAATAGAACTCGGCCATAATTATTTTTCCTGCACTCTCTGCCGCGCACGGCATAAGGTTTTCATTAATCGGTGAACACCAGACTAGTACGATCCTCGGGACCGGGCAGGGAAAGAAAAAACGCCAGGCGGATTCGCCTGGCGTTTGTGGTGATTGTGGAGCATAGGAGAATCGAACTCCTGACCTCCTGCTTGCAAAGCAGGTGCTCTACCAATTGAGCTAATGCCCCATGTTCCGTGGTGGGCCTAGCTGGAATCGAACCAGCGACCTCATCGTTATCAGCGATGCGCTCTAACCGACTGAGCTATAGGCCCCTGTGTGGAACGACTATGAACTTTACATACCCCCTTCAACCTTTAGCAAATCGCCAGGTCAAAGAGGGTATTCACGGAAAGTTTACCTAGTCATCGAAGTCGCAAGTAAACCCACCGAAAAGCTCCGCGATGGCGTTGTAGATAATCGCTATCACCGGAACGAAAATGGCTACCAAGATAGCCATGATGGCGCCCACGAGGGCGCTGGCGGAAAAGACTACGCCGAAGGTGACATGAAAATCACCGCCCACGTCACCGACCAGCGCGTTGACCGAGTCCCAGATGCCGGCGGCAGCCATGCCGAAGTAGAGCAGGGTCACGGCCAGCAACCAGGCGATGAGCCCGACCAGGGCCATCGCCATGCCAACCTTGAAGGCGGAGACCGGTACGATGCGCGAAAGCGTTACTTCCCGTCGTGCCATGTATTACTCCTCGTCCTTGGCGGAATCGTTCGCCTTGAGCTGTTCGGCCTGCACGTCTTCCACGGTCTTTTCGCCCTTAGCTACTGCTTTGGCTTCTTCTTCGCCGCTTTCTTCGACGTTGCGGTCGATGGCCAAAAGCTCCACGCCGTCGGCCAGGTTGACCAGGCGCACGCCCATAGTAGCGCGCGAGGACGGGCGAATCTGGTTGACCTCGGTACGGACCACGCCGCCGGCGGAGGTGATGGCGAAGATCTCGTCTTCCTCATCCACCGAGATGGCGGCGATGAGCTTGCCGCGCTTCGGGTTGTACTTGAAGGTCATCACGCCCATGCCGCCGCGGCCCTGCGGGGTGTATTCCTCGATGGCGGTGCGCTTGCCGTAGCCGCCGGAGGTGGCCACCAGCAGGAACTCGCCGTCGTGGACGACGGACATGGACAGCAGCTGGTCGTCGCCCTTGAAGCGCATGCCCTTCACACCGGCGGTCGCGCGACCCATCGGGCGCAACTGGTCGTCGTCGGCGGTAAAGCGAATTGCCTGGCCCTGCTCCGAGGTGAGCAGGATGTCGTCGCCTTCGCCCACCAGGGACGCGCCGATCAGCGCGTCGCCCTCGTTCAGGTTGATGGCGATAAGACCGGCCGAGCGCGCCGACTCGTAGTCGGTCAGGCGGGACTTCTTAACCCGGCCCTGCTGGGTGGCCAGCACCAGGTACGGGGCGTCCTCGTAGGACTGGATTTGGATGATCTGGGCGATCTTTTCCTCCGGCTGGAACTCCAGCAGGTTGGCCACGTGCTGGCCGCGGGCGGCGCGGCCGGCCTCCGGCAGCTCGTAGGCCTTGAGGCGGTAGACCCGGCCGAAGTTGGTGAAGAACAGGATCCAGTCGTGGGTGGAGCAGATGAAGAAGTTCTTGACGATGTCGTCCTGCTTCAGCTCCGCGCCGCGCACGCCCTTGCCGCCGCGCTTCTGGGCCTTGTAGGAATCCACCTTGGTGCGCTTGGCGTAGCCGGTGCCGGTGATGGTGACCACGACGTTTTCGCGGGCGATGAGGTCTTCGTCCGTGACGTCGCCGGTCGCGGCAACGATCTGAGTGCGGCGATCGTCGCCATACTTTTCCACGATCTCGGCGAGCTCGTCGTGCACGATCTGGCGCTGGCGGGTCTCGTTGGCCAGGATGTCCTTCAGGTCGGCGATGACTTCTTCGATCTCGGCCAATTCGTCGACGATCTTCTGGCGCTCCAGGGCGGCCAGGCGGCGCAGCTGCATGGCCAGGATGGCGTCCGCCTGGACGTCGTCCACGTCCAGCAGGGACTTCAGGCCCTCGCGGGCCTCGTCCACGGTGGGACTGCGGCGGATGAGGGCGATGACCTCGTCCAGCATGTCGAGGGCCTTGACCAGGCCGCGCAGGATGTGGGCGCGCTTCTCGGCCTCGTCCAGGCGGAACTGGGTACGCCGGACGATGACCTCGATCTGGTGGGCCACGTAGTAGGACAGCATTTGATCCAGGCGCAGGGTGCGCGGCACGCCGTCGACGATGGAGAGCATGTTGGCGCCGAAGGAGGTCTGCAGCTGGGAGTGCTTGTAGAGGTTGTTGAGGACCACGCGAGCCACGGCGTCGCGCTTGAGGGTGACGACAATGCGCATGCCCACGCGGTCGGAGGACTCGTCCTCAATCTTGGAGATGCCGGCGATCTTGCCGTTGGCCACGGACTCCGCGACGTTGGAGATGAGGTTATCCGGGTTGACCTGGTAGGGCAGCTCGGTAATAACGATGGTCTGGCGGGAGCCGTGCTCCTCGATGCTGGTCACGCCGCGCATGCGGATGGAACCGCGGCCGGTGGTGTAGGCGTCCTTGATGCCGTTGTCGCCCACAATCAGGCCGGCGGTCGGGAAATCCGGGCCCTTCACGCGTTCCATGCAGGCGGCCAGGGCTTCTTCCTCGCTGGCGTTCGGGTTGTCCAGCAGCCAGTAGATGGCCTCGGCCAGCTCATTAAGGTTGTGCGGCGGGATGTTGGTGGCCATGCCGACGGCGATACCGCCGGAGCCGTTCATCAGCAGGTTCGGCACGCGGGACGGCAAAACGTCCGGCTCCGAGGTCTTACCGTCGTAGTTCGGGGAGAAGTCGACGGTGTTTTCGCGGATATCGCGGACCATCTCCATGGCCAGCGGCGTCATCTTACACTCGGTGTAACGCATGGCGGCCGGGCCGTCGTTGCCGCGGGAACCGAAGTTGCCCTGGCCGTCAACCAGCGGGTAGCGCATGTTCCAGGACTGCGCCAGGCGGACCAAGGTGTCGTAAATGGCGGAGTCGCCGTGGGGGTGGAACTGGCCCATGGTGTCAGAGACCGGGCGGGCGGACTTCACGTAGCCGCGCTCCGGGCGGTAGCCGGAGTCGAACATCGCGTAGAGGATGCGGCGGTGCACCGGCTTCAGGCCGTCGCGGACCTCCGGGAGGGCACGGCCGACGATGACGGACATGGCGTAGTCGATATAACTCGACTCCATCTCCTGGTTAATATCAATCGGAAAAATCCGATCGAAATCTTCTTTATTGTTGTCACTCATAACCACCTATTGTACTGGGACAAAGGCGCAGACGGGCATTCACGGGCCCAGAATATCCCGAAAAGGTCATATCTGGTATCACGGTGATACCATTTCGGGCATGGCCATGACCTTGCGACTATCCCCCGATCTAGACCACGCGCTGACCCTGCTGGCGTCCGCGTGGGGCACCTCCAAACACGAGGCCGTCGTCCGCGCCGTGACTTTGGCGGCCGCCCGCACGCTTAACGATGCCGCCATCCAAGACCTCGCCCGCTCGTTGCTGCCCGGCCGCGCCCAGCTGGAATCCGAAATCCGGTCCGCCCGATGAGCCCGGAACAGCTGCTGCTCGTGGCCCGCGAATACCAGCGTCTGCACCCGGCGGCTCGCGTGAGCAATTTCGCGGCACTGGCCGCGGCCTCAGCGGCCGCCCACGCCCACATCGACGGCATCGCCGTGCACGCCTCTGACCTGACCGCCGCCCGGGCCTTGCGCACCTGCCTGCGCGCCTTCCCGGCGCTGAGCACCGGCAACGAGGATTTCGCTGAGCTCAGCGCGCGCGTCTTCCTGCGCGCTCGGGAGCAACCGGTAGATTGATCTTCTATGACCGCAACCAATCTCTCTCCCCTGCTCAAAGAACCCCGCCGGAACTCCACCGTCTCCGACCTGGAAAAGCTGGCGGACAAGATCATCGATAGCCAGACCGGCATAAGCGGCTTCGCCTTGAAGGCCGCCCTCAAGGCGGCCACGAAGGTCCGCCCCAACGTCTTGGCCCAGGCCATCGACCGGCTGCTGCCCGACGTGCTGGGCGAGCTGGAGGGCTACTGGCAGGAGTTTTCCGGTAGCAACTCCGACGACTTCGGCGTCTTCCTGGCCCCGCGCAGCCAGCAAGTCACCGACAGCCTGCTGGCCGTGGCCGACCAACACGCTGAGAAGGTCAACAACGCCACCCTCGCCAAGGCCTACCAGAGCCTGCGGGGCAAGGCCGCCGGCCTGCTGGAGCCCTACGTCACCGACATGGGACAGATCCTGCAGCGCAACCTGGGTTAGACGCGCGGCTCACCGCAATCTTCATCGCTGTGGTCACCAGGAACATGGCGGCGACGACGATGAGGACGGGGGACCACCACAGCTGGCTCCACCATCCGGGCGGGAAAAAGCCGTGGCCCAGGGCGGCGTGGAGAGGCGCCACAATGGCAATGCCCAGCGCCACAAAGGCACTAGCCGCCACGACTGTAAGAAATGTTGCTTCCCACATCTGAAGCAGTAGTTGCTGCCTCCGGCTTGCCCCAGATAGGAACAATCCGCGGGAGTCTCGCCGGGCCCGTCGTCGCAGCAACAACGGGGTGACGCAGGCCGCAACGAGCGCGGGGCCCAGCACCGGGGCTAGGACGACGACAAAGACGCCGGGGCTGCTATAGCTTGCGCCCTGCTCTGCTCCCCCGATCCGCAGCGCCGAACCGACGCCGAAAAACAACGTGCCGACCAATACCCACGGCACGATCTGCGGGGCTGCAAAGCGCACCCGGGCCCGCAGGTTGGCTGCCGCGACCTGTGCCAAAGGCCCGGCCAGCCGTCCCGCGCGGGTCAGCTGTATGAGGGGCGGTACCAACCATCCCCCGAAGACGACGAAGGCCATAATCAGGCCCATGCCCCAGGACATCACCTCGTCCGGCTCAGTGATCTTCCTAGCTACGGCCGGATAGATTAAGGCGGCCAACAGGCCGTAGGCGATAACCGTCCGACCGACCCGCCAGGCTTTCGCCCACGGGCCAGCCTCCGTTTCCGGGAACGGCGGGACACGAGCCGGCTCTCTCCGTGAGACCCGCCATAGCGGCAACCACCCTCCGACGATGCCCGCACCAGCGCAGACCCACGTAGCAATAGCTTCCGCGGGAAAGTCTTCGGAAGGGTTACCGAGCGGAATTCCATCGGCACGTAATTGCTCCAGCGCGGGCTCGACAAACCAGTGGGCCTGCTGAGCGCCTAGGAAAGGCCCGAGGAGGCACACCGCCATGATGAGCACGCCTAACAGTACAAAAACCAGCCATCCTGGCATCCCGCTAAGCTTCCAACGCGCAAAGGTATATGCCCGCTCGGTGATAATCAGCCGAAGCTGCGAGAAGCTCACTGCCACAATCACCAGTACCGCCATCCCCAAGATGCTGCCGCCCAGGGCACCAGCCTCATCACCGCCGGCATCCAAGAGCAACAGGGCTAGTGCAGCGCTTAATCCTCCCATCGCCATGGACACCGCGACCGCCACCCAGGACCAAGCGCTAGCGACGAATTCACTGTATAAGACATAGGCTATTCCACGTCCCATGCTGACACCCTCCCCAAATCGATGATCCGGTCGGCCCGTGCAGCGGCTGCCTGAGAGTGAGTCACCATCACTACGGTGCTGCCCTGCTGAGCAGCTTGTCCTAAACAATCCAAGACCGCGGACGCACTCGTATCGTCGAGGGCTCCGGTGGGCTCATCAGCAAAGATATAGGGGACTTCCGCGATGACCGCTCGGGCAACGGCTACCCGCTGCTGCTGCCCGCCCGATAGTTGATGCGGTAAGCGTTCTTTCAGGCTTTCTATACCCAGCAGCCGGAATGTGCGGTCGACGACCGCCTTACTCACCTTCCGACCGATGAGACGGCTAGTCAACTCCGCGTTGTGTCGTGCGTTAAGCGCCTCGAGGAGGTTGTAATCCTGGAAAATGAAGGCACGTTGCCGGCGGCTCGGGGCATTGATGTCGCCGCTGGTCGGGGTATCCAATCCCGACAGTAGGTTGAGCAGCGTGGTTTTGCCGGAGCCAGACGGCCCGATCACGGCCACGAACTCACCCGGGGCAATGTCGAGGTCGAGGTTCTGAAAAACCATCTGCGACCCGAATTTCTTGGTTACTGTCCTTGCGTGTAGCCCAGGTGACGCATCCGCCTGGGACTTCGTTGTCTTCTGCATGGTTACAAGTTCACTCCGCGGCAGCCGGATTAAACAGGGCGCTGGGTGGCGTGATTGTTGGGGAGCTAGCTCTACTGTGCCAGCGGTCAAGACCTAATAAGCTGTCTAAGCATTATGGACCAATCATCAGTCTTCGCCGGATTTCGGCCCGCGCCGTGGAAACTCGTCGCGAGCGGGTGTACGTGGCGCGCGATGGGGATTAGCTTTGGCCTGGCGCTTGCCGCGCTGCCGATGATGCTGTGCTCTTTAGTGCTGCTGCCCTGGCTCCCGCTTGTCGGACGCGCGGTAGCGGCGCTCGGTCGGGCGTGCGCGGGGGTAATGGGAATTGATATTGCTCCCCGGCCAACCAGGGGGATGATCAACGGCCCGCAGCTTATCCATCTGGTAATTCAAATTCTGCTGGCCGCCGTCAGTGTGATTATGTGGTTTGCCGCGGTGCTTTTCATCCCGTTGCTGTTTGCCATGCCGTTCATCTTTGTAAGCTCCATCGATAGCCAGTTTGACGTGGGATTCTGGTCGACCGACAACCCGGTCCTGGTCGCCGCGGCGTGCTGGCCGCTAGGGATAGTCTTGTTTATCGTCCTGCTCTACGGGAGCTGGGCTATCACCGGTCTGTCCGTCAAAGCCACGTCAGTCCTGCTCAGCCCGAATCAACAGGAAGTGGACTCGCTTCTCGCCTCGCGCGCGACCGTCATCGACGCTTTCGACGGCGAGCGCCAGCGCATAGAGCGGGAGCTGCACGATGGCCCGCAGCAATACCTGACTGCGCTGCAGTTGAATCTCTCCACCCTAGAGCTGGCGTTAGAGTCTGACCGCGACCCCGAGAAGGCTCTGCGCTCCGCGCGGCATAATGCGGCTGAGGCCCTGGCGAGCCTCCGCGCCACGGTTCGCGGGATCTCGCCCCAAGTCCTTTACGATGAGGGCCTGCAGGCTGCTATCGACGAGTTGCTGGTGCATAGCGGCCTGGATACGACACGCTCCTTTTCCGGCCGCGAACGTGGGCTAGACGCTACCTCGGCGCTGCTGGCCTACCACTGCGTGGCCGAAGCGTTAACCAATGCCACGAAGCACGGTAAAGCCCAGCGTGTGGCGGTGCGCGTCGAATGGATGGCAGACTCTGTCCGCGTCTCCATCGCGGACGATGGTCAAGGTCCGCCGGCCACCCCGAGCACCTCCGGCACCGGTCTAGTGGGACTGCGGGAACGGGCGGCTGACCTGCACGGTACGTTGACTCTACTGCCCGATGTCCGGCTGGGTGGGGCACGCCTCGAACTCACCGTGCCCTATCGCAACCTGCAGGAGCGAAAAGATGACTAAGAGCGATTCCACTACTCGGCCATTGACTATCGTGTTAGCGGAAGACTCTGCCCTTTTGCGCGAGGGTCTCCGTGAGCTCTTGTCTGCACTCGGGCACGAGGTGCATACCGCTAACGATGCCGACCAGCTCAAACAACAGGTCCACCTGGTCCAACCGGATATCGTGGTCACGGATGTTCGCATGCCCCCGGAACACAGGGACGACGGATTGCGCGCTGCTCACGACCTGCGGAGTGAATGGGAGGCTACCGGGGCGGGTAACCTGCCTGTGGTGGTTTTGTCCCAGTACGTTGCCGCCAGCTACCTCGACTCCCTGCTCGAGCACGGCGGGTTCGGATACCTGCTGAAAGAACGTATCGCGGACGTAGCTGAACTAAACCGTACCCTGGGCGAGGTAGTAGGTGGTGGAATCGCCGTGGATCCCGAGGTCATTTCTTCACTTCTGCAATCGCGTCGCTCCGGTATAGCCAACCTCACCCCGCGGGAGACAGAGGTCCTAGAACTCATGGCACAAGGCTTGAGCAACGGCGAAATCCAACAGCGCCTCGTGCTTACCGCCGGTGCCGTCAGCAAACACGTGGCCAACGTCTTCATGAAACTGGGCTTTAGCCCCCAGGACGACAACCGCCGCGTCAAAGCCGTGCTGTTGTGGTTGCGTCACCACTAAACGCGCCACCTAAAAGTCCCACCAGCACCTGCAAACGCAAAAACGGCAGCAGGAGTAGCACTCCCACTGCCGTTGGCCTCCTTAGACGTCGAGGAAACGGACGTCCTTGGCGCGGCGGGTGATAAACGAACGGCGAGCCGAAACGTCATCGCCCATGAGGATGGAGAACAGCTCGTCGGCGCGCTGGGCGTCTTCCAGATCCACGCGGCGCAGGATGCGGGTCGTCGGATCCAGGGTGGTCTCCCACAGCTCCTTGGCGTTCATCTCGCCCAGGCCCTTGTAGCGCTGGATGCCGTCGTCCTTGTTGATCTTGCGGCCGGCGTTCAGGCCCTCCTGAAGCTGCTCGTCGCGCTCGTCGTCGGAGAAGGCGTAACCCGGGGTGCCCTTGGACCACTTCAGCTTGTAGAGCGGCGGGTTAGCCAGGTAGACGTGGCCTTCCTCAACCAGCTGCGGCATGAAGCGGAACAGCAGGGTCAGCAGCAGCGTGGCGATGTGCTGGCCGTCGACATCCGCGTCGGCCATCAGCACGATCTTGTGGTACCGCAGCTTGGAGATATCGAATTCCTCGTGGATACCCGTGCCCAGCGCGGTGATGATGGCCTGGACCTCGGCGTTTTTGAGCACCTTGTCCATGCGGGCCTTCTCCACGTTCAGGATCTTGCCGCGCAGCGGCAGGATCGCCTGGTAGAGGGAGTCACGGCCGGCCTTAGCGGAACCACCTGCGGAGTCGCCCTCCACGATGTAGAGCTCCGAAATCTTCGGGTCCTTGGAGCGGCAATCCGCCAGCTTGCCGGGCAGGCCGCCCAGGTCGGTGGCGGACTTGCGGCGGACCATCTCGCGGGCCTTGCGGGCGGCCTGGCGCGCGTGCGCCGAGGAGACGGCCTTGTTGATGATGGCCTTGGCCTCCGCCGGGTTGGCGTCGAACCAGTCGTTGACGTGCTCGTTGACCGCGCGCTGCACGAAGCCCTTGATCTCGGAGTTACCCAGCTTGGTCTTGGTCTGGCCCTCGAACTGCGGGTCGCCGACCTTGACGGAGATGACCGCGGCCAGGCCCTCACGGCAGTCTTCGCCGGAGAGGTTGCCGTCCTTTTCCTTGAGCAGTTTGTGCTCCTTGGCGTAACGGTTCATCAGGGAGGTCAGCGCCGCGCGGAAGCCCTCCTCGTGAGTACCGCCCTCGTAGGTGTTAATCGTGTTCGCGAAGGTGTGGACGGACTCCTTGTAGCCCTGGTTCCACTGCAGCGCGACCTCGACCTCGTGATCCTCACCCATGGCGTCGAAGCTGACGATGGTCGGGTGGATCGCAGTCTTGGTCTTGTTGAGGAACTTCACGTAGTCCACCAGCCCCTCGGGGTAGTAGAACGTGGCCTTCTTCTGCAGCTTCTTCTTCGGCTTGTCCTCCGCCTGCTCCTCGGCGGATTCCGGGTCGGCCGGATCCTCGTTGATGTCGGCGTCGTCGAAGGAGGCGGCATCCAGCTGCGACTCCCCGGACTCGGCCTCGGCGATGGCCTCGAGCTCGAGCTGCTCCTGGGTCACGCGCTCGTCCACCAGCTCGATGGTCAGGCCCTTGTTCAGGAAGGCCATCTCCTGCAGGCGACGCGCGATCGTGTCGTAGTCGTAGTCGGTGGTTTCGAAGATCTCCGGATCCGCCCAGAAGCGGACGGTGGTGCCGGTCCCGCGGGCGTTGCCGCCCTCGACCAGGTCCTCCGGGATGGCGTTGACGAAGTTCTGGTACCAGTGCTTCCCGTCGCGCTTGATCTCCGCCTCCACGCGTGTGGACAGCGCGTTGACCACGGAGATACCCACGCCGTGCAGGCCGCCGGAAACCGCGTAGGAATCCGAGTCGAACTTGCCGCCCGCGTGCAGCTGGGTCATGACCACCTGCACGGTGGGCGCGCCGGAAGCGTGCATGGAAACCGGGATACCGCGGCCATCATCGATGACCTCTACCCCGCCGTCCTTGAGCAGGCGCACGGTTACCTTGGTGGCGTAACCTGCCATCGCCTCATCGACCGAGTTGTCCACGACCTCCCAGATCAGGTGGTGCAGGCCGCGTATGCCGGTGGAACCGATGTACATGCCCGGGCGTTTGCGAACTGCCTCGAGACCTTCCAGGATCGTAATTGATCCGGCATCATATGCTGGTTGTTCAGCCACGGAACTACGTTCTCCTTTTGGCTATAGCTAGTTTTAAGACCTTCATCATTCTACACTGTGGTCCCCTACCGAAGGCCAGCTACCACGCCTTAAAACCGCCTTTTAAGGGCTAATTTAGCCGTAGGTGTCTTGGGAGCCTTGAGGTTTGACCCACATCCGGCCCTGGTAGTTGCGGTGTTGCTTGGGGCCTACGATCTTCAGCTCGGTGACGACGTCGGGGCCGATGGTCTCGGCGATTCGCTTGATGATCTGATGCTGCAGGTAGCGCAGCTCCGTGGCCCAGTTGGAGTTATCGGTCTGGATATAGACCGTCTGCCCATCAATCTTCTCCGGCCGGGTGTGCGCGGCGATGCGCTCTCCGACCAGCAGGGCCCAGTGCCCCATGATCCAGCCATGGGCCAGGTCCTGCTGCCACCCGCGCTCGATGATCTCGCGGCCCAGCGCCATGCCGAGGCTGGGGACGCCGATGGAGCGTGCCACCCGGCGGCCGTCGGCGCCGCTGGGGCGGCCCTCCTGATAGCCCTGGTAATTGTCTATCTCGGTATACCGCTTGAGCGAGGAAATCGAGTGAATATCCCGCTCGTCGCCGGTGTCCTGGGTCTCCTCATCCGCGTCGCATTGTTCACGCTTCTTTGAGTTTCCCAACAGCTTGCCGGCGATGCCGGGTACCGAAAGGTCCTCGCGGCCGGGTTCCATCCGCAGCTTGCGGGCCCGGCGAGCCAGCTTGGGCGGGTTCTTGGCCGTCAGGCGAATGCGGTGGAAGAACTCACTGACCGGGTCATCGGGATCAAATTCTTCGCGTTCTACCCAGCGCGCCACTACTGCTCCTCCGGGGCGTCCGCGGAATCATCTTCCGCAGAGATTTCCGAGATTCGGCCCTCGTCGGTATCGCGCACAGTGACCTCGTAGCGGTGGATGGTCTCGAGGTTGTCCGGCAGGTCCTCGTCCACCGCGGCGGTGATGAGTACCTGTTCGGCGTCGCTGGCTAGGTGCACGAGCTTCTGGCGCCGCTTCGCATCCAGCTCGGCAAAGACATCGTCCAGGATCAGCACCGGGTCGCTTCCCTCCTGGCGCAGCAGGTTGAACTCCGCCAAGCGCAGGGCGATGGTGTACGACCAGGTCTCGCCGTGGCTGGCGAAGCCCTTGGCCGGCTGCGGTCCCAGGTTCAGGACGAGATCGTCGCGGTGCGGCCCGACCAGGGAAATCCCGCGTTCAATCTCCCGGTTGCGAGCGTTGCCCAGCTCCGCCAGCAGCACGGCTTCTAAGACCTCGCGGTCGCTGGTGTCGATCGTGGACTTGTAGCTAATCTCCGCCGGGCGCGACTCGGGAGCCAGCCCCGCGTAAGCGGCGGGGATGAGCTCGGAGAGGGCATCGACAAGCTCGAGACGGGCGGCAATCACCTGGGCGCCCAGGTGCGCCAACTGCCCGTCCCACACGTCCAAGGTGGAAAGCGCCGAGGCTCCTTCGTCGTCCTGGTAGCCGCGGCGCAGGGCCGGCGATGCCGACTTCAGCAAGGCGTTGCGTTGCTTGAGCACCTTGTCGTAATCCGCCTTGACCCCGGCTAACCGCGGGGTGCGTGAGGCGATGATGGTGTCCAAGTAGGCCCGGCGCTCGGCCGGCTCGCCGCGGACCAAGGCCAGGTCCTCCGGGCAAAAGAGCACGGTCTTGACCACGCCCAACAGCTCGCGGGGCGAGTTCAGGCGGGTGCGGTTGATCTGGGCCTGGTTCGCGGCATGGGGCTTGAGCAGCAGGTGCGTGGTGAGCTCCCGGCCCTGGTTGACCGCGGTGATGGAGACGCGCGAATTCTGGGCGCCCTGGCGGATGAGCGGGGCGTCGTGGTTAACGCGGTGCGAAGACAGGTGGGCGGTATAGCCCACCGCCTCCACGATATTCGTCTTGCCGAAACCGTTGCGGCCCACGAACAGGGTGATCCCCGGCTCGAGCTGTAAGTGCAGGTTGGGCCAGGAACGGTAGTCCCGCAGATCCAGATCGCGAATATACATGCGTTAGACGCACCCCGCTTTCTGTTTAACCGGGCAGGCGAACCGGCATAAGCAGGTAGGTGAAGTCGGTCTCCGGGGTCGGGAAATTACCGTCTGCGTCTGCCTCCGGCATGTTTTCGGGTTCCGGGATCATAATGGCCGGCCGGGACGGCTCAGTGAAGCCGAAGACCACGCGGTCGGTGTGCACCACGCCCAGGCCATCCTTCAGGTAGCTCGGGTTGAACGCGATGATGAGCTCCGGAACGCCGGAGAAGGCACACGGCAGGGTTTCCTCTGCGGTACCGGAATCCGAACCGCCGGCGGACAGGATCACCTGGCCGGAGGTGAACTGCATGCGGATCTGCGCGTTGCGCTCCGTCAGCAGGGACACGCGCCGGATGGCTTCCTGCAGCGGACCGATCTCGATGGAGGCCATCGCCGTGTGGGTCTTGGGCAGCAGCGGGGCGACGTTCGGGAAGTCCGCGTCCAGCATGCGCGTGGTGGTCTCCCGGCTGTCGGCGTGCAGGCCGAACAGGCCGTCGCCGCCGATGTTCTCGCCGGTACCCACGGCGATCTCGACCGGGGTGTTCAGGCTGGTGTCCAGCGTGCGGGCGTTGTCCTGGAGGGTCTTCGCGGGGACCAAGAGCTTGGCCTCGATGCTGTCATCCTCCGGCTCCCATTCCACCGTGCGCATGGCCAGGCGGAAACGGTCCGTGGCGGTGAGGTGAATGGTTTTGCCCTGGATGTCCATGTGCACGCCCGTGAGCATGGGCAGGGTGTCATCCTTACCGGCAGCAGAGGCGACCTGGAAGATCGCGTCCACGAAGAGCTGCGGGTTGATGGTGCCGGTGACCTCCGGCAGCGTCGGCAGCTGCGGGTAGTCATCCAGGGGGATCAGCGGCAGCTCGAAGCGGGAGGAGCTACAGGTCAGCAAAACCTTGTTGCCATCCAGGCGCAGATCCACCGGCTGGTTGGGCAGGTTAGCCACAATCTCAGCGATCAGCTTGCCGGCAACGGCAATTCGGCCGGGGTTTTCCACTTCCGCCGGGATCCGCACGCGCGTGGATACCTCGTAATCAAAGCCGGTAAGTTCCAGTCCCTGCTCGTCAGCGGTGATCAGCATAGCGCGCAGGACAGGCTGCGTGACCTTGGTCGGCAGGTTGCGAGCAACCCAGGCGACTGCGCTGGACAGGTCGTCCTTGGCCACGCGGAATGACACGGAAGAGGAATCATCCATGGTGGGTCTAGCTCCTAGAAATTCGCGAATTATGTAAGTGCTTCCAACTTACCCGATCACTACCCGCGCTCGATCCGCGGGTTGAACGACATTTTGTCATTCTAGTCCGGGCCGTCTCGGCGGGCGAGGCGAGCCAGGGCCGGACTTTTTCACACACCCTAGTTTTGTTGGATCTCTAGAAATTTAAAGTAGCAGTAGTAGTAACCGCTGTGGGATCTGTGGATAGCGCCCTAAATGACAAGTTCGGAGCGCAGATCCGGGCTGTGGGTTCGGCTGTGATCATTCTGTGATCAAATTGACCGTTCTGTGATCAAACTCGGATTCTTGTCATTTGATCACAGGGGCGCGCGGTTTGATCACCGGAATTACACAAATTCCCTCACAGATCGGGCCGGGAGGCGTTTGCCCTGTGTAATTCATTTTTGTGAGGCGGATCTATGAATTACAAGTCTGTAATTACACAGGTGTGGATAACCGTTGTGGATAAACTTCTTTCCCCGTTGCGAGCTGGTTCGATGCCCAGTATGGGGCGGAGCCGGGAGGGCTCGTGTCGGGCCGTTAGATGTGTAATTCCAAGAATCGTGGACTCTGTGTCCGAGTTACCGAGTTTCCGAGTTATCGGGAGGACTAGGCCGGAGGAGTAGGGATGCAGAAAGGCCCGCCGTCCCTCGGGGAGATGGCGGGCCTTGGTTTTTGTGTTCTTTGTCGCGGTTAGCTGCGTCCGCGGGCCTTGATCCGTTGGGTCAGGGTTTGAATCTCGTCGTAGGTGGCGCGCTTTTCCGTCATTTCCTTGCGGATCTTGCGATCGGCGTACATGACGGTGGTGTGGTCCTTACCGCCGAAGTGATCGCCGATCTTGGGCAGGGAAAGCTCGGTGAGCTCGCGGCACAGGTACATGGCCAGCTGGCGCGCGTGGGCGACGGTGCGCTTCTTGCCGGCGCCGGTCAGCGTGGAGACCTCGATGTCGAAGTACTCCGCGGTCACGTCCATGATGGTGGCCGGGGTGATCTGGGCATCGGCGGCATCCGGGGCCAGGTCCCGCAGGGCGATCTCGGCCATCTCGACGTTGATGGGTTCGTTGACCAGCGAAGAATAGGCCGAGACGCGGATGAGCGCGCCCTCCAGCTCGCGGATCGAGGACTCGAAGCGGGAGGCGATGAGCTCCAGGACCGCGCGGTCGACGGTGGTGCCGTCGGCGGCCGCCTTCTTCATCAGGATGGCAATGCGCGTTTCCAGGTCCGGCGGCTGAATATCCGTGATGAGCCCGCCCTCAAAGCGGGTGCGCAGGCGGTCCTCCAGGGTGGTCAGCTGCTTGGGCGGGCGATCAGACGACAAGATGATCTGCTTGTTGGCCTGGTGCAAGGCGTTGAAGGTGTGGAAAAACTCCTCCTGCGTCGACTCCTTTCCCTCCAGGAACTGGATGTCGTCGACCATGAGGATGTCCAGGTTGCGGTAGCGCCGCTTGAAGGACTCCTGGCGGTCGTCGCGCAGGGAGTTGATGTAGTCGTTGGTGAATTCTTCGGAGGAAACGTACTTCACCCGCAGGCCCTTGTGCAGGTACTGCGCGTAGTTGCCGGCGGCGTGGAGCAAGTGCGTCTTGCCCAGGCCGGAGCCGCCCCAGATAAACAGGGGGTTGTAGGCGCGGGCCGGGTTTTCGGCTACTGCCACGGCCGCGCCGTTGGCGAAGCGGTTGGACGAGCCAATGACGAAGCTGTCGAAGGTGTGCTTCGGGTTCAGCGACTGATCGCGGTTCGGGTCGTGCGCCGGCTCCTCGCGCGGCATCCGGTTGCCGTAGTGCGGCGTCTGCTGCGGCTGCTCCACCGGGGCGGGGGCCTCCGGCTGTTGCTGCTGGTAGTGATCCGCCAGCTCGTCGAGGCTGGCCGGTGCGTGGGTCTGGGACCATGGCTCGCGGCGGTGCGGCTGCTCGCTGAATTCGCGCTGCTCCGGCGCCGGCTGCGTAGCGGTCTGGGCGGCGGCCGGATCCGTGATCTGGTGCGGGAAGTCCGGCATCTTGGTCACGTCGACCTGGTGCAGGCCCGGTTCGGGCTCCGGTTCGGGCTCGGGCGTGGGCTGCGGCGCGGCAGGTGCCTCGGGCGCGGCGACCGTCACGGCCAAGGCGCACGGGCTGGCCAGGTGCCGGTTGAGGGACTTGGTGATGTAGTGTCCCAGTTCCTGCTCGAGGGTGCGCTTGCCGGTTTCATCGGGCGCGGCGATCAGCGCGTAGCCGTTCATGACCATGATGGGCTGGGCGATCTGCAGGTACAGGCGCTGGGAGTGGGTAAAGGTTGGTACGTCGGAGTCTGGCTGCTCAGATTGAGCCAGGAGATCATCGACCACAGTTCGCCAGGTGGCGTTTATGTTCGCTTGCGGATCAGACACACCGTTGCCTTTTATTCTCGTTGACGGATAGGGACATATCGCAGCCAAAAGCGCGCCGGAGGACGCGCAGATTGCCGAAATTACAGTTTTCCACGGGGTTAATCACAACGGGATTTTGTGGTTAACCTCGGTTTCCACAGAAGTTTTCACAGGTGTGAAAGATCAGTTTATCCACAGCCTATACGATAGGGTGTGGATAAACTGCACTCGGGTGTTTACCGCTTGTGACCTCGGAAAACTCCGTAAGTCTCAACTATCGATTAAGGGTTATCCACACCCGAGTGCTTTCTGTGGAATATCGATTCTTCATTGATACCCCTTCGATCGTGGCGCTGTCTAGCGGGCGATTTTGCCCCTTCGCGTGTCGCTTCCCGGCGTGGGTGTCACGGTGATGGCACAATCCCAGTAAGACTGGCAAATCTATGGCCTTAGCTGGGCGAAACAACATCTTTGTAATTTCGGGTACCCCTGTGTGTCGATTTGTTTCGAGGTGGGTTCGTCACGTAATCTGTCAGGGTCTATCGCAACTTTATGGTTGCGCGTAAATGCATAACTCGCGCGGGGATCGCGCGCTTTGGTTGCGCTTTACGGAATCTAATCGTCGTGGAGGCGAGGGTTTATACTCTCCGCCTCCACACCCAAATTTCAAGGAGTTTTACCGTGGCAAAGGGAAAGCGGACGTTCCAGCCGAACAACCGTCGTCGTGCACGCAAGCACGGCTTCCGTACTCGTATGAACACCCGTGCAGGTCGCGCCATCGTGGCCGCACGTCGCAAGAAGGGTCGCGCTAAGCTGACCGCTTAAGACAACAGTGCTCCCTAAACCCCATAAGCTCACCTCGCCGACGCAATTTCGTCGGACCATCAAGGGCGGGCGCCGGGCTGGGTCACGCACCCTCGTGGTGTATGTCTTAGACACTTCTCACCAGCGTGACGAGATCGCGGTCACAGGTCCGCGGTTCGGGCTGGTGGTCTCGAAAGCCGTCGGGAACGCCGTGGTTCGCCACCGCACCTCCCGGCGGCTTCGCCATGTGTGCCTCGGGCTGCTGGACGAACTGCCCGGGCACTACGACGTGGTGATTCGCGCCCTGCCCGCCAGCGGCAGCGCCCCGAGTGCCCAGCTGGACGCCGACCTGCGGAAGGCCTTGGCCCGCGCATGCCGTACCTAAACAGCTCCGGGGAGGAAATCCCGGCTGCTCGTGGCGCTGCGGTTCCGCTGGTGGCTATGGTGCGCTTCTACCAAAAAAATTTATCAGGCCTTAAACTGGTTTCGACCTGTCGTTTCGAACCGACCTGCAGCGCTTATGCACTGGAAGCTATTTCGGTGCATGGGGCCGTGCGCGGCACCGGGATGGCACTGGCACGCTTGGCCAAGTGCGGCCCGTGGCATCCCGGCGGGTTTGATCCAGTAAAGAAGAAAACTTAGGAATTCGTTTCAGTGCTTAATATCATCTACTGGCCGATTTCGGCCGTCCTGTGGTTCTGGCACTGGCTGCTGAGCTTCGTGCTCGACCCGGCGGCCGGTATCACCTGGATCCTGGCGATTGTTCTGCTGACGTGGACCTTGAAGGCGATCATGGTCAAGCCGACCATCACGCAGATCAGGTCCTCGCGCCGCATGCAGGAGATCCAGCCGAAGATGCAGGAGATCCGCAGCAAATACGCCAACGACAAGACCAAGGCTGCCGAAGAGATGCAGAGGGTCTACAAGGAGTCGGGCGTCAAGCCGGTGGCCGGCTGCCTGCCGATGTTGGCCCAGATCCCGATGTTCATCGGCCTGTTCCACGTTCTGCGCTCCTTCGACCGCACCGTCTCCGTGGCGGGCGGCCTGGGCCACACCGCCGGCGAGCCGATGACGGTGGAGCAAAACCGCCAGACCGCGAACTACATCTTCAGCCCCGAGCTGGTCCAGCAGTTCCTGGACGCGAAGATCTTTGGCGTTCCGCTGGTAGCCAACCTGCGCGTGAACTCCCCGGTCCTCGAGGACGTCACCGTCGCGCAGGCGGCCGTCATCATCGTGCCGCTGATTGCCATCATTGCTACCCTGACCCACTTCAACGCGCGCATGAGCTTGAACCGCCAGGAGAAGCGTCGCCAGTCCGGCAAGGTCAACGCGCCGCAGGGCGATAACGCGGAGATGATGCAGCAGCAGATGGCCGTGATGAACAAGATGATGCTCTGGGTTATGCCGGGCATGCTGGTCTTCTCCGGCTTCATCTGGCCTATTGGTCTGCTGTTCTACATGCTGGCCAACACCGTCTGGACCTTCGTCCAGACCCGCACCATCTACGCCAAGATGGACGCTGAGGAAGAAGCCGAGGAAGAGGCCAAGCGCGAGCTCAAGCGCACCACGGCCCCCAAGCCCGGCGCTCGCAAGAAGGACAACCGCAGCAAGAAGCAGCGCCGCCAGGGCTAGCTCTTCGGCTAGTTTCCCAGGAGTACACCACAAGAAAACGGAGAATAGAGTGTCCCAACTGGACCCGTCTGTAGTATTCGGTTCCCGCCTGCCGCTGGCGCAGGCCTACCACGACTCGCTCGCTACGGACGGGTCCACTCGTGGTTTTATCGGCCCCCGCGAGGTCCCGCGCCTCTGGGACCGCCACCTGCTCAACTGCGCCGTGGTCGAGGAGCTCATTGCCGCCGATGCCCGCGTCGTCGACGTCGGCTCCGGCGCTGGCCTGCCGGGCATCCCGCTGGCCATCGCCCGCCCGGACCTGCACCTGGATCTGGTCGAGCCCCTCCTCAAGCGCTACAACTACCTCAACGAGGTGGTGGACCTGCTGGGCTTAGACAACGTCACCGTCTGGCGCGGTCGCGCCGAGGAAGGCCCCATTAAGAAGGCCGTTAGCGGCTGCGACGTGGTGACCTCCCGCGCGGTGGCGCCGCTGGGCAAGCTGGCCAAGTGGTCCCTGCCGCTGGTGCGCAAGGGCGGCGAGATGATCGCCTTAAAGGGCGAGTCGGTACGCGACGAGCTTGAGCGGGATGCCGCGGATATTAAGCGGGCCGGCGGCGGCAAAGCCGAGGTCACTACGGTGCGGGGAACCACCGTCATCCGGGTCCCGCGCGTGAACTAGAGTAGTGGGCATGACTACTCCCCGGCTTATCACCATCGCCAACCAAAAAGGCGGTGTCGGCAAGACCACCAGCGCCGTGAACCTCGCCGCCGCACTGGCGGACTCCGGGCACAAGGTGTTGGTGGTCGACTTGGACCCGCAGGGCAACGCCTCTACCGCTGTCGGGGCGGCTCACAATTCCGGCACGGACTCCAGCTACGAGATGTTGCTGGGTGATTGCCGCGCGGAACAGGCCATGCAGAAGTGCCCGGACGTGGACAACCTTTACTGCATCCCCGCCACCATCGACCTGGCCGGGGCGGAGATCGAGATGGTCTCTCTGGTGCGGCGCGAGTTCCGCCTGTACGACGCTCTGCACAAGGGCTTTTTGGACGAGCACGAATTCGACTACGTCTTCATCGACTGCCCGCCCTCGCTGGGCCTGCTCACCATCAATGCGATGACGTGTGCGGAAGAAGTCATCATCCCCATTCAGTGCGAGTACTACGCCCTGGAGGGCGTGGGCCAGCTGCTGGGCAATATCTCAATGATCCGGGAGCACCTGAACGAGGATCTGCACATCTCTGGCGTGCTGTTGACCATGTTCGACGCCCGCACGAAGCTGGCCGAGCAGGTCGCTGACGAGGTCCGCGATCAGTTCGGCGCCGTCGTTTTGGGCAACGTCATCCCGCGCTCCATCCGGGTCTCGGAAGCGCCGGGCTACGGCAAGACCGTCGTGGACTATGATCCGTCCTCGACCGGTGCGCGCGCCTACGTGGCGGCCGCCCGGGAACTCGACGAGCGGGGCGACTACCGCCCCCACCCCACCACGGGCGCCATTGGGGTAAGCCCGGAAATTTTCGCGGAATTGGAGGAAGGCTAAAACCATGGCGGACAAGAAAGCAGGAGCACCCAAGGCGGGCAAGGCGCCGAAGGCGCAGCACGGCGGCCTCGGCCGCGGTCTGGCGGCGCTCATCCCGTCTGGGCCGGACGCGCCGACCCGCAAGCCGCGCCTGGGGGATTCCGCGGCGGATGTCATCCTGGGCAACGCCACCTCGCGCACGCCCGCTGAAGGTTCCGCTGAGGGCGGTTCCGAGGGCAAGCGCGTGAAGGGCGCTCCCACCATCCAGTCCGGGAACACTGGCAAGAAGAAGCAGCCGAAGCCGGCCGCTATCGGGGCCACCTACCGCGAGGTGCCCGTGGGCGACATCCTGCCCAACCCGAAGCAGCCGCGTACCGTCTTCGACGAGGACGAGCTCAAGGAGCTGGTTCACTCGATCAAGGAATTCGGCCTCCTGCAGCCCATCGTGGTGCGGCCTTCGGAGGAGGGCGGCTTCGAGCTCATCATGGGTGAGCGCCGCTGGCGCGCTTCCGCCAAGGCGGGCCTGGCCACGGTGCCAGCCATCGTGCGGGACACCACCGACGACAGCATGCTGCGCGACGCCCTGCTGGAAAACCTCCACCGCGTGCAGCTCAACCCGCTGGAAGAGGCCAACGCCTACCAGCAGCTGCTGGAGGAATTCGGGGTCACGCAGAACGAGCTGGCCGACCGCCTGGGCCGCTCCCGCCCGCAGGTGACCAACATGCTGCGCCTTCTGCGCCTGCCGGTGGCCGTGCAAAAGCGGGTGGCCGCCGGGGTGCTCAGCTCCGGCCACGCGCGCGCCCTGCTGGGCCTGGATTCGGCCGAGGCGATGGAAGAAATCGCCAACCGGATCGTGGCCGAGGGCCTGTCCGTGCGCGCCACTGAGGAGGCCGTGACGCTCTACAAGCGCCAGGGCAAGGCCGACCAGCCGGCCAAGCGCCAGGCGCCGGTGCAGCCGCAGTACTTCACCGACTCCGCCGAGCGGCTGTCCGATCGCTTCGACACCAAGGTCACGGTGACCATGGGCAAGCGCAAGGGCAAGATGGTCGTGGAATTCGGCGACCAGGAAGACTTCGAGCGCATCATGTCCCTCATCGAGGGCGAGAAGAACTAGCCGCGGCTTGCCGGGCACAACAAAAGCCAGCGTCGAGAATCTCGACGCTGGCTTTAGTGTTTACCGTGGCTTTTTTAAGTCCTAGGACTGCTCGGCCTCGAGCAGCTCGGCGAATTTGTACGTGCCGGTGGCCAGGTTGTCCTCGTCCATGAGGTAGAGGCGCTTGACGGCCACGACGATGGCCTCGGCGATGTCGTCGCGCTTGGCGGGATCGGTGAGGATCTCCGTGTCGTGCGGGTTGGTCAGGTAGCCCAGTACCACCTGCACGACGGGCATCTGGGTAAAGCGCAGCAGCTCCCAGGTGCGGCCGTGGTTGCGGCAGTTGTTCAGGTTCGTGCGGGCTACGATTTCGCGCTGGATGAACCCGGAAAGGGTCTCCCCGATGAGCGAGGAGTTGCCGGACTCGGAGCCGAAGTAGAACGTCGCCACGCCGTTGGCCTTCTCGTTGGCGTAGGAGTCACAGGCCAGGGAAATAACCAGGTCCGCGTCGAAGGCGTTGGCCATCTCGGAGCGTTCCTTGATCGACGGATCGTGCATGCGCGGGCGGGAGAGGATGGTCTCCATCCCGGCGGCAATCATGCGGCCCTCAACGCGCTGGGCGAGATCCCAGATGAGCTCTTCCTCGGTGATGTCGCCGTAGCGCCCGGTCACGGTCCGGCCCTTGCGGGAGCCGCCGAGGCCCGGATCGATCACCACGCGCTTGCCGCTCAGCTTCGGGCCCGCGTTGCGCACGCGCTCGCGCTCCTGGATGTTGTGCGCCGAGCCGCCGGTGATCCGGCGGCCCAGCAGGCTCAGTGCCCGGAGGGTAACCGGCCCGCACACGCCGTCGGCCTGCAGGCCACTGTTGAGCTGGTAATCAGCCAGCGCGTCGTGGGTGTACTGGCCGAAGTGCCCGTCCACGCGGTTGTGGTAAAAGCCAAGCTCTTCCAGCTGGGACTGGAGCTGCGAGACGTCGTCGCCGACCAGCTCGCTGCCCTGCTGGAACTGCAGGACACGGGTGCCGAGGGAATAGGACGCCAGGCGCATCTCCCGCAGCGTCATGTCATCAATGCGACCGGAGGGGATGATCCCGCGCGACTGCTGGAAGGCCTTGATCGCTTCCGCCAACTCAGTATCGAAGTACTTGTCTTGCTCCGAGTAGCTCTGCTTCTTCCAGGCGCTTACCTCGCCGGAGTACTGCGTCAGCTGGCCGAGGCGGGCCAGGTTCGCGCGTGCCTCAGCGACGCGCACGCTGGTGTCGCCCACACTTAAAACGCGATTCACATTCATTCCTTCATCCTTCAAGCATCCCTGAACCACGGCTAAAGGTGGTTGTTGATCTTGGACAGAATGTCTTCCTTGCTGCGCAGACCAGCAAATTCCTCGACCTTCTCGCCGTTTTTGAAGATCAGCACCGAGGGCAGGGACATGATCTGGAACATGGCCGCCAGGTTGCGCTGCTCCTCGACGTTGACCTTCACGACGCCGACCTTGTCGCCCAGCTCTTCTGCGATCTCGTCCAGCAGCGGGGAGAGCTTCTTGCAGGGACCGCACCAGTCCGCCCAGAAATCGACGACGACCGGCTTACCGGCCTCGATAACCTCGGAACGGAAGTTATCAGTGGTCACTTCTTTGACATTGCTCATAATAATTTAACGATTCTCCGCGAGGAAATGTTCCGCATCGATCGCCGCGCGGCAACCGGAGCCGGCGGCGGTGATGGCTTGCTGGTAGTGGTCATCGACCAAGTCGCCGCAGGCGAAGACGCCCGGCAGGTTGGTCTGGGTGCCCGGGTGGGTCACGGTGACGTAGCCGGCCTCGTTGAGGTCGACCTGGCCCTCGAGGAAGGCCGAGCGCGGGTCGTGGCCGATGGCCACGAACATGGCGGTGACATCGAGGGTCTTGGTCTCCCCCGTCACCGCGTCGCGCAGCTCCAGGCCGCTGACCTTTCCGTCTTCTTCGATAACGCGCTCGACGGTCTGGTTGAGCTCCCACTTAATCTGCGGGTTCTGCTGCGCGCGCTCCAGCATGATCTTGGAGGCGCGGAAGTTCTCGGAACGGTGCACGATGGTCACGGTCTCGGCGAACTTGGTCAGGAAGGTTGCCTCCTCCATGGCGGAGTCGCCGCCGCCGATGACCGCGATGTTGTGGCCCTTGAAGAAGAAACCGTCGCAGGTCGCGCAGGTGGACACGCCGCGGCCGGTCAGCTCCTGCTCACCGGGCACGCCCAGGTGACGCGGGGCGGCGCCGGTCGCCAAGATGACGGTGCGGGCCTCGAAGACCTCGTCGCCGACGTGCAGCTTCTTAATCTCGCCGTCGAGCTCCACGGAGTCGACGACCTCCATGCGCAGGTCAGCGCCGAAGCGGGTGGCCTGAGCGCGCATTTCCTCCATGAGGTCCGGGCCCATGATGCCCTTCTGGAAGCCGGGGTAGTTTTCTACCTCGGTGGTGTTCATCAGCTCGCCGCCGTATTCGAAACCTTCGAAGACGATGGGGTTTAACTCCGCGCGGGCCGCATACAGCGCCGCGGTGTAGCCGGCCGGGCCGGATCCAACGATGGCGACATTGTGAACGGTCATGTGTGTGTAACTCCCCTTGATTCAAATCGAGTCGCTTAACGCCCCAGATTCTACTCGGTCTAGGGAAAACTCCCGCATCGACAGCACGGGCCTGCGGGAAGTTGATACACAACCTTAACCATTCGTCGGTTTCTCACGACGAAAAAGAGATGGCTTCCTTGAGCACACCCTTGGCCCGGGCGCGGCGGGACTTGATGGTCCCGGGCGCCACGCCCTGGTGGCGGGCGACCTCGGCCACGTCGAAGCCGGCGACGTCGATCAGCCACAGCGCCACCCGCTGATCCGGGCGCAGCAGGCGCAGGGCGTTGCTGAGCGTCAGCCGCAGATCCACGTCCCGGTCGTCGGTGCAGGCCAGCAGGTGGTTGTAGTCCTCCTCCACGACGCCCGCGTCCAGTGAATAATTCTCCCGGTTGGAGCGGTGGTTGAGGAAGTCGTAGCCGGAGTTCATCACCAGCCGGTGCAGCCAGGTGCCCAGCCGGGCCTCCCGCCGGTAGGTGTGCAGCTTCCGGCTGGCGCGCAGCAGCGCCTCCTGCACGATGTCCTGGGCGTCCGTGTCGTTATGCGTGTACCGCCGCGCCACGGTGGTCAGGCGCGAGCGGTGGCGCTCCACGATGGCGGAAAAGGCCTTGCCGTCTCCCCCGATATACGCGTCGACGAGTTCCTGATCGGTCTTGTCGCGCCCCGCAGTGGCAGTGCTATTTGCGCTGTTTGCGCTGTTTGCGCTGCTTGTCTTGTCTGCGTGATCTGCTGTGTGATCTTTGTGGTCAGTTTTATGGCTGGATAGAGTCTCCCCCGAGCCCATCGCTTGAAACACCCCCGAGTTTTAAAAAGTGATGGTGACTCCTATTCCACCTTATTTTTGCGACCTGCGCCACCCGGGGAGACGAAGTTTTCTCGGGGAGGTGCTCCTAGCGCTGGGCCGGCGAGGCCTTCACGGCCTGCCGGCGGTGCAGCTCGTCCTGGCATTCGGTCAGCACGCGGGCCAGCGCGCGCGGGGGCTGGTGGCTTTCGATAAAGGCCGTGGTGGCGGCGTCACTGCCCGGCAGGTACGGGTAGAGGCCGCGGACGAGCCGGTTGGCAATCTCGATGGGGTGAGCCTCCCAGAGGTGCGAGATCTTATCGAAATAGACCTGGGCGAAGGGCTCGCGCAGGGCCTTCGAGCGCGGGGCGTTGAAGGCGGCCAGCAGGGAGTCGACCTGGGCGTTGGAGAACTTCTCCGGGGTGGTCACCAGGTCGAAGACCTCGCGCTTGGTGGCGGCGTCCGGGGTGGAATAACGCGCGCCGAGGGCGGCTGCGGCGCCGGTGAGCGTGGCATCGTTAGCCTCTTCCGCCGCCAAATCCTCGGCGCTGAAGGCGTCGCGGGCGCGCAGGGCCTTGACCAGGGACCAGCGCACATCCGTATCGAGGCGCAGCCCGGCAAGCTGCCCGTCCAGCAGCGCCTTGAGGCGCGCGACGGGGGCGTCGCCGGGCGCGGCGGCTAGGGCGGCAATCGTGCTGCGGGCCAGGATGAGCTGCTCGTCGGAGCCGGGCGCGGCCCGGTGGACAAGATCCCAGAGCCGGTCCGCGAAGTCGGTGCGGGCCGCGTCCTGCTCGGCCTCCGGCAGAAAGCAGTTGATCGCGTAGTGCGCGTTGTTCAGCGCGGTGGCCAGCAGGGTCGCGTTGGTCTCCGCGGCGGCATGCCGGGTGACCGTCTCCACGTACTGGCTGACCGGCCAGGCGCCGTCGCGGGTCATGTTCCACACCCCGGTCCAGATCACCGCCCGTGTCAGATCGCTGTCGATCTCGGACAGGCGGGTGCGGATGGTCTCCAGGGAGCGGGCGTCGAAGCCCACCTTGGCGTAGGCGTGGTCCGAGTCGTTGACCACCACCAGCGCGGGCAGGTCCAGCCCGGCGGCCTCCGGGATCTCCGTGGCTCCGGCGCCCGCGGCGATGTCGACGTCGAAGGTGGCCTGCTTGCGCAAGTGCTCGTCCAGCAGCGTCACGTCCAGGCGGTGCGGGCGGGTGGATTCCGGGTCCGCGCTTAAAACGGAAAGGTGCTCGATAGCCGTGGTGCCGGTGACCTTGGGGCGCAGGCTATCGATGCCGGTGGTGCGCAGCCAGTGCCGCGCCCACTCCGGCAGGTCGCGGTCGGTGTGCCCGGCTAGCGCGTCCAGGAAGTCGTCGAAGGTGGCGGCGGCGAAGGCGTGGGCGGCGAAGTAGTCCCGCGCGCCGGCGTAGAAGGCCTCGCGGCCGACGTAGTGGACCAGCTGCTTCAACACGGCTGCACCCTTGGCGTAGGTGATGCCGTCGAAGTTCTGGCGGGCGGCGTCCACGTCCGGGATCTCCGCCTTGATGGGGTGCGTGGTGCGCAGCTGGTCCTGCTGGCAGGCCCAGTTCTTGCGGCTGCCGGCGAAATTCGCCCAGGCCTCCGTGTAGGCGGTGGCCTCCACCGAGGAATCCGCGCCCATGAACTCGGCGAAGGACTCCTTCAGCCACAGATCGTCCCACCAGCGCGGGGTCACCAGGTCGCCGAACCACATGTGCGACATCTCGTGGAGGATGGTGTTCGCGCGCCCGGCGTGCTGGGCGCGGGTGGCCTGCGAGCGGAAGAGGTACTTCTCCGTGAAGGTGACCAGGCCCGGGTTTTCCATGGCGCCCAGGTTGTATTCCGGCACGAAGATGGAGTCGTACTTGCCCCACGGGTACGGGTATCCGTAGTGCGCGTGGAAAAACCCCAGGCCCTGTTGGGTCAGCTCGAGGATCTCGGCGTCGAGGTGGTCCGCCATGGACGCACGGGCGAAGGCGCGCAGCTGGATCGGCTGGGCGCTGTCGCTCTGAGGGGTCCAGCTATCTTCCACCACGCGGTAGGGCCCGGCCGCGAAGGCGGTCAGGTACGTCGACAGCGGCGGCGTCGGCGCGAAGGTGCAGGTCACGTAGTCCTCGTCGCAGTCGGTGCGGCTGACCTCCGGCTGGTTGGACAGGATCTGCCAGGCCTCCGGGGCCGTGATGTGGACGGTGAATGCGGCCTTCAGGTCCGGCTGGTCGAAGCACGGGAAGATGCGGCGGGCGTCCGAGGGCTCCAGGTGGGAGTAGATATAGACGGCGTCGTCCGCCGTGTCCACCATGCGGTGCAGGCCCTGCCCCGTGCGGGAATAGCGGCTCTGGCCGTGGACCTCGAGGCGCACGGTCTGGCCGACCGGTACGTCGTCGACGGTCAACCAGCCGTCGGCGAAGGCAAACGGGCACGGCTGGCCGTCGAGGGTGACGCTATCCACGCTGGCGCCCAGGTAGTCCAGGAAGACGTGCGGGTCAGCGGTGGAAAACTCCACGACGACGTGCACGCCGAAGGTCGCCTGGGTGGCCGCGGCACTCAGATCCAGGTGCAGATCGTAGGAGTCCACCCGCAGGTTCTCGCTGCGGTGGCGCGCCGCCTCCTGGGTGAGGGTGGCGGGTTCGGGCACGGAGGCAGTCTGGGAAGTCATAGCCACCACAGTAGTGCCTGAAAACGCCGGAAACCCCGGAATCGGCTCCGCAAAGTCTGCGAGCCGACCCGGGGTCTGGGTCTTGTTGGAAGGGGGCGAGCGCCTTACTGCTTGATGGCGGAGGCCTCGATCTCCAGCTTGATTTCCTCGGAGACCAGCACGCCGCCGGTCTTGAGCGGGGCGTTGAAGTCAACGCCGAAGTCGGTGCGGTTGATCTTGCCCTTGGCCTCGAAGCCCAGGCGGGTGTTGCCGAACGGATCCTCGGCGATACCGTCGGTCTCGACCTCCAGGGTGACCGGCTTGGTGGTGCCCTTGATGGTCAGGTCGCCGGTGACGGAGCCGTTGCCGGACTCGTCCAGCTGGAACTCGGTGGCGGTGAAGGTGATCTCCGGGAAGGACTCAACGTTGAAGAAGTCCTCGCCCTTGACGTGGTTGTCGCGGTCGGCGTTGCCGGAGTCGATGGAGCCAGCCTTGATGGTGACCTCGGCCTTGGAGTCAGCGATGTTGTCCGCGATGGTGATGTTGGAGTCGAACTCGGTGAAGTTGCCGCGGACCTTGGTCACCATGGCGTGGCGGGCGACGAAGCCGATGGTGGTGTGGGCCGGGTCCAGAACGAAGTTACCTGCGAGGTTGGTCATTGTTACTCCTTGAAGTAGTCGGTGTAGTAGGCGGTGTTTGTTTGGCAAGCGCCAGTCTATGAAATTCTCCGCGCACCTGTTGTTGATGCGTCTACAAACGATGATACACCAAGGTTTAAATCTGTCAACCCCTGCTAGGAGATAATTTTTTAGTTAACGGCTAAACTAACCGCTAGCTGCGGGAATCCGCCGGGGCCGCAGCGGAAGAAAAGCTACTGCGGTACTCCGGCGACGCGGATATCGGCCAGGGTGGCCTTCTTGTTCTTCGGAAGTTCGCTGACCCAGACGAGCAGGCCGTCGTAGAACTCCGGCTTCTCCTTCAGGTCCAGCGAGGTGCGCGAGCCCTGCAGGGTCTCGTTGGCCAGCTGCGGCAGCTGTTCCAACTGCGGGTTCGTGGGATCGAAGGTCTCCGAATCCACCGCGTAGATTTCCACCGTCGCCTGGGAGCTCCCCGACTGATCGATGATGACGTCGCGCAGCTGCACCGGGTCCTCAAGGCTTAAGACCACGCCGGTCTCCGCCTTCTCGGTGGACCAGCGCGTGGACTTGTCGCCGTCGATGAGTTCTTTGGCGTCCTTGTTCGCCGGCACGGTGTCGGCCGATTTGGCGTCGAGGAGCAGCGGCGGGCCCGAAAGCAGGGTCGGCTCGGCCTGCTTGACGGCCTCGGTATTGATGGGCGCGTTCTCGGCGTTGTTGCCCAGGATCGACATCACCCAGGTGGTCAGGGCCGCCATGAGCACCACGAAGATCGTGGCCAGCACGCCGATGAGCAGCACGCCGGAGCCGGAGTAGCCGCGCCCGCCGAAGCCGGCGGTCGGTTCCGGGGTCTCCTCCGGGGTATCGTCCGGCAGCTGGCTGACCGGTAGGGCCTCGTCGCCTTCCGGATCGTCCGGGGCGAAGTCGTAGAGGCGGCGGGCGATGCCGGCCAGGGTCTTGCCCTGCGCGGTGGCCAGCGCCTCCTGCTTGTCTTCCTTGTCGTCCGCGTCCGCGGCGTCGAGTTCGCGGTAGGCCTGTTCCACCTCTCCCGCGACCTCCTCGCCGGAGAGCCCGGCATCGGCCGCGATATCGCGCAGCACCTTCGGCGTGGGCGAGGTCGACTCGACCAGCATGTCGAGCGCGGAGCTCAGGCTCTCGCGGTCGGTGGACTCCGCGGCGTCGCTCAGCACCGCCGGGAAGGCCAGCACGGCCACGCCGTCGGTGGAGATCCGGATGCGGTCGCGGTGATCCAGGCCCATGAGTACGCCGGCCTCGTGGGCGGTTGCGGTGTCCTCGACCATGTAGCCCATCGCGTGGGCGACCGCGTGCGGGTCCAGCCCGTCGGAGGCGGCGACCGTCTTCAGCTCGGTGCCGGCGACCCAGTCGGCCACCACCAGGCAGCCGGAGCGGTAGGACAGCACCTCGATGTTCGGCGCCACCGAGGTCAGGCCGAGCTCGCCCAGCTTGCGGGTGTTGCGGGCCACCGCGGCGGAGCGGCGCGCGGCCTGGCCCGGGTTCGCCGGCGCGAACGGCGCCTGGTTGGTGGTGTCCACGAAGGTCAGCGCCACCGTCCGGCCGGTGGACTGCTCGCGCGCCTGCCAGAAGCGGGCGCCGGCCACGGAGCCGTGGTCCTTGAGCAGGCGGAAGCGGCCGTCGGAGACCGGCGCGCCCGGGACCAGCCGGGGGCCGCGGACAATGCCGGCGGACATGGGCGGCGGGACCGGCGAGGAGTTGAAGGAGTCCTGCGTGAACACGGACTGGATCTCCTGCAGCTCCGGCTCCTCGACCTCGATGGCCTGGGAGTTGTCGACCTTGATGAAGCGTGCCATGCCCGGGATGCGGTGCAGGGCCCGGCCCAGGTTCTGGACCTCGGGCAGGCCGGAGCGGGACAGCACTAGGCCGGTGATGACGACGAAGAGCAGCCCGAAGACGATAACGCGCAGCAGGTAGAAGATGGACGGCATGGGATCCGGCAGCACCAGGCCCACCAGCCAGTTCGCGGCCATCGTGAGGGCGACTCCCACCACGCCGGAAATCGTGGCCCACACGATCGTGCGGCTGAGCTCCTTGCCGCCCAGGGAGCCCAGCTTGCGCTTGAGCAGGAACGCGCCGATGACCGCGCCGGAGATGAAGCCGAAGCCGTTGGCGGTACCCAGCAGGATGACTACGTGCTCCGGGGTGCTGGCCACCAGCGGCGCCAGCAGGGTCAGCACCACCTTGGTGAAGGTAATGCCGGCGATGATAAACGTCGGGGTCCAGGCTTCCTCGCGGGCGTAGAAGACGCGCAGGTGCAGCAGCACCAGCGCATAAGGGATCAGCGTGAAGGCGGAGAAGCTAATGGTTAGGCCGAGCTGCTCGGCGCTGTCGGCGCCGTAGGAACCGTACTGGAAAAGAGCGCGCGCGATAGGCGTGCCGAAGGCCGTCATGAAGATGACGATCGGGATGAGCGCGATGAAGGTCAGCTTGGAGCTCAGCGTCAGGTCCCGGACCACGCCGTCGACGTCGCCGTCGGCTGCGTTGCGCGACAGCCGGGGCATGATGGCGGTCAGCAGCGTGACGCCGATGATGCCGTAGGGCACCTGCAGCAGCAGCCAGGCGTTCTGGTAGACCAGCGGCGCGCCGGCGTCGGCGTGCGCGGCCACCCGGGAGGTGACCACGTAGCCGGCCTGGGAGATGGCCACGTAGGCGATGATGGCCACCGCCATGCTGCCGAACTGCTTGATGCGTTCGTCCAGGCCCCACATCGGCCGCATGTTGATGCCGGCCTTCTTCAGGTACGGCAGCAGGATCAGCGCCTGGACCACCACGCCCGTGGTGGTGCCCAAGCCCAGCAGGATGACGTGCGGGTCGGTCACCGCGCTGGGCGCGTCCGGGTGCAGGCTGCCCGGCAGGAAGCGGTACATCAACAGCACCGAGATAGAGATGATGTTGTTGACCACCGGCGCCCACGCGCCCGGGCCGAAGATATTCTTCGTGTTCAGCACCGCCTGGGACAGCGCGAAGAGCCCGTAGAAGAAGATCTGCGGCAGCAGGAAGTAGGCAAAGGAGATCGCCTGGATCGAGTTCGCCTTGGAATCTTCGGGCAGCATCAACTCCGTCAGCAGCGGAGCGAACAGCACCGAGAGCAGCGTGACCACGCCGAGCAGGCTAAAGGCCAGCGTGAACAGCCGGCGGATGAAGACCTCGCCGCGGTCGGAGTCCTCCTTCTCCGCGCGCACCAGCACCGGCACGACCAGCGAGGTCAGCACCGCGCCCAGGACGATCTCGGTGACGAGGTTCGGGATCTGGTTGGCGGAGCTGAACGCCGTGCCGACGGCGGCGCCCAGGGTGGCGCCGATGAGCATCTGGCGGAGGAAGCCGGTGATACGCGACAGCAGCGTGGCGATGGCCATCGTGCCGGTCGCGCGCACGACGTCGCGGTCGCTGGTGGACTGCTCGGCGTTCTTGCCGCGCAGATCCGACTTGTCCTCCACCGGCTCCGCGGCCGGCACGTTCACCGGTTCGCGGCGGGTGGGCACGGGAGCCGGCGGCGACGCCGAAACGATCCGCCCGCGGAGGCCGGCGGGTTTCGGTTCTTCGTGCCTGGATTCTGATTCAGCCTCGCGGCCCTGCTGGTTGGTCATAGAAAAACTTAAGCTCTTTTACGTCTCTGATTTCTTCTTGCGCCCGACCTTAAAAAGAAGGGCCAAACCTACTGCGAGTGCAGCGGCGATGCCGATGCCATAGACACTGAGGATACCGGCTCGGGTCTGCACGGCGATACTTATTGGCTGCGAGATCATGTCGGATTCCGGGGTGGCCAGCCACAGCTCCATACGGATGCGGTCGGTCTGCTCGGGAAGATCGGCGGTCATGTTCACCGTAATAGAGCCGGTGGCGGGGATCCGAACCCGCTCCGGCGTGTTCAGCCGGGCGTTATCCGGGCCCTGGTACTCCAGCGTGGCCTCCACCGGCAGCGGCAGGCCGTTTTCCGCCACGATGAGCAGCGGCGAGGACTCCGAGACGCGCGTGTAGACGTTGCCGGGCGGCAGCAGCGTGACCGAGGAGCGCAGCTCCTGCAGCGTGTTCGAGTTGGCGTCCAGGCGCCGGACGGAGGCCTCTTCCGACTCCTTAGTGGTCGGCAGGCTGGTCCGCCGGGTGGCCGAAAGCGCCGTGAGCAGATCGTGGCGCAGCGGCTGGGTAAAGCCGTAGCGGGTCAGCGCGATATGCGGATCGTTGACCATGATCTTGGTCAGCTCGTCGGCGTACTTCGCCTGCTGCTTGATGCGCCCGGTCTGGGTGGCATCGAAAGCAGCCGGGTCCACGTAGGGGCTGCCAGCCGGCAGGCCCTGCTCCGCCGCCTCGTTGGTTTCCAGCGGCAGCGCGGAAACCGGCTTGGCACGCGCGGTGTGATCTACCAGCACGGCCTCGCCCGCGGCGAGCACCTGGTCGGCGGTGGCCGGCTCCAGGGTGGCGGGCAGCACGGCCAGGGTGTCGTCTTCCTGGGCGCCCAGCCGGAGGGCTGCGGCGGCGCTCAAGTCCCGCGCGAGGACGGAGTCCACCCGGTAGTCGTAGCGCAGCTCCGGGTTGGAATAGGCCGTGGTCTGCGGCCGCGTGCCGGTCTGGGCCAGCAGGCTACCCAGGGAGGGGTCGAAGGAAAGCGCCTGGCCGGCCCAGATGCTGTTGTTGGCCACCACGGCGGGCCGGCCGAGGTCCTCGGTCACGTAGCCCTTGCTGCCCACCAGGGCGTTGCTGGCCAGCGGGCGGCCGGCCAGGCGCTCGATAATTTCGGCGCCGTGCGCGAAGGCCTCGTGATCGAGCCAGGCGTTGTCCACGCTGCGCACGGCCGAAGGATCCGCGTCCGCCCAGGGCATGGCCATAACGCAGTCGAGCTGCTTGATCTTGGCCAGCCACTGGCTGGCGGCCCTACTGCCCTGCCCGGACTCGCCGCGATAGTCCGCGTCCTCGTTGAACCACGAATCGCGCAGGCGCTTGGCCTGGTGCGCCACCGAGGGCCGGGAGTCATGGACGGTGTAGCCGTCCTCCATGCGCTCGACCACGCTGAGCAGCGCCGGGTCCAGCGCCGCGCAGGCCGCGCCCTGCAGGTCGTGGGACAGGTAGCTATCCACCAGGCGGTCCAGCCGTCCCCCGGGCGAGAGGGACTGGGCCAGGTGATCGGACTCCAGAATCAGCGATTGCCCGCCGGTATCCCCCGGCACGATGTCCACCGTGTCAGTAATCGGATAAATAACAGACAGGTCGTGGGGCTCGGAGTTCTCTGTCTCTTCTGTGTCTTCTGCGTCTTCGGCCGCGTCGCTTGGGGACTCCTCCCCCGGCTGCGGCGCGAGATCCAGCAGCGTGCGGTCCTCCGACAGGCTGACCGGTTCCCCGTCGCGGGTGCCGGTCAGCGTGTAGAGCAACGGGTAGATGCCGGCCTCGGTGATGGCCAAAGAGCCTTCGCCCTCCAGCCCGGTCGGGATCGTCAGGCTGACCTCCCGGGTCTCCCCGGGGCCCAGGGCCCCGGGGTTGGCGCTGGCGCCGAAATACGGGAAGGAGCCTTGGGCCAGCTGCGTGCGGGCCTCGGCGGTGGTGGCCACCGCATCCCCGCGCCGGGTGGTGACCTGCAGGTCGTCTACGGCCTGATCGGTCGGGTTGTGGATCCGGAAGCGCACGGTCAGCGTGTCGCCCACCTGGACCGGGCTGGCCTCGATGAGCTCGAGGTCCAGCTGGCCCGGCTGGCGCGCTTGGCCCCAGGCGGCGGAGTCAGCGTCCTGCGCGGTCGCGTCGGGGGTGGCCGCCGGGCCGCCGATGCTGATTCCGAGCGCCACGGCCAGGCAGGCGGTCGTACCGGCGGTCAGGCGGCGGAGTCGGCGTCCCATCACCGCGGCGTGGCCTTCCCGGCGGCTGCCTCCTGACGGGCCATGTCCGGCAGGATGTCGTGGGCAATGCGGGCCAGCTTGCGCTCGTCCGCGTAGGCCAAATGCTCGATGAGTTCGGAGACGGGGATCCAGGCCACCTCGGTGACCTCCGGGTCCTCGTCGTTGAGGATGCCGTCGACGAAGCGCAGCAGGTGGTGGTGCACCGTCTTGTGGATGCGTACCCCGTCGGAGACGAACCAGTAATCAATAGTGCCGAGATCGGCGAAGACCTCGCCGTGCACGCCGGTTTCCTCCCAGACTTCGCGCTCGGCGGTGGTGTGCCGCGGCTCCCCGGGCTCCACGTGGCCCTTCGGCATGGACCACAGCAGGCGGCCGCGGCGGTCGAGCCGGCCGATCAGCGCCACGTAGATGCGGGTGAGATCCACCTCGCCGCCGTCGTGGACGGCCTCGGCGAGGCCGGAGACCACCAGGCCGCCGGCCGAAGTCTCGTCCCGGGTGGTCATGTGGCTGGCCGCCGCCTGGCGCCGGGAGTTGTTGCCGCCGCGCCCGCCGCGGGACTTGGAATGGGTGCGGGTATTCTTGCCGCCCTTGCGGGCGTTGTTCGCGCGCCCGCCGCGGCGCGACTTGGCCCCGC